>JAJFLO010000051.1 GCA_021772675.1 Verrucomicrobiota bacterium | reverse complement strand
TCTGCTCAAATAAGCCGATTAACTCAATTTTACATCTCAGTGAATGAAAATTCACTTTCATTGTGAAATTTTCTCTAATCAATTTATTATGAGCGAGTTAAGTGCTCTCGCGACGAATCGCATGAATTAATCAGGCTAAACCTTATCTGTTAAGAAATTTGGGTCACGAGCACCATCCAATAAACTCTCGGGAAAATTCTAATGATAAATTTAGGTCTAAAATTCGGTTTTTTGGTGCCTTTAGTATTAAGTAGCCTGGTTTTATCAGGTTGTAGAACAGTTACCACGTTTCATAAACCAAATATTGAAAAAATTGACTTCGGAAAATTAGCAGTTATCCCTTTTGAAAACGAAAGCAGTTCTCCTGAAGCTGGACGTGTTGTTTCTAAATTATTCAGCACGGAATTACAAGCGAAGACAACGTTAGCAATTATGCCGGATCATGAAATTCGGAATAGAATTGGATTAGAAGAGGTAAAACCAGGCAGCCCCCGTTATTTTACTGAACTGGGAAAGAAATTAGGTGTTTCCACATTAGTCACCGGGACAATAACAGAATACCGATATCGCCGGAGCCTGGGTGAAGCACCCGTTGTTGGCATAACAGTACGTATGATTGATGTGACCAGTGGTAATTTATTGTGGGGGGCTGCTATAGCAGACGAAGGGTGGTGTTTTCTCAATTACAGGGGGTCATTGAGTGAACTTGCACAGAAACAATGCCGATACCTTGTAAAAAAATTTAATCGTAACTATCTATTCAATTTGAAATGAAAAAAAAAATTTTGGTTCTCGATGATGATCGATTTATAACGCTTATCATTAAAAGCTCATTAAAACTGCATGATTTTGAAGTACTCGCTTTAACGGACCCTTTGTTAGTGATTGATACGTTGAACGGTGGCCCATTTGATTTGTTAATCACTGACTTAATGATGCCGGGTATTGGAGGGAAAGATCTTTGCGCCAGGATTCGCCAAAATGACACGATTAAAAATATAAAAATATTATTACTGACCGCGAAAAGACTTGACTTAGAAGAGCGCAAGGAATTTATGGAAATGGATGTTTCTATAATGACCAAACCATTCTCTCCTATTGTTTTGATAGACAAAATTAATGCCAGTCTCGGATGAAGTCGTCTTTTAGAATTCCGAATTGGATTTATGAGTGCGTCTTAGGTCTACTTATCTTAATAGCCATCAATAAATACTTTTTCCCGGAAAATCCTGCCTTCGTTTCCTGCCATCCCCATCCATACCTATTCCTAATCCTTTTGATCGCATGCCGATATGGCGCAAGATCAGGAGTTTTCACCGCACTGCTGGCAACAGCGATCCTATGGTTCTGGGCCAGCCCTTCAGCCTCGCTTAAGGTGTGGGAAAAACTAGATGTGACCATTGTACATGGGCTGATTTTTTTTCTGACCGGTGGCTTTTTCGGACACTTGCGATCCACCCACATTCAACGAGAAGAAAATTTATGTCTACAGGTTGAGAAAAACGAAAAAAGAGCAGATGAACTAACAAAGCGGAATAACACCCTGCAAAGTTTTTCCAATGAATTAGAGTCACGCATACTAACGGATATAAATTCATTTACCGCACTTTATCACATAAGCAAAAACCTTGAACGGCTAGATGTTTCAGAGATATGTAAAAATGTCCCTGACATTATTGCCCGCCATCTAGCTGCCGAACAGTGTTCTATCTATTTATTTGAAGATAATGTCTTAAGACTATCGGGTTCTTATGGTTGGCAAGATACTCTGAATTTTCGAAAGACAATACCTTTGGATAATAGTATGATTGGATTAGCCTGTAGCAAAAAAATATCGTTATCAGTTCGGGATTTTCTGGATTCTCCTGAAGAAATTTCGTTTATGGGAGAGTCGATTATGTGTGCTCCTCTCATCAGCACTAATGGCACACTATTAGGCGCTATCAACATTGAAAGTATGCCCTTTCTTAACTCAACCCATGCTTCAATGAGCATATTCAAGGTTTTATCAGAGTGGATCAGTCAGGCACTGGACAATGCTATGTATTTTGAATTAGTAAAATCACATTCGATAGAAGATGAACTATTGGAAATTTACAATCGAAAATATCTGAACCAACGACTGTCTGAGGAGTTTGCCCGATCTAAAATATACTATTTACCGTTGTCCCTGGCATTAATAAAAATTATTCCATTTGAATCGCAAAATCATCGTTCCCGCTTAGAAGAAATAAAGGTAGCAGTTGCTTACCTGAGAACACAATGCAGGAATATTGATATCCTGACCCGATATACTGAAGAGATTCAACTAGCAATTCTAATGACAACGACAAGTGACGAAGAGTCAATTGAACGAACAGGCCAGATTGAAAAGGAATTAGGGAGCATGCTTCCAAAGAATGATAATAACGACCGCCTCAAAATTGGAGTAGCTAGCTTCGCCGTTGAAATGGAGTCATGGGAAGAATTAATCAAAAATACTGAGGAATCCAGTGTTTAAAAGCATACAACGGTTTCGCTTTCGCTCTATTGGCTTTTTCAGCTGGCTAATCATCCTAACGATTTGCAGCATTTTCGATTATATTACGTGGGGTTGGATGCTTGGTTTTCTATCAAAACCGACTATATTCGCGACTAAACCCATTTTGTTGGCCTTACTTCATTTGAGCGTAATTTTCATTGCGGTATTAGCATATTGGGGGTTCGTATTGCACGGAAAGGAACGTACTTTTTGGTCGATTCTTTGCGTAATAATGGGAATATCAATGCCGGTTATTGGCATTATTCTAGGTGCGTTCAGTTTCCTCGCGGCACCAACTCCAGACAAATCAACTTTCCTTGAAGATTTAGATGAGTCGATTTCCTTTAAGCGTTCGAAAAACAATAGCTTTCTAAGATTTGATGACTTTACTGATGAATCCCCAATCGCAAAAGAAGAACATTACAGCCTGATCCTTTTACGTTCCCTTGATGTTCAACCGATACAGGATATTCTTACAGGAAAGAATGCTGCCCACAAACGTAACGCTCTAAGCAAAATCGCAAAAAATCCAGATAAGCGATCCATTAAACTTTTAAGAAGTTGCCTACTGGACGAAAATCCAGACATTCGATTCTATGCATCCAGTGCATTAAGTCGAATTGAAGAAGATCTCAATAATATTCTTACCCTTATAAAACAGGATATTGAACAGCATCCAACGCGCAATAACCTCATCATAAATCTGGTGGATCACTATTTAAAAATGGTCGATTTAAAGATTTTACCGGCTGCAACGGAAGATTTTTACCTTAAAAACGCTCTCGAATTATTAACAAACCAAGACGACAATGAAACATTCAGATTAAGAAAAGTGAAAATCCTGTCGTTGCTAAAACGCGATAAAGAGGCACTGCAACTGATTGAAAATGACGACGGTCTATCTTTGGAATTAAACATCGTTAAATGCGAATCTCTGTTAAGACTAAATCAATTTCACGAATTAAGCACACTTTGCTCAAGTATTAAATATATAGAAAGTATTGAGAACGATACCATTCGTGAATCACTTAAGTATTGGATGAAGATTGATGATAACCAAAGTCGAGCAACTGCAACATAATTTGAATACGATCATTACTGCGTCATTTAGCACTGAATCATTTCGCAGTCTTTACCGTAAATGTTCCAGTGCTGTGCGTCTGCTTTTATGCCGAAAAATAGCGGATGGACGATTTCGCGCGAACTTGTATTTGATGATTGAAATAATCATTGAGGAAACAATTGAAGAACATCAATCGATTCACTTTGAGCTAAAACGGATTATAGAATCTCTAAATTCGGAGGAACAGGATAATCTAATTAGACAATTGATCAATTCACAAAATAGTCATGTCCATCTTTTCACAATAAATATCATTGCAGATCTTAAGCAACTTTTTTTTATTCCTCTTCTGATTGGTTATTGGAATAACGCAGATACTGGAGAAAAAAGAATACTCGTTTCAGCACTAAGCCGTCTTGGAACGCCAATCTGTGAATCACATTTACTCAACAGCCTTAAATGTGAAACCGATACAGATATTATCATTGCGATATTGACTGCATTGATGAACTTTTCCAAGATAAAAAAACATACCGTTTTTGCCACCTATCTGGATCATTCTGATTATGAAGTCCGTCTCACGGCTGCTAAAGGGCTAAATATTTTTGCAACGTCCCGTCAACAGAATTCGCTTTTAAAGGCGTTTACAAAAGAAAAATCGATTCATATTCTCGACATACTGATGAACGCCCTACTACGTTTTCCCAATCAAAAGACGGCACAACACCTTTTAGAAACAGCCTTGCAATCCAAAGATAGGCAGGTTTGCAATATGGCAACTCTACGATTCCGTCAATTACCTGATAATACCGTTTATGATCTTTGCCGGACTAACCTTAAGCAAAAATTATCTGATATTGAACATATATTTTACCTGACAGAACTGTCCTTTCTGGATTATAAGCCAATCTACCAAATTCTTAAACATACCGCTGAATCTACAGATTATTCAGAGACTGTTCGAGGTGCAGCAATAGAGGGCTTGGTTCACTATAATTCCACATTAGCTAAACATTTTCTTTTTGAATTGTACTCAAACGAACATAACGAACTGTACATAAGATACCTGATTGTTGCTGCATTAACCCGCTTATGGACCGAAAAAGACAACGATCAAATTCTTATCATTTTAAGTCAAACCGGTGACGAATACATTTCTGATATTCAAACAGTTCTAAGTTTTCTTGAAAAACGTTTACGTTCAAAAAAAATTATATTGGATTCGGCAATATTCAACGTTCTCATGAATCTGATCAATTCTGAAAATATTAATATCTCCATGATGACAATTAATATTCTATTACTAGCTAACATGGAGATGGATATTACGAAGCTATTACCGTTATTAGGAAAAGACATAGTTGAAGACATCAATACTCCATTAATTGCGTTGGTTGCAAAAAATATTTTGACTGATTGCAGTTTGTTTTTCCATTGGTTGAGCGAAAAAGAGAGAACAGATAAACAGATCGAATTCGCGCTATCAGCTTGCGCTGAATTAAATGGCCGACCCGAAGAAATGGATCATTTTTATTTTGGTTTGGTATCGTGGAGCCGAATAACGGAGAATAACAAGTATTTTAACTTCGTGGTCAAAGTTATTAATCATATCCTTTCAAATGAAGCAGCAGGAAAATCCATAAAACAGAGCCTCAGTAAAAGTACCCATGATGACATTATAAGTCTACTAGACTTTTCAGATGCCTTAGATCTACCTGTATTGGAAAAGGTAGCCAGTAGTGCGTTCCTTTCCATAATTGATCAGTTAACTGACCATCAATTGGAGAAATGTCTGATGATTACTACGCGATTTTCTAATCTGGCTGCGAAAAGAAAAATAATGGAAATATTCAGTAAAAATAACGAGCTTAAACCCCTAATTGCGTCCTATACTCGCCGTGCATTAGAGGAGGTCAACAATGGCAATTAGAAGTGATGTCTGCCTCATTCTTGAAGGGACCTATCCCTATATTACTGGTGGTGTATCTAGCTGGGTTCATCAACTAGTGAAAGCATTGCATGAAATTCGTTTTTCCTTGTTAGTCATTTTACCCACAGAAGACTATGGCAAAGAGATGAAGTACGAATTACCTCCCAATATTGTGGAGATTCACCAAGTCCTTATCCATACATATCAGCTGCCCACATTTAAAACAAAGGGAAATAAGGATGAAGGATACCGTATTATACGCGAATTTCTAAACCAGGTTCCCAAAGGGAATTTTTTAGAATTTCCGAATCTTGTGACTGTATTAGCAGGTAATCCACCGGTTATAAGTCCCTCCGACATAATATTTTCTAAAGAAAGCTGGAATATTATTCACGATTTTTATATTGAAAATAATCTTGATATTTCATTCATAGATTATTTTTGGACATTTCGTTTCAGCATGCTCCCCTTGTTGCTGGCAATAAACGGAAACATTCCACAAGCAAAAATATATCATGCGGTGGCAACAGGTTATGCCGGAATCATCGGAGCGGTGGCCCGAGTAAAAAATACTGATTCTGCATTAATTCTTACGGAACATGGAATCTACGCCAAAGAACGGAAAATTGAGATCGCTGATGCCCGGTGGATATATGATGAATATGAAGAATCATATCGACCCGATCATAGTCAAA
This sequence comes from Verrucomicrobiota bacterium, assembly GCA_021772675.1. GTDB lineage: Bacteria > Verrucomicrobiota > Lentisphaeria > JABSQK01 > JAJFLO01 > JAJFLO01. The sequence goes on along the minus strand of JAJFLO010000051.1, from coordinate 7,675 downwards.
GCTTCTTCAAGCTATGGTGGACGAAATTCTTTCATTTCCTCAGTCAAATTACCTATCAATTTTCTGATGAAATCATCACGTTATATGAAGGCAACCGACAGAGTCAAATTGGTGATGGTGCGGATCCAGATAAATGCCGGGTTATACCAAACGGACTTGATATCAATAAATATGTAACCGATAATGAACGTCTCCCTCCATCTGCTAAGGAGAAAATTATTGTTTCATTGGTCGGCCGGGTCGTACCAATCAAAGATGTTAAAACATTTATCAATGCCTGCAAAATTATTTGCGACCAAAATCCAAAAATCGAGTGTTGGATATGTGGCCCAACCGACGAAGATCAGCAGTATTATGATGATTGCGTTATTTTACGGAACCTTCTTGATTTGGAAGATCGGCTGATCTTTAAAGGCAGGCTCAATCTGCTTGATTATTATCCTCAAATGGACGTACTTGTTTTAACGAGTGTTAGCGAGGCTCAGCCATTAGTCATCCTCGAAGCAAATTGCTACGGAATGCCAGTTGTAGTTACCGATGTCGGATCATGTACTGAATTGATAAATGGACGAACTCCAGAAGATAAAGAGTTGGGTCCCTGCGGATATGTCACCGGGGTTGCAAATCCTGAGGCAACAGCATCGGCAGTACTTAAAATTACCTCTGATGACAATTTATATTTGAGTATGGGTGAAGCAGGAAGAAGGCGGGTTGTAAAATATTATCAGGAAGTGGACTTGTTTGCACAATACTTAAATTGTTATGAAGGATATCTATAATTGAGGATTTCTTATGGCTGGAATCGGATTTAAAATCCAGAAATTGTTAGACAAAAAAACATATCTTGGTGCGATACAAGGCTATCTTTTAGGTGCCTTTGTCTCATCCGGACCATTGATTGTAATCATTTTTTGCATCGGAATGTTGTGTGCCTGGAGTTCGCTTAAACTGAATCGTGATGACATTATCTTATTTCGCGTGACCCTTGTTTACGTTTATGCGATATCCCTGATCGTCACTGGTTTTATTCAATTAAATGCGACACGATATATTGCTGATCTACTATTTTGTGATGAAAATCAAAAGATTCTTCCCTGTCTTTTAACATTGATAGTATTCTCAACCTTCCTTAACGGAGCTGTAGGCATCACATTTTTTTACTCTACAAAAATAGGTGCCTGGTACACATTCAGAGCTGTAGCCTTACTAATCCTCGTGAGTAATATCTGGATAACAATGGTTTTCATCACGGCGACAAAACAATATATAACCATTTCCATGGCATTTATTGGTGGTAGTATTTTGGCCATATTCTGTGGCGATTTACTCGGCAAAAAATGCGGTATCGTAGGTTATCTTGAAGGTTATGCGATTGGACAAGCACTTATTTTCATGATACTGGTTGCTGTTGTTGCCAGGGAATTTCCGCTGACAACAAAACCCATTGACTTTTCATTTCTCGCGTATTTTAGAAAATTTCCAGATTTAGTAATGATAGGTATAATGCTAAACTTGGGATTATGGGCGGATAAATTTGTTTTATGGAATTCTGAATATGCGGAAACGATTCACCATAGCTTCCGCAGTTATGACATTTATGACAGTTGTACATTCATCACATACTTGAGCGTTATTCCAACACTCACAGTATTTTTTATTAAAGTCGAAACGAGTTTTTATATCAATTTCAGAAAATTTTATGAAATCATATCAGGCCAAGGTTCATTGCAAGATATTGAAAATGCGCGAAAAAAATTGATGCAATCTCTAAAAGACGGCATGTCTTTTTTGATTAAAATTCAGATATTTGTAACCTTAACCTGCCTAGTCTGTGCATCTCCAATTATGAAAATGTTTCATTTAAGCCCGCTTCAGTGGGGTATGTTTCGAATCAGCCTGGTGGGATCGATGCTTCTGGTTTTGCTGCAAATAATGGTAATCATGTTATTATATTTCGAATTCAGAAAATCAGCGTTATTGGTGACAATTGTCTATTGCCTCGGGAATTTTATCTTTACGAAAATCACGGTTCAACTGGATTATTCATATCTGGGTTATGGATTCACCGTCGCAGCGCTTATCGCCCTTATTTCGGGATATATTCTGGCTGAGGGTAACTTAAAACAATTGATTTATACCACATTCACGACACAACCCATTCCTCAACCGGCTGCATCAAAATAGAGGAGTCTTCAATGGAATACTGCAAATGACAGTGGTCATGTCTTCGAGCTAGCGCTAACCCAGATTTCTCACCAACTTTACTTCGATTACGTCATTTCAGTATTTTACCGATGAATAGAGAATGATTCTGCTGTCCTGCAGAAAGACTCATAGAATCCGATAGTCAAGGAAAGATGCTGAAATGAATTGATATACGTTCTCATAGTAGATTCTTTGTGGAGAAATGCGGGTTAACCTGATTAATTCATGCGATTCGTCGCGAAAGCACTTAACTCGCTCATAATAAATTGATTAGAGAAAATTTCACAGTGAAAGTGAATTTTCATTGACTGAGATGTAAAATTGAGTTAACCGGCTTATTTGAGCAGAGATTAGGGCTCGCAGCAGAATACTGATGAATTATTCAGATTAAATATAAACTTCAGCATTTTGAGTTAAATGAACTGTAAATATTAGATTGATACAGAAAAGGAAAAGCATACAAGAAAATCAAACAGTAAATGCACCCGTACGAATACTCTCCCTACGAGCACGAGGGATTTCAACACTTCTGGATTTATCTAATTCATTCATCAGATACATAATATCGTGCGTGATAGTATCTTGTCTACCGGCTAAAAAGCCAAGTATATTATAAGCCAGTTTATACCCAATTATTGAATCACTTTCAATGAGTTCATCAAATTTTTCACTGCTCAGAGTAATGATATCAACATTGCCTGACGCAATACAGGTAGCGCTGCGAGGCTGTTTTAGGATCAAACCCAATTCTCCAAGAATTGATCCTGCCATATTAATTTTATTTAGTAATATTTGCTCGCCAGTTTGGTTTATCTTTTCTATACGTATCGTCCCGTTAACCAGGATAAAAAGATCACGATTTTTGTCCCCCTCTTTAAAAATAATTTCGCCGTCCTTATAATTGATTGGAGTACATAAATTCACTACCTCATCAAATTCAGCATTGGTAAACCGCTGCCCCAAGTAGAAAAATGTACTGCCACTTTCGTGGACAGAATCGTCGTTTTGCATTGTTCATTCCTTATTTTCCATATAAAAATTCAATGTTCAGGTATAGCAATTTAATTATACTGCAAGCAGTAGTTTTTTCGACATTCGTTATGGGTGTGCCTTTGAAAACACCCGATTACTTAGCATATGAAAACTGCCTTTTTTGTTGTTAACATTCTGATTGTAAACGATTAACTGCTAATAAACTATTTATCGTTGTAGAAACCAGACAATGAGAGATTTAATCAAAAATTAATAAAAAGTCTAAAAATTTTACATTACATTATGTCCAGTGCATTAAGCACTTTGGAGTGCGCAGACCCGGCTGCGCTTTATAAATTTGTGGAGCAAATGAGAGGTTTGTGTTTATCGAGTGGTGCAGTAATCCTTCCTACCACTCCGTGGTAAATGAAAGCGGTGCCAGGTCACCGCACTCCAAAGATGCTTGATTCAAGCGTCTTTGCCACCTCTCAACTCAAAATGATTATATGCATAAAAATATTGTGTAAAATGAAAGGCACACCCTTCGTTATTCATTTCAGGCAACAATTTTACAGAAACCTGTCGAAAACCTGATGGCTGTCGGTATATTCCCTTTGCGCCAAATGTAACATAATTATATTTCAGCTCTAACAATTATCAATCCAAAACAACTTTTTTCGATCGGGGTCTTATAGATGTAGGTTAGCCTGGATTATTCATAAATTTTATTAATGAGAGGCATCAGATTGCGTGAAATCAGTGAGTTATGAATATTATCCGCGTACAGGAATAGTGTTGAAAATCCGCCGTGGTGGAAACTATTTTGAATCCAGATAACGTCGTAACTCATTGATATTATGTGATATGGCGACTCGTAATAAAAAGTTTATGAATAATTCAGGTTAGGGATTATATTGATATGAGGGCTGCTTTATCTCAATCCAATCGGTAGCCTCATTATGTATCGTATCTGACAGACTGATATCACCCAGGTATGGCGTCCAGCCACACTGAGTAATAACTTCTTTGCATATTAAATGCGTTTCCTTAGGATCTTTTGGATAATCTAGAGTAATCACACTAAATCCGTCGGATTTCCGGGATTGATTCTGTAATAGTTTTATCCAATAACTCCTGTTTTCAGTATTATAGAAATTTTCAAACATTAATCCAGAAATATTTTTCCTGATAGAGTTTGTTAGCCTTTCTGGCACGATTTCGTTATCAAATAAAAACATTCCTCTGTTTATAATAATTAATTTGTCTGGTCCAATGTCAAGGCTGATATTATCAATTAACCCTGACAAACCCTCATAATCCGCAAAACCTCCCCATGCAACCGGGCAATGTGTATCCATTGTATCAAGGAATAATCCATCACATCCCAGGTTATTAATGATATAATCATATCCATACCATCCCTGATCTCCCTCCATAGTAAAGCGTTTGAGAGCTCGCCGCCAATATTTATTGGATGCCTTCGTGTAGTAAGAGTCCCAAATCCCATTTTTTACTGGACGATCATTATCGTCATAATAATACCAGTTTGCATGAATACTGTCCTTACCTGCATTTCCTCCAGATGCACTTGCATGATGAAGGCTACTGTCTTCGCCAACTGACAGGTAACCAATAACGACGATTCCTTTTTCCTGTAAACCTGCCACTAAATTGCGATCGACATTACTTTTGGGATGAAGAATAACCACCTTAAAATTAAAGGCTGAATCAATTAGTTCAGAAGACCAATTGCCGTAATAAACACAATAGGGTGTGACGTTTTGAAATGTAGATATACCGCTTCTGGAAATCATTTTTTGAAATTCCTCCTTCTGGGGAACCGATACACATGAACTAAGGACTGTACTCAAGGCACAAAGCAAAACAATCAAAGGTATAGAAATTACTAATCTTATCATTTTAATGATAATTTTGGATCGCTGGCAATTGAAGAATAGCAATGGTAATTCAGAGAATAATGATGGAATATTTTGATAGTCAACGTGTGTTTTTTTCGTGAAGGACAGCTTCAAATGTATCACTTAACCCCTGAATGCTATAGGGCTTGGTCAGTATACCATCAAAACCATGGTTCCGATAATTTGACAATACAGGATTATTGGCATATCCGCTTGAAGCTAATGCGGTAATATTTGGATTTATCTTGCGAATGTGCTTAAGTGCCTGTTCTCCCCCCATGGCTCCCGGGACCGTTAAATCCAATATACAAATGTTGATTTGATTTTTTCCTTTATAGGCTTTTTCGATAATTTTAATGGCTTCTTCACCGTGTTCAGCATGCACGGTTTCGTAACCCAACTTTTTCAACATTTGCGAGACAAGTTCATGAATGTATGATTCATCGTCCATTACCAATACTATACTGTTATTTCCCTTTGCAATGACATCTATTTTTTTATCGATTCCTGATGCTAGGTGCGATACTGGTAGATATAAATAAAATTGAGTTCCTGAACCCAGTGTTGATTCAACATCGATATAACCAGAATGCTGCTTCATTATGGAATGACAAATTGAAAGTCCCAGCCCGCGGCCAAAATCTTTTGTCGAAAAAAAAGGATCAAAAATATTCATAAGATGCTTATCCGGAATACCGATTCCTTCATCAGCAATGATAATTTTTACATAATCGCCATCAGCAAGCGGGCTGCGGAGATCTTTGATATGACTGATTGTTTTCAGTGATAGTTTGATAGTACCGCCTCCAGCCATTGACTGGATCGAATTGTTTAATATATTTTGTATGACCTGACTGATTTGGGTTCGATCAATAAAGACATTGGGAATGTCGTCGGGAATATCAAACACGCATTTAACACTTGAACCCGACAGCATAAATTCAGTGGTCTCTTTGACCAAATCACTGATAGATTCTGCGAGTGCTAATGGGGCGCCGCCCTGTGAAAAAGTCAGCAATTGCTGAGTAATATCTTTAGCTTTTAAAGACGCTTTTTCTGCTGAACTTAAAATTTTGTATATATCGTCATTTGCGTCAATATCCAATTTTGCCAGAGAAATATTACCCATGATACAGGTCAACAAGTTATTAAAATCATGCGCTAATCCTGCTGCAAGATTTCCAATCGATTCAAGCGTTTGTGTTTTAGCGGACTCATTCCCAATGACATCATGTTCAAAAGCAATCGCAGCAAGATTTCTCGCCGTTTGCAACAGTTTTTCATCAAATGCTGATGGTGTGCAGGGGTGACCATGAGATATGGCAAATGTACCTAAGACTTTACCATTTTTTGAATAAAATGGCGTTGACCAGCACGCTTTAATATTGAACCGATCTGCAACTTCCAAAAAATTACTCCAACGATGGTCTGAACACACATCGTTAACATAAACAGGTTTGCCTGTAAAAGCAGCCGTCCCACATGATCCAGCACATTTACCAATCGTCAATCCATCTATGAGCTCTAAATATTCTTGCGAAACATTTTCACCTCCCGCTCCAGCCCGTAAATTTGTCCCGTTTTTATTCAACAATAATAGGGAACATGAAGCGCCAGTTGATTGCCTTTCGATCAGAATACATAGGTTTTCAAATATGGTTTTAAGATTTTTCCCACTTGCGATCATTTGTAAAATTTTATTTTGAGTGACTAGTAGATCATTAATGCGATCCATTAAACTCGTATCAAAATAGTTCTCTATAACCCCTCCTTTATACGGCCCTGATAAGATTGATTGAACAAGTGCGTTCAGCGCAAGCGTTGAATCACCCTCTTTCACAACGACAGTGCAGTTGAAGTTCCTAAATTGCCTATTTTTTGAATTGTCCTTCAAACCTGTGGTTTTTGCTAGGTATTTGGTATGAAAATGTGTCATTGATTCACCAACTATTGAATTTGCAGCAACACCAAAAAACCGTTGAGCAATGTCATTAATCCAGACAACATTCAAACTGTCATCATAGATAATGGTAGCAAAGTCATCATCATTAAGGAATTCACAAGGGTCACAATTTTTACCTAATTCATCCATTGTCGGTCATTGTTATTTGAGTTAATTAATAATTTATTCAGCACAACATTAATTTATATAAATTCTATGGATTTCAACCTTCAATTTCACTTAATTCAGCGAAGCAAATACAAAAAACATCACAAACAATTTATGATAAAGGTATTGCAATTCATTTTAAGATTTTGAATTTAAGTGATATACGCTTTTGTAACAGAAGAATCGTGGGAAATCCGGGCTAGCAGTCTGTCGGACTTTGGAAGAATCTACTGCGAAAACCGCATTCTTGGCGCAACGATTTCCAAAGTCCGACAGACTGCTAGGTATGCTGGTACTTTCTTGCAGTATTTTCTTCCCAAAGGCGTCGTATCGTTTTACTACATCTTCCATGCAGTTTGAACTTAACCGGCTTCGCCGGAGTTTTTGTTTGCAAATAGTAACGACTTAGAATACAAGTGCTTATATAATCAAATCAACGCAAAACACGGACGGGGTTAGGTTTGTAGTC
>JAJFLO010000006.1 GCA_021772675.1 Verrucomicrobiota bacterium | reverse complement strand
TAATTTATGCTATGTTAAAATACAAACGGAAATTTGATCCGATGATTCTTGACATAAAACATGAATATAATGAAGCAAAAAAGTTACAATCAATTACAAAAATGGTAAAGAATATGGGCTACAAACTTGTCCCGGTTGAGCTCAAAAATATTTAAGTTTCAAAGAAGTTCAAATAAATACTCAGTTTATGATTTTAGGCTTCGAGCAGCGATTAGTTTCGATGTCGGTTCGTTAATATCCCAGGCGAGTCCGGTTAGCTTCAATAGTCGGACAACCCAGCCACCAGCATCAATCTGCCACCATTTTAATCCAAAAATTGCAGAATTTGGGAATGCATGATGATTATTGTGCCACCCTTCTCCGGCGGTAAATAATGCCACCAATAAATTGTTTTTGCTATGATCATTTGTTGGATAGTCGCACTGGCCATACATGTGAGTAATAGAATTGATGCTGAAAATCATATGCTGTGATAAAAATACACGCACAAATCCTCCCCACAATACGCCATTTAATGCACCCAGCCAACTCATTGTAATGATGCCGCCCAAGAAAGCCGGTATCGCAAAGCTTAACGCGACCCAGACTAGATAATTTCGATTCACTTTGGCAACAAGAGGATCCTGTAGGAGATCTCTCGAAAACACAGTAGCATTTGTCATTTCCAACTTAAATAACCAACCAATATGGGCGTGCCATAGTCCCTTTACAGGAGAAAAAAATGCGTCTCCAGCCAGGTGAGGAGAATGTGGATCACCTTCGTGATCGCTGAACTGATGATGACGTCGATGATTACTTACCCAATACACGAGAGGGCCCTGGACCGCCATCGATCCAAGTATTGCCAAGATTGCACGAACGATAGGTTTTGCCTGAAACGCCCGGTGAGCAAAGTGGCGATGATAACCAACGGTGACTCCCACTGCAGTCAGTGAGTACATGAGCAATACTAAACTTATTTCCAGAATTCCGATTTTCTGTGTATGCCATAGCCAAGCGACCGCCGCGATAAAACCAATCAGTGGAATCAACACGGTAGCTAGTGACACCTGTCGCTGTATAGCGTTCAAGCGTTCATCCTTTATTGTCATCGATGGTTTAGCTATGATTGACTCAGAGTCGCTGGAATCGGTAATATTATAGTCTTCTTTATTCATTACAAAATTTAGTTAAACTATCTGTTTTTCCTTCATTCGATCTGATGACGGTTTGTTAACATCCCATGCCAATCCTATAATTTCCAGGATACGAATGACCCAGGCTGAAATATCAATTTGCCACCATCGAAATCCGGAAATCGCTGAGTTGGGAAATGCATGGTGATTATTATGCCAAGACTCTCCGAGTGTAGGCAGCGCTAACCATATATTATTTGTACTATGATCGTCACTATCCATATCATGGTCCCCCGCAATGTGGGCAATGGATGTAATGCTCCAGACAAGGTTATGTCCCATATACATTCGTACTGGCCCTCCCCATAAAAAACCGAGGAATGCCGCGAACCAGGTGCCACCGAGAATGCCACCAAGAATCGTGGGGATCGCCAGGCCAATAAGAACCCACAGGAAATATAATCGGTTGATTCTGGAAATGAGATTATCACGAATCAGGTCACGTGCATAATGATTGGGATTAGGGACCTCATGATTGGTTGTCCAGCCGATGTAAGAATGCCATAACCCCTGAAATTTACCTAAAGGTTCGTCGCCCCGAACATGAGGGGAATGCGGGTCACCGGGTTTATCACTATGTTCATGGTGCAGGCGATGTAATGATACCCAAAAAAACAAGGTCCCCTGTGATGCCATGCACCCCAAAATAGCGAGTATTGCCCGTATCGGTGCAGATGCTTTGAAACTGCGGTGCGTAAAATGCCGGTGAAAGCCGACAGTAATGCCAACAGCCGTAAAAAACCACATGACAACAAATATCCCAATTTCTCGTAAACCGAATGGATATCCTGCAACTATGAGCGCTAATGCCAGTAAAAGCCCGAGAAATGAAAACCAATTTACGGTTAACGCGTGCGTCCGTTGCAGACGTCTCATATACTCATTGTTAATAACTTTTTTGAATATCACCTGTGACATAACTAATACATTGATATGATATGGGTTAATTACAATAAAATGAAGTCGGAATTACACAACCAATTTACGGTCAACATGGTTGTTTGATCGGAAATGTAAAAAGTAAAACAGCTCCGCTCGAAGTATAGCAAAATTCGGGATTCAGCAGGCTGTTAGAGAAGATCATTGCTAATCCATACGATAACGTAAAAGTCAATTTTATGCCAATCAATTTACATAATAAGTCAAATTTTTGGGATAGACCAATAACTAACCTGATTAATTCATCGGGGTTCTAATGCGAGCGCATATCTCACTTTTTCTAAGCGAGTTATGAAGAACCTGGATACTGGAAACAGTTTCCACCATGGCGAATTTCCAACACTATTCCTTCGCCTTCGGAACCTCCATAACTCATTGATCTAAAGCGCGCTAAGCACTCTCGTAACGAAACCGCATGAATTAATCAGGCGAAATTGTATTTAGTTTTGCGGGATCACTTACATTTTATTATACTGTAAATAGTAGGTTTTTCGATCTCGCTCATGAGCGAGATCATTTTAGGCAGTAATTTCACCAAAATCTGTCGACATGAGTCGCGTTTCGATTCCGTTGACCGGCAGAATGTACGCGAAAATCAAATGGCATTCGGTGTATTAAATCAATTATAAAAACACTAAAATGAGAGCCATAGCTAATTATTGACCTATTTAATAAATTTATCCAGTTAAGTTCAATAGAGTGTGTATTCAAAATGTGAGTGACAAATAGTAAATCGGCCATTCCTGGCTGAATAACATGTGCGCAGCCAGGAATGACCGCGTTACATTTACGTCACCCTGGGCATTCACCAGAGTCACTCACATTTTGAATACACACTCAGTTCAATAAAAGAATTATTTAATATACCCAGAGAATCTCAATATATGTTTATAAATATAGCCTACAGTGTTTTTTGAACCTGAATGTTTTTTATTCTGTGTTATGACGATGATTATAGAGTTGAATTGAACCGGCTGCGCAGGCGCTTTTTTATTGCAACGATTAACAAAATTGGGCTGAAGGCTTTACTCCGCATCTCCTTACTATAAATTTAATTGCAGCTCGTTCGTATACTGCAAGCAGTATAACTTAATTGTCCAATTTATAAGAACTATGACGCTAACGGAGATCGTACGATTGAGTATAACGTGTCAACCAGTCTTCCCGATTGAAAACCGGAGCCTTTACCAAGGTCCTCCAGTACAACGCGACCGGGTCCCGAATCCTCTTTAGCACCAGCGCCAACTAGCTCCACATCATGCATGATTAATAGTCCGTTTGGCTTTACGAAATCCTTCCAGTCTTTGATATCTGCCTTTACCCCTTCGTAACTATGATTGGCATCAACAAAAATAACGTCTGCCAATTCGGTCCAAGATTGAGCTACCTTATCCGTATATCCTTTGATTGGAGTCAGACGGTCCAAAACATCTGCACGTAACATTAAATTTTGAAATAGTTGAAAAAACGATAAGTCCTTACTCTTTAATCCTCGAACACCTTCGCGAGTCAATCCATCAACCGAACTACCATCTTCCTGCCAGGCGTCTACACAGTAGATTTTAGAATCTATTCGTTCATAGAGTGCCCGAGCTATTATCATACTGCTAAGACCATAACAACTCCCCAATTCGACGATAACAGGCGCCTCGTTTTTACAAGCACGAATGAGCCTATATAACTGTGCTGCTTCGTTGTACGTGAACCAACCTTGAATATCGAAATCTTTCGCCCAGTTCATCAGTGTTCTGCCAAGCCCTTCGTAGGCTATTTTGTATTGGGATTCTTGGTCAAGAATGCTGTCGAAAATTGTAAGAGCGTCCTCGTAAAGCCCACCTTGTGCAAGAATAAGTCCGTAATTTGTCCGAAGCTGTAAGTCCTCTGGCTGAAGCTTAACAGCATGATCAAGATATTTTCGAGCCTTTTCCAAGTTGCCATTTCGGTGGCATGCACTTCCCAGGACATGCCAGGCCTCCGCATTTTCAGAATCTATGCCTATTACCTCCCGGCAAAGCTTCATCGCCTTACTCGTTTCATTACTATTGATAAGTTCCTGAGCCTTTTTAAGACGAAGGTCCTGTGCCATGTTAAACTACTCCTTCCAGAATTGGGAACTGGCAATAATTAACTTATCGATATTGGCATCCCAGGTTCGCGCGGTATTTGATCTCAAATCAATCACAACGCCCTCGCAGTAGGCAAACTACTGCTTTAGAATTGTTCAATCGTTACGACCAAATCTGACAAAAATCTGAGTGCCCTATCGACGATTTATTTATTTCCAGTTCGTTATTACAAATTTGGTATAGTTCCAGATTGGGAAAAATATACTGCTAACCTGAATAATTCATCAGTATTCTGCTACGAGCCCTAATCTCTGCTCAAATAAGCCGATTGACTCATTTTCACATCTCAGTGAATGAAAATCCACCTTCATTGTGAAATTTTCTCTAATCAATTTATTATGAACGAGTTAAGTAATCTCGCGACGAATCGTATGAATTAGTCAGGCTAAATTGTAATTATCCAGCCAAATAATACTTCCCAATATAATGGAGTGAACGATAATTATACTGCAAGTGCTACTATTATCCCTGATCGGTCTGTCTGTTTCTAATGGATCTTAAACGTCCATCCAAATACTGCATTCTACATTCGTTTCTTCGTATTTTCCCACTCGATGTTCGGGGTATTGTTCCAGGCATTATAAACACAGTATCATGGACACGAATTTCATGATTCCTCACGACAGCCTTATTAATATTTATTATAATATCATCATCATTAAAGTTTCTTATGCTTGTTCTTTCAACCTCCTGTATGATAATAAGTCGATCTTGACCGTCATCCCTGAGACCAAATGCAGCGCCACATTCAGGAATCAAAGATTCATGACAATTTCCAACCGTACGTTCGAGATCTTGGGGGTAATAATTTCGCCCTTGAATGATAATAAGATCTTTTAACCGACCGGTGACAAACAATTCGTCGTTGTCAAAAAATCCGAGATCTCCAGTCCGCAAATACTCATTATCGCATTGATCAGCCAATTTTGCATGAAATATAATTTCATTTTCTTTCAAATTTCGTCGATACCCCTTACCTACACTCGATCCGAACAACCATATTTCGCCAATGTTTTTTTCCGGACAAACTAGCTTTGTAACCGGATCTACAATTAAAATATCCATACCATTCACTGCCGTTCCACAACCCACTAATTTCCGTTTTCGATCATGGGGTAACGCTATTTCAGCAACCTTTTGTTGATCCAGAGCATCGACATTATAGGTGCTAATAATTGGCTCCTTTGAAACACTTCCTCCCGACACGATTAGTGTTGATTCAGCCAATCCATAGCAAGGATACATCGCTTCGGCGTTAAACCCATAAGGCTCAAATGCAGCGATAAAACGCTTAATCGTATCTGGATCGATCGGTTCAGCACCCGAAAAAGCAACCCGCCAGGAAGATAAATCCAGCATTTGACATTGACTCGGTGTCATTTTGCGGACAACAAGTTCGTAGGAAAAATTAGGCCCACCGCTTGTGGTTGCTCTATATTTTGATATCGTTTGAAGCCAGGAAAGCGGCCTTTTTAGAAATGTCATTGGCGACATTAAGATACAGTGGCATCCGGCATAAAGGTTTTGGATAATACCGCCGATCAATCCCATGTCATGATATGGGGGAAGCCAAATGACGCCTTTAGACTCTTGTGTGTGTTCAAATGCCTGACAAATAGCCTCGGAATTAGCCAATAAATTTTGGTGAGTTATAATTACGCCTTTTGGAGCAGAGGTTGATCCAGAGGTGTATTGGAGAAAAGCAGACATATTTCCTGAAATTTCCGGCATTTTCCACTCGAATTCGTAGTTTTCATTCAATTCGTCGGTACATATCCAACGAAGACCAGCAAGGACCGATATTTCAGAAATTCGATTTCCATATTTTGAATATGTAACGACTGACGTCAGCGCTATTGTTGCTTCAGCATCATTTATAATCGCCTGTAACCTCTCGAGAGATGGACTTCGCCGTGGTGGATATATTGGTACGGGAATTACACATGAGTATAAACATCCGAGAAATGCACTGATAAAATCCAAGCCTGGCTGATAAATGAGTATGGCGCGTTGGCCGGATACTCTGAGAGTTTGAAGATATCCAGCCACGATGCACGTCCGTTGGAGCAATTCATTATAACTCCATCGGCTCTCTTCTGATTGGTTATCAGCCAAAAAAGTAAACGCCAGTTGATCTGGATACTCATTTTGATGTTGGCAAAGTAATTCGACTATTGATTCATATATCATCGTTAATGAACTACCCCGCCGCAAGCGGTCGGGGTATCGGGAAAAAACCTTTAAATAGGAACGCTGCGAGCAGCGGGGTATTAAACCCAAGGCTACGCAATAAATTTAGTAACTTTCCTCAATTGTCCCTGTATTTTTCCAGTTAATCCGTTATTGTCCTTGCTGTTTTGATTTTATTCTAAACTCACCAAATGAATTTCATTAGAAATGATGCATATTAAATAACCACAAAACGTCCGAATTCAACTACTTCGCCACAAACGGACTAGAATATAATCGAATAGAAAGTTTCTGGGCAAAACCACTGAATTTGAACCCAATTAGTGGGATTAATATTACTATGATATCTAACAAAAATTTATCTTCAGAAGTAAAATTAGATGTTGATATATCAAAGAAACCAGAAAAACCGATTCCGGTTTCTTCATCAAAAGCAATATTTTTAACCGGAGCAACCGGTTTCCTTGGTTCATTTCTACTCAATCAACTTCTTCATAAATCCGACGCCAATATCTATTGTTTAACACGAGCAGCGAATGCCAAAGAAGGCAAAAGTCGATTAATCAATAGTCAGCAATCTTATGATTTACAAATATTAAAATTAAGCGACCGGGTAATTCCGGTAATCGGCGACCTTGGCAATCCGCAACTGGGCATGCAGCCTGAAGAGTACGATGATTTAACGGCCTATGTTGACACAGTTTATCATTGCGGAGCCCGTCTCAACTTTTTATCATCTTATCCCGTATTAAAATCAGAGAATGTTAACGGCACCCGTGAGGTTATTCGATTTGCCGCACATAAAAAAATAAAAACACTACATTATATATCAAGTACAGCAATTTTCGAATCCCCCGAATATGCGGAGAAAACGGTATATGAATCCGATCTCAAGATTTCTACTAGAGATATGGTTATGGGATATTCTCAAAGTAAATGGGTTGCCGAACAAATTGTATTGCTGGCAAAAAAACACGGTTTACCAACGAATATTTATCGTCTCCCATTCATTGCTGGGCATAGTAAGACTGGTATTTGCAATTCCAGCGATTTTGTATGCCGCATGGTAATCGGTTGTGTTCAGGCGGGATATGCTCCGAATTTAAACTTTAGTATTGACTTGTCACCCGTGGATTATATCAGTCGTGCAATACATTATTTATCGAATGATTTGCGACATTTAAATAATGTTTACCATCTCAACAATCCGAATCCCATGCGTTGGGAAATTCTCAGCCAACGGATTAAAGATCATGGGTATCCTCTGATATCGATTCCATATGAAGAGTGGCAGCATCGGATCTGTAATATGGATAAGAAAGCCAGATTGCAGAATGCTATTTATCCATTATTGCCATTTGTAATGCGGAAATGGCATAAAGAACAGTTAACCCTGCTGGAACTCTACCAACACCATAATAAGCCCTATATTGATTGTAAAAAAACAATCAAGGCCCTAGAGAATAGCAGTATTATCTGCCCCACAGCGGATTCAAATTTAGTTGACACCTATCTTGCCTACTGGAAAAAAATCGGAATAGTATAATGGTTTTATGTAAGATTTAAGGTATGACACTAGATAAGCTCGGCGTAAGTCCTTCGGGTGTGCATTGTCTGTACTGGATGGAGTTATGTCTTTGGAGGATCGAGGCGTACTGAGGTACTCCCCAATCTTCCAAGGATGCAAATCCGCCTGTACAGACAACCCAAAGGGCGGGCATTTCTTGCAGAATTTCATTTGCGTGGAAGACGACGATCCTCGGATCGACTTACTTCCATGCAAACGAAACTCCATCAAGAA
>JAJFLO010000500.1 GCA_021772675.1 Verrucomicrobiota bacterium | reverse complement strand
GGAGACCGTCCTGTTGGCGATTCTTTGCCGCTGGGTCCAGGAGAATAATATTTTGTATCTCATTAACCACAATGGAATGAATGAGATCACGTCATATGGAAAGGTCGACTATGCGGACATTGCCGAAACACTTGAAGATCGACAAATGGCCAATCCTGAACTGCGCAAACTCTGTGTAGAGAAGATGAAATTGAGACAGAAACTGGGAGTCGAGCTGGTCAAGCACTCCGACCGCAAACGTAAACTGGACCTTGAGCAGCGGGATCTCAAAAGCATGGAAAAAAAATCAGCGATCTGACAACTCCAGATAAGGATTTGGAAAAGGAATTCAAACGTTGTAAAGCGTCGATAAAAGGCAAGATCACACGCTTTGAGAAAGCCGCAAAAATACTGGACTGTCGTCAAAAGCAATATGAAGAAGAGATGGCCGGTCTTGAGGCGAAGCTAAAAACATCACCGGCAACTATATCACGCATAGAGAAAGTGATTGAGGAAAACTACCAGAAGCTCAATTTCGGTCCAAAATCGGTAATGGATGCGATTCGCATTCTGGCCCATAACATCTTTAAAGAACTACATGAAGAGTTTCGAGCATTATACAATAATTACAGGAATGACAACCGAATCTTACACGAATTGATTTGTTCACCGGCCTTGATCAGTCTGCAATCAGATAGTGTCAAAGTTGTGCTTATCCCTACCCGTCGTTACGAGAAAAAGCAACGGCAACGGATCTAACCATTTTTTTGATCAGCTCAGTCAGCGGGCTACAGCTACAGAGTATCTGCCGTCGTTACGATTCTCGATTTATTCGACATAATCAAGGAATTTAATTTGCTATAATCCCAATTTGAATTTTAGCCTCAATTAGATGAGTGCTGGATCATATGCAGCCCCCTAATATGTTGGAATTGTAAATATATCTTAACATATTGAAGCATAGCAAATTACATCACAATTTCAAGTCCAAATTATGAGAAATTATTGCTCAAAATGAACTGCAAAACTTGAGTTACTATTGATGTGAGACAAAAAGCCCCGGAGAAGCCGGTTAAGTTCATTTCGGAGTTATTGGCAATTTAAATGTGAATCTCGTTAAAGTCTATGAAAAACTTAAAAGAATTATGGGATAAAGATCAAAAGGACAGTTCGGGGCGGATCTTTAATTCTAAGTTTATGGATTGACGATTTGTTTTGCAACTATAATATTTGCTTATGGGGCGTCGTTAAAGAATTGATAAAAAGGGTCCAAAATCACTAATAACTGACAATTAGAGGTGCTGTAAAGTTACTAAAAAATGTTACCTTTAAAAGAGAAGAGAATTTAGCTTCTTTTGCTTTTGCGATAATGTTTTATTAATTCATTAATTTTTATGGTATGCTTTATAAATTTTACGCTTCAATCTATATTGACATTATTAATAATTTCCAATTTTTATAATTATAGCGATATTGATTCTAATGAAAGCAATTCTTTTAAAACGTCTCTTTTCAGCCGTCGAGCAGGGTTCTAGTCTTGACGTTAAAGCGGTATGTAAGCGCATAGTAGAAGACGAAAAGCGCTTAGGTCATACTAAGCTCGCTAGCGATCTTGAAAAGTCTCTAAATATCGCTGAAAAACATAAGTCGCTCCTGAAACCACACGGACCCCAAACAACACCAATGGGCAGCCTGCCATCCAATAAGAGGGATTCAGCTGCGTTGATTCAAGTTGTAGAGCGTGAAACATTACGGCATCATATGGTACTTCCTTCTGAAGTAGAGCAGCGATTTATTCGAATAGAAAAAGAGTATGCTGCCCGATCACGGTTAGCGACTTTTGGTCTTCATGCGAGAAAACGAGTATTACTATATGGCCCACCTGGATGCGGGAAGAGCCTTGGCGCCGAACGGTTGGCTTGGGCCACTGGCTTACCGCTATACAAGGTACGATTCGATTCTCTAATCTCCTCCTTTTTTGGTGAAACGGCACTAAACTTGGGAAAAGTCTTTGAAGCTGCGGAAAAACAACCCTGTGCACTTTTTTTGGATGAATGTGACACAATCGCCAGATCGCGAGGAGATCGCAATGATGTTGGCGAGGTATCCAGAGTTGTCAACATGTTGCTCCAACTTTTAGAGGATTATCGGGGAGATGGACTAATTATTGCAGCGACCAATCATTACGATTCGCTAGATAAAGCAATATATCGTCGGTTTGATGAGACTGTCGAACTCCCAAAACCGGGAATTGTTGAAATTGCGCGTCTACTCAAAAAAACGCTTTCAGCCTTACAGGTTGAAAAAAATGTCGATTTTGACATTTTCTCCACGAGCGTTGATGGACTCAGTTTCAGTGAAGTTGAGCGCATTGCGCAAAATGCAGCTAAACGTTCCGTCATGGCGAACCGTAAAAAAGTCAATCTTACTGACCTTGAAGCCGCCTCCAACGAATTAAAACGTCATTTTTAAATGATATGCCTAATTCCCATTTTCCCCATCTCAATATAATTTTCAAGGCTCAAGGTGCAGCTAAACTTGAGGGTGGTGGAAGTGTCCCTCCTAATGTCAGGAAAAATCAACAAGATCGTTCTGGTCATAGTAAATTCTTAAAGGGTAAGGTCAATGCTTTTTCGCGTCGAGCCAAAGAACTACGCAAAGCTCGCCAAGAAGCCCAATTACCGGGAATAAAAGGAGGTGTTCCGTTTCTATTGCAAATACCGGATGAAGATGACGGCGCAATTGAGTTTATCACTGAAAAGCTCAACTTAGAAATCGTTGCGGAATATGATGATGGCTTCCTTATTGTTGCGAGCGACGACCTTGAGTTACGGAGAGTGATAGAGTTAGCTAACGAATTCGCCGATTCAACGCGAGGGGCAGGGAGTATGGCGAAGATTATTGATGTCATAGAGGACCCTGTGTCAGAGAGTCGAATAATGCGAATTCTTGAAGATTGTCTATATGAGAAATGGCCGTTCTCGGATGAAGAGAACCTCGTTCTAGACGTTTCAATCGAAGTGGCTGCATATGGACGACCCGCAAAGCCGAGGCTTACATCGAAATCCAAGCCCGAAACAAGGGCTCAAAAGGAAGCAGAATTCGCTGCACAGAAAACACGGTATCTGAAAGTTTGGGATGACAAGCGCATAGAGCGCGAGGAAGAAATCGAGAAGTTTGCCCGATATTACGCCGGAGAAATCTATCACATTGCAGACGATTCCCATATCGTAGAATTTCCTGACAGTTTCTCCGCTCGAATTCGTATGAGCGGCAAGGGATTCAAGGACTTGATACAGAATTATCCAAACTTGTTCGAAGTGACCATCCCAGACGATGTGGTACAACCGGTCAACTCCAAGAAACCAGCAGAGGGTTTTGACAAAGACTATAAACTTCTTCCACCTGTCACAGAGAGTTCGTCGCTTTGTATTATTGATAGCGGTATACAAGAACAACATCGATGGCTTGCATCAGCCATCGACTCCGGATTGTCCCGATGTTTCATACCGGGAAAAGGTTCTGATGATGTAGCGGACTACGTAAAAGGGGGCGGTCATGGTACCCGTGTTGCTGGCGTTTGCTTGTACCCTCAATTCATTCCAGAGGAGGGTTCCTATCAATCACCATTCTGGTTATTGAATGCTCGAGTTCTCGATGAGAATAACAGATTGCAAGCCAATATATTTCCAGCCGATCTGCTTCACAGAATCGTCTCGCATTACAAACAGTTGCTTGGAACGCGAATCTATCAACATTCCATTTCTTCAAATGTTAGTTGTCGTATTTCTCGTATGAGCGTTTGGGCCGCGTCAATAGATTTGCTAAGTCATTGTGATGACGTTCTTTTTATTCAGGCTGCCGGAAACTTACCTGTAAATGGGCAACTTTCATCCCCAGGTATTTGTGACCACATTCAACAGGGACGAAAATATCCGGAGTATCTTTATGAATCTGCAAGTCGCATTGCAAATCCAGCACAGAGTCTCCAGGCACTAACTGTGGGGTCTATCTCCCCTAACTTTTATTGT
The DNA here is from genome assembly GCA_021772675.1 of Verrucomicrobiota bacterium. Lineage (GTDB taxonomy): Bacteria > Verrucomicrobiota > Lentisphaeria > JABSQK01 > JAJFLO01 > JAJFLO01. The sequence continues at coordinate 4,067 of JAJFLO010000500.1, read as the reverse complement.
GAAAACAATCGGAAATCCGTTGCATTAAAAAGCCATCCTTCTTCGTTTTCGAGAAGCGGTTTTGGCATGTGGGGAAGCATTAAACCTGAGGTTGTCGAATTTGGAGGTGACTACGCGATGGACGATGGGAATCCGCCAGTGTTTACAACCCCACAAGCTGTCTGTCCCGAACTTATTCGCTCAACGTTAAACGGAGGACCGCCCTTTGATCGTGACCAAGTAGGTACTTCATTTTCGGCGCCAAAGGTTGCTCATATAGCGGGGCAACTCGCAACGCAGTTTCCTGCACAAGAAACGCTTCTTTACCGTGCACTGATTGTTAATTCAGCACGGTGGCCTGGCTGGGCGGAAAAAGCCCAAGTCTCTGAGCGGTCGCAAATTGCGCGTTCGATTGGGTATGGTGTACCCAACCTTGCTAGGGCAACAGAGAATACCGAAAATCGAATTACCTTAATCACAGAAACTACTTACGATATTAATGCTAAGGAGGGGTTTGTTTTCGGCGTACCGGTTCCGCAGGAATTGCGACGTCAGGGAGAGGAATTCAAAATTCGTATTGATGTCACACTGTCATATTCTGGACAGCCCAGAAGGACTCGAAAATCACGTCGGGGTTATCTCGGTGTGTGGCTTGATTGGAAAGCAAGCAAAAAGAGAGAGTTATTTGATACTTTTCATGCAAGAGCACTCAAAGATATGGACAGCAACGAGGGTTCAAACGAAAAGAATTTTCCCTGGACCCTTGGAAATAAAAAAGAAAAAGATGGGATAACAGACGGAGTTACCCGACGTAATGGAACAGTTCAAAAGGATTGGGCAGTCGTGAATAATTACGATCTTCCCGATATTTTTGGGATTGTTGTCCGTGGACACAAGGGATGGGATCGGGAAAATCCCGATGCCACATCCCGCTTCGCTCTGGTTGTATCGTTTGAAGCATTGGATTTAGAGGTTAAAGTTTATGAGCTTGTTGAGGCTGCAATCCAGGCGGAAATTCGTGTCGAATCGACTAAAGTAGAGATTAATGCCTGATACTTTTATAAGTATGTTAACTTAAAATCATTGACACAACCCACCACTAAAATGGCCCTAAATCCATAACTATAACAGATTCCTATGGTCATATCTAGGGAAGATATTGAAAGCTACTTGCAGTGTGAATATAAAGCCTATCTTCAAAGAGCAGGAAAAATAGGAAATAAGACGGAATATGAATTATGTTTTCATGATATACAAAAGAAATACACGTCACAAGTTGTTCAGAAACTCAGACAATCCGCAGAAATAGTTTCAGTAGCAGAAGGTATAGAAATTGATACTAATATCGTAAAGACGCGATTCAACACCATAATAAATGGGAGTATTACTGTACATGATTTTCACGTACAGGTTGAGGTTCTACAAAAAGTTTCCATTCCATCAAAAGTCGACGATTTTCAGTATGTTCCACTGATAATCAGTTATAAAGAAAACCCCACCAAAACGGAGAAACGCTTACTAGCCGTAGTTGCCCTCTTGTTAGAAGAAAAGTTAGGATATAGACCAAGATATGGAAAGATCGTTCATGGAAGGAAATGTAGAAGCACAAAAGTTCAGTTAGAAGCATTTATTACGGAAGCGAGCAAAGTTTTGCTTGATATGAAAAATATCTGGACAGAACATCTTGAACCTTCATTTACATTGAATGCTCATTGTAAAATCTGTAAATATCACGATTATTGTAGGAAAAAAGCTATTGATAGTGATCATTTGAGTTTGTTGGGAGGTGTCAGAATAAAGGAGATCAAAAAATGGAATAATAAAGGTTATTTTACAATCAATCAACTTTCATACGCATTTCGTCCTCGACGAAAAAGAATACGAACTCATAATGATAGGAGGCCATATCGATTTGAATTGAAAGCCCTCGCGATTCGAGAAAACAAGGTACATGTCTATGAAATTCCTCAACCTCTAATAAAGTCAAACGTTCAGATTTACTTTGATGTAGAAGGAATTCCCGATAGGAATTGTTATTATCTCATTGGCATAGTCGTGGTCTCAGAGCATGCTGTTGATGAATTTTCTTTGTGGGCAAACAATGAACATGAAGAAATGGAAATTTTGAGGCATTTTCTTGATATAATTAGTAGATACAAAAATTATACACTCTATCATTATGGTACCTACGAAATCACGTATCTACAGCGAATGCGTAAAAAAGTCTCCCCGTATACTCTCACAATAATTGATGCTGTTCTGAAGCATTGCTGTAATTTGCTTTCCTACTTTCATTCTCATATCTATCTTCCAACATACACGAATGAATTAAAAGAAATCGGGAAATATTTAGGCTTCAACTGGACACAAGTGAAGGCTTCGGGGATTCAAAGTATTGTTTGGCGTAGAAAATGGGAACTGACGAAAGTAAATGCTCAGAAATTGACACTTCAACAATATAACAAAGAAGATTGCTATGCCTTAATAACAATCAAGAAGCTTATTGACTCGATCATTTACGAAAAGAATATGACGAGTTCTACTTCTCAAACAGTTTATTGTGATGAGTTAAATAGTCCCTCCAGTTTTTACTCTCAGATTGGAGAATTCTCATTTCCTGAAATGGAATCTATTACGAAAAGTGCCTATTTTGATTATCAACGAGAAAGAGTGTTTGTCAGAACAGATAAGTCTATAAAGCAAAGTCTAACTCAGAAAATTAGAAAGAAAAAAAGGAAGAAGCTCAAACCAAATAAAAGAACCGAGATTTCTCTAAACATTTGCAATAAATGTCAAAGACAGAATATCGTTGTAGAGAAATCCATCTCTAAGCAGACTATTGACTTAAAGTTCTTTCATTCAGGAGTAAAAAGATGGGTGACACACATAGATTCTCATGTCTATAAGTGCCTTGATTGCAAACATACGTGCATTCCTGAACAATATAAACGAATCACTTCTCAATATTGTCACAATCTGATTAGTTGGACGATCTTCCAAAATATTGTCAATAAGGAAAGTCTTCAACAAATAGGAACAAACTTTTACGAGTTATTCGATATTGCATTAGCAAGGACAGTTATTTATGAGTTTAGAGACTATATATATACTTATTACAAGTCTACATATGATCAACTATATCGAAAAATAGTGAGTAGTGATGTTCTTTATGTAGATGAAACTCCCATAAAGCTTTTCGATGAAGATGGTTACGGATGGGTATTTGCAAATAATAAGGAAGTTGTGATCGTCTATAAATCAACTAGAGAAGGAAACTTCCTGAAGGAATATTTGAAAGAATTCAAGGGGGTGCTAGTCTCAGATTTTTATCCTGCGTACGATTCTCTTGGCTGCAAGCAACAAAAGTGTTTGATTCATCTGATAAGAGACCTGAATGATGACTTATTAAAACATCCTTTTGATGATGAATTTAAAGAGATGACCCATGATTTTACCGTTTTACTCCAGACTATTGTCAAAACAATAGATAAATATGGACTAAAGAAATGGCATCTTCATAAGCACATCAAGCACATCAAGGATGTGGAACGATTCTTTAGTAAAATATTAACGACAGATTTTACTTCTGAAATAGCGATCCAGTACAAAAAAAGATTTAGAAAAAATACTGTAAAGCTTTTTGAGTTTCTGAACCATGATAATGTCTCATGGAATAACACAAATGCTGAACACGCGATAAAATTTATAGCGAGGCATAGAAATAGCACGTTTAAATGGTTTAAATCTTCAAGAATTGGTTGCCATCTAAAACTGATAAGTATTTATCAAACCTGCTGTTACAGTGAGGTAAGTTTTTTAGGATTTCTGACTTCAAAGGAGAAAGATTTATTAGGATATTGTCAGAACTAATTCATGAGAGAAATCGGTATAGTAAATTAGTGGTCGGCGAAAGTTAAAATGGGGGAGGGTAGGGTCATAGTTTCTTATAAACCCTATGTTTACCACTTAACTCACCCTTATTTTTGTAAATTCTTCATTTTCAAGCATTAAAAAATTTTGCAATTATTTTTTAAGTATAATAAATATTGCTTGATATTTTTATTATTATACTTATTATAATGTTTTTA
>JAJFLO010000499.1 GCA_021772675.1 Verrucomicrobiota bacterium | reverse complement strand
CTGAGGCTTCCGTCTAAAGACGGGACTACGAACCTTACCCCGTCCGAGTTTTTCGTTGATTTGATTGTATAAGCACTTGTATTTTAAGTTACAATTGATGTGAGACGAAAACCCCGGCAAAGCCGGTTAAATTTAATTTTTCGCATCTTATCTTCACGTCATCTATGTCTGATCCAAATGACGAAAAACATTGAAATATTGCAATATTCCTGCTGCTTTTCGCCATTCAGATCGGCCCAAACCTGACATAAATCTGAGCGCGAAATTATCCAAGTTATTTATTTGTGAGCTCTTAGTACATAAATGAGTGTTGGATGCCAGCATTTGGAGTACCTCGGTACGCCTGCTCACTGTCCAGAGGTATAACTCCATCCAGTACAGAGAATGCACTACCGAAGGACTTACGCCAAGCTTATCAAGTTATATTTTGGTTGAGGTGGCTTTTGATTTGTCATCAATTAATTTCTTGAAACTACCTAAACTACTTTCGAGACTTCCCATTTCATCAAAGTTTATCGTTTTTTGTACGGCTGTTTGGTTTTCATTTTTTACCTGTGCATAGATCTCATGGCGATAGACTGATATGGAACGAGGGGCTGTTATGCCTAAATGAACCTGATTTCCCTGTACCTTTAATACTTTTATCTCTATCTCATTGCCTATGATAATGCTTTCATCCGACTTCCGTGTCAGAACTAACATAGCCATCCTCCTTTTTATCTGATTCGTTATCGCTTATTGCCTGCCAAATATTGTATTGAACCTCATAGTCTTCAAGGATAATTTGGCAGCCTTTTAAATTTTTGATATTCATTATAATTGGTGCCATGAGATTGGCGGTTGTTAAACTCGTATCTTTATTTATGGTCACAAAACATAGTACTAATGCATCCCCCGGATCTTTTAAATTTAAAACGACAAGATTCTCAGAGGTTAAATTTACGGTGTACCCTGAATAAATTAAAAACGGATCGACACAAATAAATCCCAACCCTTCAATATCCAACGAATTCAAATAGAGGAACGGATTTAATTTTTCGTTATATAGCAAAACGAATTGTTTCGCATCTTCGAAGGCAGGAATGCCATTGTCAAATCTGAAAACAACCTGTTGTTTAATTATCCGTGTTATGTGCTGTGGACTGGGTGACGCTTGATTTTCTAAAACGAATAAGTTTTGCTTATTGGGTTTATGGTTTTTTTTCTTCATTACTTTACGTTTTCGACCGAATATTTCCGTCTAAGATTGGATGAAAAGACCCCCATGCTTTCTCTGTATTTTGCCACAGTTCTCCGCGCAACCTTCAATCCCTTTTTTTCGAGGAGCAGTGCGAGTTTGCTATCGGATAAGGGGGAATAAACGTCTTCATTGTCAATGAGTTTTTTGATTGACTTTTTGACAACGATATTGGATACAGAACTTCCGTCTTCTGCTTGATAACCGGTTGAAAAGAATAGCCTTAACGATAACAATCCATGCTTACATTTGAGATATTTTCCTGCTACAGCTCGGCTGATGGTCGTTTCATGTACACCAACGCGTTGCGCAATGTGCGACATGGTCATTGGTTTCAAATGCTTGGTGCCGTGTCGAAAAAAATCGTTTTGCTCGGCGACAATTGCATTTACTGTCTTAAGAATGGTTGTTTGTCTTTGAATGATACTATTAATTAGATGGACACCAGACCGAATTTTTTCTTTCACATAGTCGCGCACATCTTTTGGAGTACCTGGATCAAGGATCAGCTGTTTATATTGTTTATTTATATATAAACTAGGAAGGTAGTCATTGACCATTTTTACATGGAATTCGCCATCATCTTCGAATACTTCTACTTCTTCTTTTATATATTCGTGCGGCTTTACATCATCGACGTTTAGCCTTGGGTTTAATGTCTTGATTTCTTCCAGAACTTCATTGAGTTCTGCTAGAGATATTTTTAGTTTCCTGGCTATCGCAGGTAAATGATTATTTGCGATTTCAGGCAGATAATCGCGGACAATAATATAGGCTAAAGAATCTTGTTTTTCGCTTCGCTCAAGTTGGATCATTAAAAATTCACGTAGGTCTTTTGCTCCAACACCAACAGGATCGAGGTGTTTAATCATATCAATCGCCTCATTGACCACTCCAAGACTTTCGCCGCAAACCATGGCTAAATCTGCGGGATGGGAACCGAGATAGCCATCATCATTTAGTCCAGATATGACAACTTCGCAGCAGCTGTGCAGCGAGTCTGTTATATCAAAAAAACGCAATTGCTCTAATAAGTAACTCTGTAGAGTTTTTGGTGCTTCAATGGATTCTAAGTAATGCTGGCGTTTTTCGTTTTCTTCGACATTGACGAATTGGTAACTGGATTTTATAAATCGTGAATCTTCCTCCAATTTCATAACTTTTTCTAACCATTCATCATCATCTTTCCATGTTTCAGTTTTTGCTGCGTCAGCATCAGCATCTAATATGGGATTTTTACCAATTTCCTCAGTCACCATTGTTTGTAATTCCAGCACAGGTGTTGAAAGAAACTCCAACGCCTGAATTTGCTGATGTGTCATGATTTGTTCTTGACGCAGGCTCTGAACAACATTTTGTTTTTGTGCTAAATTCATAATCAAACCCCTTTAGTTTCTGATAAAGTATGTTTAAGGATACGTAGCCCTACTTGCATTATGTATGGCAGTAATATCATTTCGGATGAAATAAATGAGGAGCATTTTTCAGGCCAAAGGTCTCATGGAGCGGCTGAATCTTATGTTTTGGTGTAAAATAAAATGATTATTGATACTGGTGTCAGTATTACCATTTGCTGGTAAAAATCAAAAAGCTGAAAAGTGGCCGCCCAATCAAGTTGGTGTAGGTGCATCATGATGCGTTTTCTTACAGGTGACGAATCTGGTAATTGAATAGTATAAGAATTTCCATTCGCCTAAAAGTGATTTGGAAATTCATAGAGAAAAAAAAGAAGAGTCTTTCCGTGATATTCCACTTACAAGCATCCTAACCGTTCACTGGGTTCAAAGTTCAAGGTTTCCGCCGCGGCGGATTGAAAACTAAGAATATAAAGCCACGTTGCGGAGTTGTTTTTTGAAGGTTTTTTAGTATTTAACCTCTGAACCGTGAACGGTTACCAAGCATCAAAGAATCCGTGAGCAGAATCGAAGAACTTACCGGCGTAAAATGTAATCTCACACAGGTCTATAAATTTCTCAGATCCATCGAAAGCAGACCCGGATGTACAAGAAAATTATAAGAAAACTAGGCTGGAACCTGTACTGAACGATGCCAAATCGGGTAAAAGAGCCGTCTTCTTTGTTGATACTGCTCACTTTGTGCATAAAGCATTTATTCTGGATTATGCATGTAATTTTGTGATGATAGTTTTTAAATTGCGTTAAGCCAATAAGTTGTGAATGTTATTCGCGTGCTGGAATAGTGTTGAAAATCCGCCGTGGTGGAAACTATTTCGAACCCTTAGAACTTTATAAATTGTTGATATTATGTGATATAACGACTCGTAATAGAAAGTTTATGCATAATCCAGGCTATGAGCTTTCTCACCATAAAATTTGAGAGAAAACCGGATTAGTGCACAGTATATCACACAAATTTAAAGCTCTCTCTTCGAATTCCCTGGTACATATCGTAGGGAGATGTAAATACAAAGCTGAATCTACCAAACGTGATCAGTGAGTCGATCTCTATTTTTACTTTTACGTTTGGAGGGATTAATTGTTTATCTACGCGTGTACCGTTCGTTGATTTGAAGTCGATGAGGAAATATTTATCATGAAAAATTATGATTTGTGCATGTTGACGTGAAATAGTATAGTCTGCGATAACGACATCGTTCGAAGAGACTCTGCCAATGCTGATAACATCCGCTTTTTCTTGTGAGAATGACTTTTTTCTCAACATATAAATTGCCCGTGAAATACTATTGCTGTTTCCAACGCTTTCCGGGACATTCGACGTACTATTTGCAATCAATTCTTTTTTATAGAAAAGGTTTTGCAGCCGGAATTTCATGGTTTTTGTTGGAACTTTTGGCTCTCTTAAATCTCCTTCATATAATTGCTTTCCTACCAGGAGTGGATGTTTAACTTCATTTATAAAATCTGTCAGTGTAACTTTTAATAGATACGACATTAACATTTCATAATTTATTCTGCCATTATCATCACTAATTTCCTGCAGGTTTGGCATTTATAATATGTTCCAGTTTCTTTTATCGATAGGTTTAATATCATAATTCAGAATCAGGTGACTCCTGATCTTGATTTTTTGGTTGTTCTTTTGCTGATATGTATGATTTAGCTGCATCCGATAATTTTACTTTTACTGCATCAACCTTTTTTGTTTTCTTTTTTTTGTTGGTTGATTTTTTATTCATGTCGTAAAATAAAAAACGAGATCCTCCACCATCCTGGCCACTTTTGTTGGATGATTCGACAGATCTAAACTGGTTGAAGCCTCCAAGCATATCATTCATAAGTCAATCTCGTTTTATTTAGAGCCTCATTGTCATTGAATTACGGATTTTAGATTAAAAATTGTGGTTAATACCCGCTGAAAATCACAACTTTTGTTGTGCTTTTTGAGGATCGGAATGAAACAACTAAAGTTATGAACTTCCAACAACTCCTTAACTTAGTTGACTTTATTTAAGGAGTTACATCTATTTTTAGCAACACCCTTAATTTTAGAATAATTTCTTTATATATTTGTGAAATACGACCCTCTGAAATGCCCATAATTTCAGAGATTTCCTTAACCTTCATTTGTTCCTGATGACGCAAATATAATAATTGTTGATCGCGTGTGTTGAGTAAACGGTAGGCGTCACGCATTTCTTCCATTGCGATAGCGCGATCCGCGGCGTCTATCGGGCTCGTGGTTTTATGATCTTCAATAAGATCAATGTATCTAAGCCCGTTTTCATATTGTTCATCCAATTTTACCGAATTGCTTCCCATGCCAATATATTGTTCAACTTCTCTTGCTGTCATGTTGTTTTCGTCTGCAATTTCCTGAATGGTGGGGGTCCGGCTGAAGGATTGAGTAAGCCGTTTTATCACTCCGCAAATTTCACGGTAATTTTTACGTTGGCTTCTCGTAAGATGATCCTGGCTTCTAAGCTCATCAATGATTGAACCATGAATACGTTTTCGTGCAAACGCTGCGAAAAACTTGCCTTTTTCTTCCGAATAATTGCTTATAGCGTCATGTAATCCCAGAACGCCGGCACTAAGTAATTCATTTTTTTCGACACGTTCTTTCACTCGGATTGATAGGCGCTCGACAATGCTGACGACCAGAGGGAGGTAAAATTCGATAAGTTTACCTTTTGTCAATCCTCTTTTTTTCGGCGTTGTTTTCCAATATTCCTTCCATAAACAATGTTCATCATGTATGGCATCATTTTCTTGGTTTCTGACACTATATTGAACGGTCATAATTCTTTAATTAATTCCTATCTGAGGGATCAAATTTTATGTTAGAGTCTTCGCTAAAATCAATTTGATTTTGTTGTTCGTGAAGAAATTTTAAAAGTATTCGCGCGATTCCCAGCAACCCAATATTCAGAATTGATGAAACGATAAGCATAACACATAAGGAAACGAACGCAGCATGTAGCAATTCTCTTTCGCATAACATGTTCCAGATGAAACAAATTATTGAAGACAAAAAGCCTCCAATTAGTACAATTCTTTTAATGACAACACCATACATAATATTAACTTTTTCTAATTGATGTTAATTTGAGTGTGCTTTTAACTGCCTGTCGGTCAATTTTGCATACATTTGATGTTCGTATGTTTTATGCACGGTAGTTAAATTAGATAGTATATTTTAAGATTTAGTCAAAATTTGAATGGATTACCCTAATACTGAGATATTGTGGTAGCGACTCTGCTTTTTGTGATGATCAATGAAAAATAATTATCAGAAATACATCAAGGCTTCTCCTCAATCTCTCTTTTCTCAAATTTTCAGCATTCCGTTTACAATTTCTTTTACATTTATATGCGAAATGTCTGAAGCGTGATCTGATGTCATCAGAATTTTTTTTGCAATGGATTTCAGACGCAATGATACGGGATCGTCTTCATCGTAAATGATCATGGGTTTTCGTGATAGAACTGCTCTTTCTGCCTGTTTTGATATTGGAATTATACCGAGTAATTCCAATGATTCAGATAAAAAATGTTTGGTAACATGATTTAGTGTATTCATAATCCGTTGACCTTGGTTATCGGATTGGACCATGTTGATGATCATATTTAAATTTTGACAAAGATTATCTTGATAAATTGTTTTTAGTAAGGCATATACATCCATGATTGACGTCGGTTGGCTGGTGGAGATAATGATGCTTTCCGGAGCTGCAGAAATAAACGAGGTAACACTGCTGTCTATTCCTGAAGCACAGTCAAATAACAACACATCGTAATTAACTGCGAATCGAATTAGGTCATCGATAAACTGTGTCATTCGTACTTCACCCAGTTTAACCATTTCCTGAGTTCCTGAACTCGCAGTTAACAAATCAATACCATACGGGGTATGAGTGACTACCTCATTTAGGTCTTTACCTTTGAACAAACAATCCTGTAGAGTGTAGGTAGGATTAACTCCTAAAACGATATCAGTATTGGCTAAGCCAAGGTCTGCATCCACAAGTAGCACTTTTTTATTGAATGTATGGAACGCGAGCGCCAGGTTTACCGAAATAAATGTTTTACCAACTCCTCCTTTGCCGCTGGCGACGGCAAAGCATCGAACCCCCTTTTTTTTATATGATGTTTTTGGCTGTTTTCCAATAGTTTGCAGAGATGCTGCCTGGCTGTTGTTATTTATCAATTATCAACTCCTGTTCAGTCATCTCAGTTTGATTTGTCGGGATAATTAGAGATGCAATCAATTCCGGCGTTGCAATATGCATGTCTTCAGGTACGCGTTGTCCATTTGTGATGTAAGCAATTGGCAATTTGGATTGAGCAAGCAAGCGTGTCAAACCATCACAATTTGTTGCTTCATCAGTCTTCGTTATGAGAAGTGCATCAGGAATCATCGAACTGAAATTGTTAACGATTGCGTCAGCATCTTGTTGTCGGATATTAGCTGGAACAGCAAGCAATATCGACGTTTTTTGAATTGAATTTAAATTATTGTGAATATCTTTTATTCCCATTGTATCAAAATGGCTTCTTCCTGGAGTATCGATAAATACGATATCTTTGTCTTGAAATCGGTGAAGCTGACTTTCTATTTCCTTGGCTGAAAATGCAACAGCAAATTCAACTCCCAACAATGATGCATATTCGCGCAGCTGATCAACTGCTGCTACCCTAAAGGTGTCAATAGTCAATAATCCCACATTAAGCTTGTCTTTCAAAACACATTTTGCTGTCAACTTGGCGATGGAGGTTGTCTTTCCCACTCCAGTCGGTCCCAGTACCACGTGGACATGGGGAGACGTGAATTGACGGCTCTTAAACTTGATACCCCCTGTTGTGTTTATCATCGTTCCCAATGCATGTCTATAGTGCTGTCGATTTGGACTTCCGTGTTTAACCTTTAATTTGACTTTTTTATTTACCTGAGTTCGCCATTCGGTATGAATATTACCCAAAACCGAGTCATGTTGATGATTCACAACCATTTTATCTGAAAACCCTTCGACATGATTATCTACTTCCGCAATTTTTTCATCAAGGAATTTTATTGATCTGCGAAGGTTTCTATATTGTTGTTTTTGCTCATTGATAAGCATTTGCAGTACTTCGTCATTTTGGTCGTTGGCTTTTACTGGCTGGTTGTCTGCATCGACAATGTCTTCTACCGCAGCGATAACCTCAAAACTTACCTTTTTTAAGCCAGGAATAAGGCCCATTTTATTCTTTTTTTGAGAGTTTATTATGACCGCATTTTCACCGAGTTCTCTCGCGATAACTTCACGAATTGTTTCTAAAGATGATCCTGTATATCGTCTAACAATCATACTGTAGCTAACTCCTCTTCAGGTATCTCGCATTTTATTGTTCCAAGAATTTTCAACTTAATGTCGTCTGTTATTTCTGCATACGAAATAACCGGTAATTCTGGAAGTCTGCGATGAACTAATTGAAATAAATGATTGCGAACCATAGGACTTACGAGCAAAATAATATCCACGTCCATGGTTTGTCTAAGTCCTTCATGTGTTTGTTGAATTTGGTCAATGATACTTGATGCTCTATGTGGCGCTAAGCTTATTGCTCCACCTGTAGCGCTTTCTTCAATTGATTTCCGAATCTCTTCTTCCAACTCGGGAACTAGTGTCATCGCATACAGAGTGCCTGTTTCGGATAGATAGCTTGATAATATGTGTCCTTTGAGTTCCTGACGGCAGAATTCAGAGAGGATTAGGGGATCTTTTGATTGTGTGGAATAATCAGAAAGTGTCTCAAGAATAGACGCAAGGTCGTGAATTGGAACCTTTTCTTTTAATAAATACTGCAGCACACGGTGAACTGCACCGATTGATAACTGGTTCGGGATCAATTCTTCGACAACGGTTGAATTTGATTCCTTAAAATTTTCAATAAGGTTTTTAGTATCTTGTCTTGAGAGTAAATCGGCTGCATAATCTTTGACGATTTTGGTGACATGGGTAGTAATAACGCTGGCCGTATCCACAACGGTATATCCCATGGACTCAGCAACATCCTGACGTTCTGGATTGATCCAAATCGCCTCAAAACCAAACGCAGGATCAATGGTGCGAATTCCTTCAATCTGGCCACTCGTATCCCCTGGATCTATTGCCAGGGAGGAACCCGGATGAATTGACCAAACCGCGCGTTCCAGACCGCGAACATGAATTTTGTACTCATTATTATTCAGTTCTATATTATCTTGAATCGCGATTGGTGGTATTAAGAACCCCATTTCTTCGCGAATTTGCTTTCGGATTAATCCAATGCGTTCCACTAGGTCACCATCTTTATCCTGATCAACTAATGGGACCAGGCTGAAACCTATTTCAAGCAGCATTGGCGTGACAGCTTGAATCAATGAGTCATCGCTCTCTGCGTTTTCAGCTGTCGCCTGTGGTGACCCTAATCGTTTAGTATCGTCATCACCCGCACTATGTTCACCTGATAATAACTGAACTGAGCCCGACTCTGATAATATAAGTTCTTTAGATACATAGAACGCAAGGAAAAAACAAAGTATTGACAAGATTGCAAAAGGCAGGAATGGAAATCCGGGCAAAAATGCTAAAAACATCAGCATAACACTACAGATATATAGGGGTTCTTTACGTCTTAATAATTCATAGGCAAAATGCCCTCCCATACTATCAGTTGATGCAGTTTTGGCTACCAGGACTCCCGCAGCAATTGAGATTAAAAGCGCAGGAATTTGACTTACTAAACCATCGCCAATCGTTAGAATTGTATAGGTCTGAAGTGCGTCAACAACATCCATGTTTTGCTGAAAAACTCCAATTGCTAATCCGCCCAGTATATTTATTACAGTAATGACCAGTCCTGCAACTGCATCGCCTTTTACAAATTTACTGGCCCCATCCATCGCACCATAGAATTCTGCTTCATTGTTAAGTTGTTTTCGACGATCTTTCGCGTCGGTTTCATCAATTAAACCGGCATTTAGATCGGCATCAATACTCATTTGTTTCCCTGGCAATGCGTCCAGAGTGAATCTGGCGGCAACTTCAGCGATACGTCCGGCACCTTTAGTAATCACCATGAAATTAATCATAACCAGGATAAGAAATACGACTGTTCCGACAATGTAGTTATTACCAATTACAAATTGTCCAAACGCGTTAATAACGCTTCCGGCAAATCCATTAAGTAAAATGAGTTTGGTGGATGCGACATTGAGTGATAACCGGAAAAGAGTTAATATCAGAAGTAGGCTGGGAAATGAAGACATTTCCATTGGATTACGGATGTAAAACATAATCAACAAAACCATCAGGGCGATTGAAATGCTTAATACAAGGAGTAAATCCAATAGGATCGGAGGTAATGGGAAAAGTAATGTAAAAAGGATGCCACCAATGCAGAAAGCAAACAGTACATTAACATTAAAGATATCTGATTTTGAACTCAATGGTACGTTATCCTAAATGGAATAGTGTTTTTTTCCCGAGTTATGAAGTTGAGCCAATATTGCTGCAACTGCGCTGAATAGTTCACTTGGAATAAATTTGCCCAATTTTGTTGTTCGATAGAGATTTCTTGCTAGTGGTGGCTCTTCTATTATAAAAACCCCTAAATCAATTGCTATTTGTTTAATTCGTTGCGCGCGTTTTCTTAATCCCTTTGCGACAACCTTTGGTGCTGCAAATCCTTTTTCATATCGAATCGCCACAGCCACATGGACTGGATTGGTAATAATAACATCTGCTTTTGGTACTTCTACAATGATTTTCATCAGCGTTAATTCACGCATTTTTTGCTGAATTTTCCCCTTGATCATTTGGTCGCCTTCGGCATTTTTACGTTCATCTTTTACTTCTTGTTTTGACATCATTAAATCGTCGTGATACTTTTTGTGTTGCCAGATGTAGTCAATAATCGCGAGTACTCCGAATAGAGCTAAAATTTGAAAAATCAATGATACTGAACGTTCAAAGACCCATAGAACTCCAGTTTTTAGTGGCTGGAGAGGGAGCGACATGATGGTATCCATATCTCGTTTTATTGCGAAATACACAAATAGCGCGATAACACCAACTTTACTGACCACCATGAAAAGTTTGACGGTATTTTTTACCGATGGCAATATCTGTTTCATACCTGTAACCGGATTCAGTTGATCAAGTTTCCAATGAAGAGGTTCTGTTTCAAAATAGGGTCCAGTCTGTGCTCGAATAACCGCAATGGCAACAACGGAGATCGAAATGAGAAACGGCATAAGTATTTGCGTTAAAATTTGGGTGCCATATATAGCGCCATGACTATAAGTTGAGATATTCCAAGTCTTTCTACAGTCGATGTCAAGTATCAAATAATACATGTTGTGAAAACCATCATGCATCTGGCGAAACGTCAAGAAAAGCAACAAAACTCCGGTAGAAACAATTACTAGGGAATTTAACTCTTGCGATGTTAGCACCTTCCCACTTTTTCTAGCATCCTGAATCGCTTTGTCTGTTGCTTTTTCAGTTTTACTCGGATCTTTTGGCATATAGGTTTAGTTTGAGATTGGCTTTTTCGTTACAAATTTTTCATTTGAAATCTTAAAACCGCACAAATTATACCTAACCCATATATATAATCAGCATATTATAGATTCCGAGGTTGCTTTATTGGTGACTTCACAAATTAGCCAGCATTATTCATAAACTTTTGTAGTGAGAGTCATCAGATTGGGTGAGATCAGTGAGTTTTGAATGTCATTCGCGTGCAGAAATAGTGTTGAAAATCTGCCGTGGTGGAAACTATTTCGAACCAGAATAACTTCACAACTCGTTGATATTATGTGATACGATGACTTGTAATAGAAAGTTTGTGCATAATGCAGGTTAGAGGTGTGTGCTTTTATTTTTTGAGTAGTTAACCTGGTTTTCTCACAAACTTTGTAATAGAAGTATTTTGAGAAATCTGGGTTAAACGTAGCTCGATTCCATACAATGCGAAATTACATCATGAATTGAGCTGGCCGAGTATTGTGAGGTGACTATCATTTTTCAACAGGGTATATCAAACAAGGATTGATCCGATACCGTAGGGGCAGATTTAATCCAGTGGTTCGAGAACAAAGAATTTCAACCCAAAATAGTCAGTTTGTGGAAAGATTGGGACAATCCATTTTTGATCGTTATAATTTGGCCGGTATAATATAGAGTATCGAATCGCTTGAGGTCAGGAATTATGCATGACATGTCAAGCCATATATGCTAATTTCATGGCAAAAATCACACATTATTAGCCTAAGATTAGTATATACCCCGAGCATTTTGTTATTGAGGGCAATTTTAGGTCAACTTCGGTGCAAAGGATTGAATATGTTCTTCACTGTTGAGCCGATTTCATATCTGCCATTAATTCCTCAATTAAATTATCCAGAGTTTGCTTAACATATTGGGCCCTATTTTCATTTTTGGAGATTTCCTGCTGTGCATTCATGAGTTTTGTTGCCAATTTTATTTGATTTTGAACTTGAGATGTAGCCATACGAGATTTTGTTTCCTCGATTTTGGCGTTTGCCGCGCTTGATGCGCTACCTTGAAACAGGGATTTGGACGTTTCAACAAAACGGTTTAAAAACGTATAAAATAGATCTGCTGAAAAACCACCTAACATGGCTAATAGTGGTCTGATAATTCCTTCCTCCAGTAAGCCACCAGTACCATCTTTAAACGCATTTTCTGAGATAACAACTGAAAGTACCAATCCGGAAATCAATCCGAGAAAAAAGCGAATCCAATACGATGCCTGGTAGGCTGGATCAAATGTACACTTTGTGATATATTCGTTGGCCGTATAAAGCGCTGAAAATGAAGCGCCAAGACCCGCCGCTGCAACAAAAAATAGTAAATTGTAAAGCAGTGGAATCCCATCAGAATTGAGAATATTGCCACCTTGTGTATTGACATAGGGTGATAACACGGTGATGAAAAAAAGCGCGACCGAAAGTAATGCGGCTATCATCATCTGTCTTACCAATGCTACCGGGCCAAGAAATCGCCAAAAACTTGACGTTTCCTGCTCCATGTCAAGTAGCAAAATAGTTCGGGGTTTTGCAGGGCTAATAATTGTCGACAGTGTATCGTGACTAGCAATTAAATGTTCCACCATTTGTTCTGCATTGGCTTTCGAAATTGAACCTTCCTGGATCTGCCTTGATTCGAATGCCTCAATTATCATTATTATGGAACTTGGTACGGAATTACCATTTGCTAAAGCATATTCAGCCATAGCTCGACTTTCACGATAAAGTTGATCGTGAAGCCGCAAATTCGCGTATGGGTTAATGCATTTTTTTACATTCATTATATAAATATTCTGTATATATCGCGCGCATTTCAGAACTCTATCCGAACTGGATGTTGAAAGTCGCGCCATTAAATAAACGATGCAAAAATTTTATCGTGAATGTTTTGAGTATTAGCTCAAAAAATTTCACAGCTGACAATTCCAGAAAAGTTTTGTTCTGAGAATATCCACAGAAAGGCACGCTTGGCATGAATTTTTTTCCTTCAACCAATTAACCAGAATTCGAGCAATAATTAACCTGTGATACATATGAATTTTCCAAGGAATTCGAGCTATTGGCCCTTTTGCCGATAGGTTGTTGACCTTTGGGAAATCTTGGCGTGAGAACATGAATTTGAGGTTGGGAATTTTAATAATGAGTGATTCGTTGGTTTCTCGAGGAATCTGTTACTATAAAGTCAAGCACTTTTGGAGACGAAGGCAGATCTCATTTCAATAAGTCCATAGGGAACTTATTTATTGGAAAATTTAAACTCACATGCTCAGGGTTGATAAAGCGTTTCTTTATAATATTTTACATCTTTTTGAAATCTTATCCCGGATTTATCCAATGCGTTGCGTGTCGTTTGATCAACAAGTCCAGGGTTTTCAAATTCATTCCAATCTTTATTGATGTACTTGCTTATATCAAATTTCATTTTTTTGATATAGTTGATAATTTCTATTCTCTCTTTTTTTGATATGTTATTCTGATCAGGCACAAACTTTACTAACGATTTATAAAGATTGTCATAAAAGTAATATCCCGAAAGATTAGCCGATAAATCACTGTTTGAATAAATTCCGGATGTCCCCAGTCCATACACTCCTTTTTCCAACTCGTCTCCATATTTTTTGGCTTTATCCAGTGAACCGGTTTTTAAAAATATCTCATGGTATCGATATCCTTCGGTAAAAAAATGTCCAAGTTTATCCGTTCCAATGAGGATACCCTTAATCTTCATTACATCCGCCAAATTCCATCGAATAAGAGGTTTACCCCAATTCACAAATGCATATTTACTTTCTATATTTTCTTCCCCTGCTAAACCACCAGATGCATAATGACTACCTGCGGTCATTTTTTCGGACAACCATATCATAATATCCCTTTCCAGGTTAAAAAACTCGCTATGTATCCCATCCATAACCTGTTTTATATTTTTCCCGGTATATCGTAGATATTCATACTTATATGATCCAATCTTCAGGTTAATGAATGAATTTAGCTCTTTCTCCATTTCGACTAGATTTTTATTTGCCGATCTTTTGGGGTCATCATCTACTTCTGCCATTGTTTTTCTCCCTCCTTCAGTTGTTACCCCGGATCTGAGTTTCAATCTCCGGTTGGTCAAAAATACTTAAGTTTTTCGGTTCATTTTTCCGCAATAAATTTCATAGCGAGCCTCTACACTAGGTGCTCTTTACAGAGCTAGACGTGAGAGAACGTGTATTGTGATTTTTTTGACTTATGATTTATGCGGAGGTATCAACGAATTTAGGAGGTCATCATTCGCTCCACCCGAAATGGAAATTGATCATTGATAGGTATTTTGATTTTTTGGGCTGAGGTTAAACTAGACAGCAGCATGGTCAGAGACATTTAACCGGCTGCGCCGGGGCTTTTTTATCGCAACGATTGGCAAAATTGAGTTGAAGGCATTACTCCGTACCTCCTTTCCATAAATTTAATTGCAGCTCGTTTGTAGTCCCGCCCCCATGGGACGGAAGTTTGAACAACGCTATAGCGAGTGCGTGCCACTATTGACTCGCTAAAGCTCATCTGAAACTTCCGCCTAAAGGCGGCACTACAAACTCACGTTCCTCCATGATAATGGTTTCACCGAATATGCACTTTTTTGCTAATAGCAACAACTTAGAATACAAATTCCTATACTATCAAGTTAGTCACTTCAAATTTCAGATGGTCAAAACACCAATCACTTGAAAAATTGTTTGCTGCAAAAGCTTTGGCACTCTCGAATTAGAACTGGAGTATACAATTAATAAACCTGTTCGACAGGTAAAAAATAGATCAAACCTCTTCAAGTGGTATTGGCAAATCCCGTCTAAGCCATAATTTACACAGCATGTGTCGCCAACTGAGGGACACTTTAATTTTGGGATGTTTGAACAACAACTCTTGAATTTGAAAAACGCTTCAGGAATATTCACAAAGCACAAAGAGTATTACGCACTCAAGTTTTGCAGTTCATTTTGAGCAATAATTTCTCATAATTTGGACTTGAAATTGTGATGTAATATGCTATGCTTCAATATGTTAAGATATATTTACAATTCCAACATATTAGGGGGCTGCATATGATCCAGCACTCA
>JAJFLO010000498.1 GCA_021772675.1 Verrucomicrobiota bacterium | reverse complement strand
TTTCAAGGACAATGGAGGAGAATAACTCTGGAATCAACATAAAGTGATTCTCATTTAATTTTAACCCGCCACGGTGTTGTCAATACTGAAACCTCAAAACTGTTACCATTTAGCAACTTAGAATACAAATTCCTATACTATCAAGTTAAGACATTGAATATAGGGTATATACGCTTTTGTAACAGACGAATTGTGAGAACTCTGGATTAGTGGGATATTCATTTCAAAGATTGGTCAAATTCCTTTGTTGTAAGTGAGTGTGTATTCAAAGGTCTTCTTCCCAAAATCCATGATACGCACCGATAGTATCAAAATAATCAAGCATACGTTCATAAAACGGATGGCTGATTATTGTTGCACTGTCCCCAACCACAATTAATTTGCATCGAGCACGTGTCAATGCCACATTCATTCGGCGTATATCGCCTAAAAAACCAACCTTGTTCTCTCTATTGGAACGAACAAAAGAAATAATTATTACATCATTTTCACGCCCCTGAAATCCATCAATAGTCACGATTTCAATATCATCGTTCTGCAAACATTCGGTGAGTAATTTCACTTGAGCAGAATAGGGTGACAAGACAGTTATTTGACCTGGGAGAATCCCGTACTCAAACAGTTCCACTATTTTTCTACGAATTAACTGAGCCTCCATAGGATTGCGCAGGCTGGTGCCATCTAGTTCCATTTCCTCATTCGCTTCCATTCCAGATGTATCAATAAAATGAACCGGCGTGTTCGTCAATTCGCTAGATTCAATCGTTTTACTATCGGACAACAGTTGAGTAAAAACCGATCGATCTGCAACCAATAAATTGTTATAAAACTCTTGAGAAGAAAACCCCATTATATCTTTATTCATCCGGTATTGAATCGTTAATTGTCTGGTAATTTTTTTCCCATGTTTTTCGATTAGTTTTTCAAGCAAACTAATATTCAACCCCTGTGCAATGGCTTTTTCAGAAATAACTGTTGGCGGAAGTTGACAAAAATCACCGGCCAAAATGACTTTTTTTGATCGTATAATCGGGATCCAGGCTGAAGGTTCAGTCGCTTGACAGGCTTCATCAATAATCAACACATCAAATAATCGAGAACCAAGCATTAATGCATCAACACCATGAAGTGTGGAACACACTACATCTGCAGCATCCAAGATCGATTGAAGTGCATCGTCTTCTATTTTTCTGGCTTGGTCCCTGAGATCATCCACTTCTGCATAAAGCTGTTTACGTTCACTATAGGGAATAGGAGATCGATGGGATTTGCTTAATCGCTTAATGATACTCTCCGCTTCGAGAATCAACTTTCTCGCCTGTCGCAAATCTTTATGATCTGCAACCATGCCATCAAGACTAAATTGACGTAAATGTGAGGATAATCGTGCTGGATGCCCAATTCGAATAACATTTACGCCGTGATTCAAAAGCTGTTCGAACAAATTATCGACAGCAAGGTTGCTTGGTGCACACGCTAACACCGTTTCCTTTTGCTGAATTGACTGACGAATAATCTCAGTTACCACAGTTGTTTTACCTGTTCCAGGGGGTCCATGAATGAGAGCAATATCCTTGGCTGATATAGCAAATCGGACGGCCTCCCATTGGACATCATTCAAGCCTTTATTTCGTGGTAACCATTCATCTTTTTCTGTGAATAAAAAATCACCATCCCCCACAAGAACACCCCGTAATTCAGCAAGTCTGCTGTCTGCGGCATTCTTTACTCGAATAAGGGCCATGCGTTCCCGCTGAGATCCCACTTCATCGTCAGATAAATCAAGTCGACATTTCAAATTCCCATTATCCAATTCGGGAAAATAATTGAGCGTAACTTCGATTGATTTTTTTTTGATATAAGAAACAATTCCATGTACCGGGCTTATAGAAGAATCCATTGCCGATATTACAATTGGTGAACCAACTCGTAACCGGGTATACGGAATGGAATTATGCGGATTTGAACTGGAAAGCATCAGGACAATTCGACTACCCACGGCATAATCTTTCTGAACAATAATCAGATTAACCAATGATGTACTTGTATTTTTTGCCTGCGCAGAATTTGAGTCCATAAGACGGTCTCTAAACTCTTTTCGCACAACGCTCACCTCTGTTTCCAGAATTTTTCCAAGTTTCTTAAAATACTCGTTGTGTGACTGTTCTATATCATCGTTGCAATACCAGACATCAACTTTTTGACCGTTAAATAATTCAGTCTGCAGTTCTTTAACAAGTGATCGTCCCACCAATTCATCGACATCAATGTCAATAATGGCAGTTCGATGGAGGATCTCAATCTTACCAATTTGCTGCTTTTTGATTTGGCTAATATCAAGTATCCAGCGAAAGATTGGGCTTGTTCTTATTTTTGCCGGAAGACCTTCGATGATGAGTTGAGACATAAATTGAGTTGATGGCGTATTATTTAATGATTGGTGATTGGTGAAATATATACTGCAAGCAGTAGGTTATTCGACATTCGTTATTCATTTCAGGCAACAATTTTACAGAAACCTGTCGAATTCCTGGCTGCTGTCAATATAGATGAAGGTTGGGTTGCGGCTAATACCCTGCTCACGGATTACTGGTTACTGAAATTGCTGTCATAGCAGTCTGTCGGACTGCTAGATTTTAAGCTCAAATGGTTTGATGTCATCATCATCTCCAGGTTCCGTTTCAGGCTTCATCTTGATAACACCAGTTTTAACACCAAAATGTTCGGCGAACTGTATTATTTCGTTTGCCATTTCTCTGTTACCTGTGGAATTTGAGAGTGCTTCACTCATCAAAAGAAATGTTTGAAAAACAAATTTCACCATTTCTTCCTGTGTCATTTCCTTTGTCCACAAATCAAAGCGAGTGGTGTTTTCTTTTTGGGGATCCCAAATGGATATTGCAATTGCTTTGGATTCCAGTTCGTCTTTCGCATCGACTCCATCAGCTTGCCAGGTGATTTTTTCTGGAGTTTCATTCTTGTCTAAATTTATCGTAAAGTTTATCGTTGTTGTTTTGATGTTGATACCCTTTCAAAGCGTTTACTAATTTGGTTATTATTAAGAGGATCAATATAGACTACAGCAAATGACCATTACAACCCTGCAATTCATTGCATAATCCTCAATTTTAGAGAATATTACCTAAATCCGTGAAGAATATTTTGTAAATTAATACAACCATTTGGTCACAAAGATGTTGCATAAAATATTCACTATACCTACTGTTATGCTTCAAAATTCTTGCAACACTTCCTAAATCAAAGCATTGTATTAATTTATCAAAAATTCTTCACGGATTCAGGTTTTAGTTAACTGGTTTTATGCTTATCGTCGCGAATTCAGATATTAATTATTGTAACAGATATACTGCAAGCAGTAGGTTTTTCGACATTCGTTATTCATTCCAGGCAATAATGTTACAGAAACCTGTCGAAGTCCTGATGGCTATCGGTATAAAATAAATACCTCTCGGCATGCTCGCTGGTTATCAAAAAAAATTTTGTAACGAGTGCTAGCAAACCACTGGGATTAAAACTCACGAACACGATTGCGATCAAATACATTTCCTATCCTATGCATAAATTTCAGATCACAAAATTAGTTCTTGCACTGGTCATCGTCGCGGCATTTGTTTGTATCTATTTTTACCCAGAATCTGAGCCGACTACAATAGAAGACGTTAAACAAAGTGACAATGAATGCTGGAAAAAACTTTCTGGCTTTGCGAATATGGCAGCAAAGAGTGTTGACATTAGCGCAACATTAGAAAAAATTTTGCATGACAGAATTGAATACCTACACTATCGCGTTGAACATAGCCTGGTCTACCGGGAAAAAATGCTGCAAGCCTATAAGCGATTTAAGGATCGTGATCAAAATGCCCCGATTTCCGGCCGGTGGCTCGACATATTAAAAACCGGTTCCAGAGGTTATTTAGACCTGCGAAACGAAATTTATACGGAAGCGGAACGGTTTGAATGCCTTGTCAATTCATCAGATTCTCTTTTCCAAGAGGCAAAGGTCAATCCCAAAATGCGTCTTAAAGGCGTTATGTTTTCGTTAGCTGCTGCCTTGACACTTTATGACAATTATATATTGGCGATTGCTGTTCTTCAGGAGGATAAAGAAATAAGCAGAATCCTAAACGAACCAGACAGTGGATTTAATCACGAAGAAAATGAACTGTTAAGCATTACCCGTTCAGCGAATGATCCATTAATCCGCAATCGAATTCGTTCTGCTCAAGCCTATTACGAAAATCAATTGAACCAAATTGGTGAGGATAATTTTTCCGATGATGATGACTTTCTTTACCTAAATTTATTAATTCGTAAAAGTGCTTGCTACACCTACATAAGGGAATTTCAAACCAAAACAATATTTAGGGAAAATTTCGTATGGTTCGGTCGATTAGGCAAAGGATTTCTTAACGATTTAGGTATCAGTTCAGTTGATTTTGTCAGCAAAGTTTTCGGCAATAGTGTCGGCAGCATTCAGTTTGGATTAGGATATCTTGGAAAGCTGTATAACAATCAGGCAGCAATTATCGATATAAAATTAAAATTAAAAGCGGGTGATATTCTGTTGGAGAAAACACCATTCAGACTTACAGATAAGTTCATCCCGGGTCATTGGGGACACGTCGCCATTTGGATCGGAACCAAACAGGAATTGCAATCACTTGGATTGTGGAATGATCCGATTTGGTTTGATGCCGACAATCATCCTGAATTATTCGAATATCGAAAATTAATCGATAAAACAGGTAAAGATGGCCCTCTAGTCGCCGAAGCGCTGCGCCCCGGCGTTCAACTAAATACCCTTCAACATTTTATGAATGTGGACGATGTCGCGATTCTTCGTACGAAATACCCATTTAGTGATGAAGATATGCGTGGCATCCTTTACCGTAGTCTACAGCAAATTGGAAAAGAATATGATTTTAATTTTGATGTTGAAACATTGGATAAAATCGTCTGCTCAGAGCTTGCCTATCAAACTTACGATTCCATAAACTGGGAAACCGAAGAAACCGTTGGACGGTTTACAATCAGCCCTGATCACGTGGCCAATCAAGTGTTTAAAGGTTCATTAGAACTCAATACCTTCTACCATGACGGAAATCGGGTTCCCAAGGAAAAACAAATCAGCTTAATGAAAGAACTTATGAAGGCAAATTAAAAATGATTGCTATAGTAGCATTTTTATGAGTTAATGAATAACTGTAATTAGGTAGAATATTTGGTGTTAACTGAAAAGGAGAATATTTGAAATTGAACTTAACCGGCTTTGCCGGGGCTTCCAATCGCAGCAATAGGCAAAATCAATCCTGCTCACAAGCGGAACACTGTACTCCGAACCACTTATGCTATAATTTTAATTGCAGCTCATTCGTAGTCCCGCCTTCAGGCGGAAGTTTCGGAAGAGCTTCAGCAATTTCCTATGATGGAATGTCCTCGCTGAAGCATCGTTCAGGCTTCCGCCTGAAGGCGGGACTACAAACGGGACACGCTCCTTATTCGATATATCCTGCAACTTGATATAAGATAAAAAATTTCAACAACTTAAAATACAAACTCCTATACTATAAATTTAACCGGCTGCGCCGGGGTTTTTATCTGCAAATAGTAACGACTAAGAATACAAGTGCTTATACAATCAAATCAACGCAAACAAAACCCGGACAGGGTAAGGTTTGTAGTCCCGTCTTTAGGCGGAAGTCTTAACGACGCTTCAGCGAGGACATCTCAACC
>JAJFLO010000497.1 GCA_021772675.1 Verrucomicrobiota bacterium | reverse complement strand
GCATGAGCCTTGAGATTATTTCGAAACAAAATCTGCCCGTCTACACTTGAAATAACATAGGAATAATAAGAAGACTCGGTACTCCCGATCACTGAAGAATGAACCTCGATATAATATCCAAATATCAAACGGTCGGGTAATTGGAAAAATACTGGTTTCAAGCGCAAAGGCGTTACCAATTCAGAAGAAATCAATCGTGATGAGCTTTCATCTATGTCAAAATATTGATAGCTGTTGCGATCATCCACTTTTTCGAATTGCTCAGTGCTAAGTATGTCCAATGTCGCATCATGAAAAGCAATAACAACGCAATCCACTTCATTTAACATGTTAACGCTGGATCGCGCAGAATTCCCTATTGTATGAGGAGAAAGACAACCAGTAATACACAAGAGATCGAATTCCCGATTCATGAGAAAATTCATCTTAGTACAAAATACCTCAACACCATTTACTACCTGTTCGAATTCAACAATAATTCCCCCTGTGCCTGTATTATGGACTGATTTTTCCCGGACATGTCCTAAATCAGTTTCATCCAATCGATATAATTCAGCGTACTGGTGCAAATAATCCAGTGCTAGATCTGATGCTAACACATTGCTTGCTGATTGCGCTGATCGAGAAAGATGCACATTTTCAATACTTTTATTCTTTGTCCATAACACTGTCGGTACTCCAAGCTGGTCGTTGGATTGCATGAACCGATTGTGATCAATTTTATCGTTTAGATAGTGTGGAATATTAATCGATTGGTTATTGGAGACAGCACGACGAGATGAGTGGTGAAAAAAAGCATTGTAATTTGGTAAGTCACCGCCAAATAGTGTCAGGTTAAAGAACAAGGGGACCGACAACACTAACATAGGCCATAAAGTTAATTTTGCCCTGATCAACTTGAAGGTTCTAACATATTTTCTCAATGGTCAATTGCCTCAACGTATTTTATATTAATAACGCAAATTGCAGTTACAAAAGCTCATAACAATATTTTCGTGAAAAATGAGAGCTAATCGAAAGTAAAATTGATTTCATGATCAACTTTAATCCAAAACCCCTGGCCTGGTTGTAAGTGAGTCAATGAATTTAATGAGTCATCCAGGTCACTATCAAACGTTAACCCATGCCTGACAATAAAAATCTTAGCATTTAGGTCGATCGCCTTTAGGTTAGAAATCAATGATGCCAAAACAGTGCGAATTTCACCTTGTTGTTGCAATATATAACCCACATTATTCCAACCCACTTTTAACGGAACTGAATGCGCTACATCAATCGGTACACTATTTACAGAGAGTGTTATGTGATTATCGGCATTGATTTTAACCCAGTATCCAAAGCCATCCATTAAAACACTAAGAGTGTTCAACGGACTTAACAATAACGGATTAAAATTTTGTCGTTTTCCGACGACGACTTCAAGACTGCCTGAATCTATCAAACTTTGAAATACGGCTTCAGGTCGGGGATTAAATGGTCTCACATTCAGTGCAATATGATTCCATCCCGGAGACAAAAGAATATCCTGAGTTATAGCCGTTGACTGATCGAAAATTGATAACTTAAATTCACTACCGTCTGAATTTATAATCACTGGACTTTCTACACTTAGTATTGAGAATATAAGCTTTTTTTCGCCTTCGACTATAGAATCTGTCAAAAGTTGAATTGAAATTGTATGAGTATCACCATCAGACACATCGTCTGCAAATTCAAAATTGAGTGGTGACAATAGGGTATAATCAACGCCCTCCACAGCAGTACTTCCAGAAGATATACCCAAATCTACAGAAACAGGTTGCTCTAGTACGACATTTGCACCAGTATTGTATATCAAATCAATTGAGACCTGTTCGTTGCTTTCGTATACCAATCGGGTTGATTCAGAAAATGATACGAATGCAAATTCACGATCATCCATGGTTAACGTATAGATAATATCCTTGTCAATGAATACATCAGTTAATGTATCATTTGATATGGGGGCAAGGGATAACTTAAGTACCTCAACACCTTCGACTAAATCGTCATCATTTATCGAAATTTGAATCTGCTGGAAAGCTCCATCTATCGAGCCAGTAGGAAAAGTTATCACAGTTGTCAGTAACGAATAATCAATGTCCAATTCGGCAGTACTTCCTTCATTCACAATAATATTTATCTGCACTTCCTTATCTAATGGCAACCCGCTTAGCACAGACAATCTAACATTAACTGAAAAAATCGACGTGGTCTCTTCTATAGTACTGGCAATATCAACAAACGATGCCTCAGCTACTGGAGTTAACGTGGCATGAACAAGATAATTTCTGTCCGTCTGTAATTGTAATCCTGAAATCCCAGACTCACTTGAATAACTATGTGTTCCAGCACTGCTTTCATAGTCAAGATTTATGCTACCAACTCCCAATTCCGCTGCTCCACGATTTAAGATCCAGAACTTTCCAGTTGACACTAAAGGTGGATCAAACTCAATTTTTTGTATACCGATTGCATCTCCAGTTTGAATCGAGTCTGAGCCTAAAATTATACCTTCATTTGGCACACCCTCGTTATCTGGATAAAGAACGATCGTGTTCTGCGATGCCAAGCCACTGGTATCAAAGTATTTACCAATACAGATTTCATGAATCAGGTAAGATTTGTCAAAATTAAAATCCGCAGGATCCATTAAAACACCAAGCATCAAATCAGGATTATTACGCTGTCCACCTCCTAAATCATCGATGCCAGCGGGTAATCCATCGTCATAGAAAACATTGCCGCATTGATCGCAAAGTTCACTCTCTGGAATCAGTCCTGTAAACGGAAAATTGGTTATGCCGGTAAATTCGATATTATCTACAAACCAACCCGTTAGAGTTGCAAGTGGATCATTAGAAACAACAAATCGAATTTGCACATTTTTTCCTTGAAACTGCATACCAAAATCAATGGATTCTTGAATCGGATTGGGATGATTAGATGATGTATTGCCAAATACTGGACCACCAGCAAATGGATTACAGTCCGTTGTCAGCAGAGTCGTGTTATAACCAACTGTCGCAAATTGATTGACATTAGCCCACGTGGCACCGTCGTCGCTAGAAATTTCAATGAAACCTCCATCAAAATTTCCCGTTTCAAATTCGTAATAATGGTTAAAGGATAAACCAAACGAGAAAGATGTACTTACGTCTAATGTTGGAGAGACCAAATAAATTACAGATGGCCCCGGAGAATTTGCACCAAACCATGCATGATTGCCCGATACATTGTTTTGACGAATTTCCCAAGGGACTACAGCAATGACATTGTTATTACAGACGATAAGATTGTCTTCGACTTCCACAACCCATCCGGCATTTCCCAATTCAACCATATCCAAATTTGTAGATTCAGGCATAATGTCGCTATTAATAACAAAAGGTATAGAGATTTCTCGCGATGGAATTCCAGCTACATCATCCTTATAGGAAATAGTAAACGTTATTGATGATTCCAATGAAATTAGTTCTACCTCGATAGTCGATTCAATAAAATCGCTTTGAACAGATGTCGGAAAACTTAGTTGGCCATTATTTGAAAGTTGAACATTGTCCGTTGAGGTAACGATTCCTATCGTATTTGCAAGAGAAAAAGCTAATCCGATGTTTTTTAAGCGTACGATTAACAAACCCGTTTCGCCAACGTCCAAGATACCATCATTATCGCAACTGCTTATCGAATCATCAAGTGTTGCACTAACAAATTCAAGAGCACTAAATGGCTGGACCGGGTTAAAATCTTCTACAATTCCCGAATGATTCGTTGATTCTCTCGCGGGGGCCTCGGCAGTCAGCCCAATACCACGTTTCGCAAAGGCCTGGGAAAACAAACGAAAATCAGCACTATCGCGTGCGCCTGCTGCTGCCAAAAAAGCATCTCTGGCTTCGACAAACGTTGGATTTACCGGTGTTAGTTTTAATGAAGCAACCAAATAGTTTTTCATACGCAACTGAGCCTCATCAAATGAATAACGAGTGTCATTTAATAATGCAGTATAACACTCCCATAACATTGAACACCATATTTCTCCCGATGCATGGACTTCGACATTACTCGCAATGTCTATAAATGTTAATGGATTTTTGGCCAAGTTCGTTGAATAGGGATTTCGCCGTAGACCAAAATAATAGTCATTCTCCACGTACGCACCCGCTGGTGCGTAAACTCCATTAAAATTAGCATTCGATGCAATTTGTAAATCATTTTCTTGAACGGTCAATAGAAGTGCAAGAAAATCCCCCCAACCTTCTCCCATAGATTGTCCTTGGTTATTACCTAACCCATTTCCATTTCCGATTAACCTACTGCTCAAATAATGCCCCCATTCATGCGCAATAATTGAATTATCCAACGCTGCATCTCGATCTGTATTGGTAAAATTGTTGAATAATCTAACCTCAACAGTTTGACCGTTTTGAATCGCATCCTTAATTAGTATTCCGTTACTCTGCTCTATCCCCATAGTAGGAATTGTGATCGCATTATTACCCCCGCCCAGGGGAGGAAAACCAGTGGAACGGTCATTCACCATAATAACGCCTATTGCCCCCGCATTTTGCGCCTTGAGGACCTTATCGGTAAAGATACATTCATCCAAATCTTGACTGCGATCAATCAGCGCGAATTTCCCGACAACCTCAGATGAATTTAGTAAATCCTCGCAAGCATCACTGGGTGTACCCGATCCATCATTAACAATCACAACTTCTGCGGTAACGTCGAATATCCTCGGGCCAAAATTAGCTTCAGGCGGAATATTGGCAGGGTAATCTCCCTTAATACCGGGTGGATCTATTATCGTTATTAATCCTGTGGGTGATCCTATCAGTGGATCATCAAAAATGAAAAGTTCCATAATTGGCGATCCACCATCTGCCGGAGTAAACATTTGCGCATTATTTCTGAAAGAAAAATCTTGAGCTTCAGCATGAATCCGATCATTACCAAGTCCACCCCTGCTGTAGTTATCGAATTGAGCATTACCTGCCTGTTCATCAAATCCATGATCATAAAACCAATCATGCAGAAAATTAATGACGTAAAAAAGTTGTGTGACTACTGCATTTTGCTGGTTTGAATTTGCATCGGGGTTCACTGTCAGATCATAGGTGTAATCAAAGGCATTCGCCGATGTCACGGACGCTCTAAAATCGCTACCATCAAATCCATCATTCCCGGAGATATCAACAAATGCATCTACATTATTCCCTATAGTTTCACTCGCGTCAGCAGCAAGCCAGGGATCACCTGTGCTGATAGGACCATGTTCCAAAGTAATCAGAGATTGATCAATAAATGTCGCTTGCGGATTATCGCCAGACACACCAGTTGGGTGTGGGATACCATTGTGTCCCTGAGGCCCGTCATAGGGGAGATGTGCAGTAGAAGCATCCGGATCCGCCCAAACCCGATAGCTGAAATCCGCATGAGCCTTGAGATTATTTCGAAACAAAATCTGCCCGTCTACACTTGAAATAACATAGGAATAATAAGAAGACTCGGTACTCCCGATCACTGAAGAATGAACCTCGATATAATATCCGAATATCAAACGGTCCGGTAATTGGAAAAATACTGGTTTCAAGCGCAAAGGCGTTACCAATTCAGAAGAAATCAATCGTGATGAGCTTTCATCTATGTCAAAATATTGATAACGATCACGTTCATCCACTTTATTTAACTGTTCTGTATGAAGCATCTCTGTGGTAGCATCCTGAAAGGCAATGACTGCACAATCCAATTGACTCAGGACATTTGCACTGGATCGCGCAGAATTCTCTATGGTATGAGGAGAAAGACAGCCAGTAATACACAAAAGATCAAGCTCCCGGTTCATCAGAAAATTCATCTTGGAACAAAATACTTCAACACCATTTACTACCTGTTGGAATTCAACAATAATTCCCCCTGTGCCCGTATCATGGACTGATTTTTCCCGGACATGCCCCAAATCAGTTTCATCCAATCGATATAATTCAGCGTACTGGTGCAAATAATCCAGTGCTAGATCTGATGCTAATACATTTCTTGCTGACTGCGCTGATCGAGAAAGCTGCACATTTTCAATACTTTTATTCTTTGTCCATAACACTGTCGGTACTCCAAGCTGGTCGTTGGATTGTATGAACCGATTGTGATCAATTTTATCGTTTAGATAGTGTGGAATATTAATCGATTGGTTACTGAAGACGGCACGACGAGATGAGCGATCAAAAAATGCATTGTAATTTGGCATGTCATCGCCGATAATATGACAAACAGAGCATAGAAGCAAAGCACATATCAACCCGAATTTTTTATGGAAAAACTCGTGTTTAGGAACTGACAATTTCAATATTTAACCTCATATAAAATATTTTTTATTTATACCTAAATCCGTGAAGAATGTGTCGCAAACTAATACAACCATTCGGTCACAAAGATGTTGTGTTAATTTATTAAAAATTCTTCACGGCTTTAGCCTGATTAATTCATGCGATTCGTCGCGAGAGCACTTAACTCGCTCATAATAAATTGATTAGAGAAAATTTAACAATGAAAGTGAATTTTCATTCACTGAGATGTAAAATTGAGTTAATCGGCTTATTTGAGCAGAGATTAGGGCTCGCAGCAGAATACTGATCAATTATTCAGGTTAGGTGATAGATTACTCAGTCCCCGAACACCCTAAAATACTACATTTTTTTAATGTTCATTCGTATAGATACTGCAAGCAGTAGGTTTTTCGACATTCATTTGTCATTCTAGCAGTTTTACAGAAACCTGTCGAAAACCTGATGGCAGCCGGTAGACATTAGACATATATACGTTTGTCATGCATGAATTCTAATAGAAAAACAATAATTTTGGGAAAAAGATTATAATTATGCGATGAATATTAACTAACCTGCATTATGCATAAACTTTCTATTACAAGTCATCATATCACATAATATCAACGAGTTGTGAAGTTATTCGGGTTCGAAATAGTTTCCACCCACCACGGCGCGTTATAAACCACGGCGGATTTACAACACTATTTCTGCACGCGAATGAAATTCATAACTCACTGATCTCACGCAATCTGATGACTCTCACTACAAAAGTTTATGAATAATGCAGGCTAATTCTCAGACTCAAGCACAGTAATCTGTGAGTGTGTATTCAAAATGGGAGTGACTCTGGTGAATTCCCGGATTGAGATAAAAGTAATGCGGCCACTCCTGGCTGCGCACATGTTATTCATTCGCCGCAGCGAACGATTTACTATTTACCACTCACATTTTGAATACACACTCTTAATCTGTTAATTTTTCAATGCTTCATTAATTTCATCAAAAAACAGTTGATCTTCCCAGCGAGATGGCAATTCGACATGCCATCCTCGAATTAGGTGCTCTCCATCAATCTCAACATAAGGAATCGCCTTTTTTCCTGTTTTTCCGAATAGGTCAGATGCAGCGTCCTGATCCGCATCAATATCAACCTCAGTAAATTCGACACTTTTGTCACTAAATAGCTGCTTCAATCTTCTGCAATCGCCACACCATGGCGTGCTGTAAACTTTAACTGCATGATCCTTTAATTCATTCCAATCCATTTTTATTGTCCTTAAGGGTTTAGCCTGATTAATTCATGCGATTCGTCGCGAGAGCACTTAACTCGCTCATAATAAATTGATTAGAGAAAATTTAACAATGAAAGTGAATTTTCATTCACTGAGATGTAAAATTGAGTTAATTGGCTTATTTGAGCAGAAATTAGGGCTCGCAGCAGAATACTTATGAATTATTCAGGTTAGATTTGAGATTTGGTAAATACGCTTATTCATTGAACTGAGACTATAGATTCACTTCCAAACCTGTTCCAGCTCAATTCTTGCTACCTTGCACATTCATCCAGCCATGCTCAAGTCATACGCTCACGCATACCTCTGCCCTTAATGAAATCTTGTTCCAGCTTTGTGATTTGTTTATCCATCAGAAAATTTGTCTGGTGGATTAGACATGTGGTTATGTTTGCTACTGTGCTCGGCGAGTGCTTAACCCGCTTTTCTCATCGACTTCGTAACGAGAGGACTTAACCTGGAATAGTCATAAACTTTCCATTACGAGTCATTATATCACATAATATCAAGGAGTTATAAAGTTCTCCGGGTTCGAAATAGTTTCCACCACGGCAGATTTTTAACACGATTCTCTCCTAGCTGTAGGCTCTACGAGCTGGAAGCCTGCACGCGCATAATATTCAGAACTCATTGTTTTCACGCAATCTAACAACTCTCATCACAAAATTTTATGCATAATGCAGGTTAGCCTGGATTTCTCACGATCCTTTTGCTACAAAAACGTATATCGCCTAAATTCAAAGTCTTAACTTGTCACGCGATTCTGCTCAGCAGAATTCGACACACTGTCATCCACTCAACTACACTAAAATTGTGGATTTAGGAAATCCAAGCATTCTTGCTTCAAAGTGTGTGAGAAAACCGGGCTAGCAGTCTGTCGTTTTACGATGCTTCACATTAGAGGAAAGAAAGGGGTTTACACTTTGCCCTTAATCGAATACCCCCGACAGGGGTGAAATCTTATAACCCTGTGCGTCAGCGCTGGGTTATAGATACCCCGAAATTCCGAGCCCTCAAAAAGGGCGACATAAGAAACGCAAGTGTCCCAATCTTTATCAAAAGTGTAAACTATTTTCTGAAGCATCCCCACTTTTTCAATGTTACTGACATCCGGATGATATTTACGTGCGAGTTTTCTATACGCCTTTTTGATTTCATCCTAAGGGCTCACAAATAAATAACTTGGATTTTTTGCATCTTATCTTCACGTCATCTATGTCCGATCTGAATGACGAAAAACATTGAAATATTGTAATATTCCTGCTGCTTTTCGCCATTCAGATCGCCCAAACCTGACATAAATCTGAGCGCGAAATTATCCAAGTTATTTATTTGTGAGCCCTAAATTGCAGCTTATTTAACACCACGCGTTTCGTAGCAATCCTTAAATTTTACACTCATAATTGCAGCCTCGTCTGGAAATCTGTAAAATAATATGCCTAAAATTCTGTAATTTTAAGTCGTTATGATTGTGTCATACAGAACTTTCAGGGCGTGCTTTCATCACTGCAATTCTGGGTTTAACAGTCTTGATGAACGCCCCCTGAAATTCATTCTTGTGGACGACACCTTTGGTTATTGCCGACTGAACTTTATCACGGTCTGGTGAGCCGACAGAACCAATGACTGGATAAAGAAGTGGCTCAATTTCACTGAGATGTTTTTTTATCTTTCTTATATCCGGCGTTAGTATCTCTGGATACCGATCTCCCAGTCGTTCACTCAGTAACGATTCATCATATTCAACAATGGTTTCTTTTACATATCGGATCTTGAGAGATATTTCCTCAATCTTTGGGTGCCAAAATTTTCCCTCAAAATCGGTTAAATGCTTTGCCAGACATTGCTGTAACTCTGATTTCTCTTCGCGAAGGGATTTCTCTTCCTCCTGAATTTCCAGATATCTTTTTAACAACTTTTTAACATCGGTGGTCAGTTTGGGTTCCATAGTCAATTTTTAATTGAGACTTTTTTATTATTAAGAGCTAGCCTGGCTTATTCATAAACTTTAGTAATGAGAGGCATCAAGTATAAAAATCTATCCCTAAGCAATATGGATTTAAAAGAGAATATTTTCCAACACATCAAGTATATCTGTTCAATTCCATGTTGCCACACTTGATGGCGAGTTGTTTATTATCGCTTTCGTAAATCTTAAAATTTAACACCCATGAAATTATTGAGTAATTATTTATTATCTTTGTTCTGGACAATCTGAATCGGCATGGGTTGTGGTCCTAGCCCGGAATATAATGACAGATGCGAAAAAGGAATCTCAATATCGTCCTCATCAAATCGATTTTTTATCTGCTCATATACTTCATTTTTTAGAGACAACCAATCTTCCTTGCGACACCAAATAGCAAAGACCAAATCAACTGACAGATTACCAAAACCTGAAATTATAATGATCGGTTCAGGTTCCTGAAGACATCTATTATTATTGGCAGCAATATCCAGAAGTGTCTCTCGAACTTTTTTAACATCTTCCTTAAACGCAATAGATATTGTAAGATCGATTCGTCGTATCGGGAAACGAGTTACATTAGTCACCTCACTCTTAATAATAGTTTCATTGGGAATACGAACAAATTTATTATCAAGTGTCCGGATCTTAACTGAAAGCATGTCAACAGATAAAACCAGTCCTGTGGTGGAGCCAACTGTTATTAAATCATCAACTTCAAACGGTTTTTCAATAATTAGAAAAATACCGCTGATGATATTTGACACACTGGTTTGTGATGCAAAACCCAAAGCAATACCAACAATACCAGCAGCACCTAACAATGGAGTCAAATTAAATCCAAGTTCTTTAAACACCGTTACGATAATGATGATCAGTCCAAAATAACGAACAATATTGCCAACGACCATACCCTGTTGTGCCGCAAATCGTTTTGACAATAATGAACGTATCCATTTACTGATTTGATATACCAAAGGGATACCAATCACTATCCAGAATCCACATCTCACAATCGAAAGAGTGCGTGGATGTAGCAATAACTCAGTGATATTACCTATATTAGTTGATAGCAATTCCATAATTGTTTATCTAAAATGGGTACCTATGCCAGGTAAATTTTTTAAAGCCAAAAATGTTTTTGTGGAAAATCCTTTTTTAGTCGGTTTAGAGGATTCAACAATCATTTTTGCATGAGGAATTTCAGTGGGTGGTCCTTTAATAATTTTTATATCACTGATATGATCACTGCCGTTATAAGACACTTTGGTTACGTTCGACCAAAGTTGGTTTTTATCCTGAAATATTTCCAACCCTTCTACATGCAAACATAACTTCTCGACGAACAATTCCTCGTTCGAATTGTTTTGTATATGAATTGGACATATAACAAGATAGTTTCGATATAGATCCACTTCTATCTGCCGACGCGCACTAGATGAAATCCAGTAACAAAGGTTCCCTTCAGTAAATGTTCCAAACCAGGTATAGGATAATTCCACCGAAGAAATTTTAATTAGGGCCAAATTATTTTCATCAGGAATACAGAGGTTTATACAGATTGGGATACACACATATATTTGTGCATCGACTCCCGGAAAAAGTCTAAATGGATTTTCAGGACATATGACAATTGGGAGCTGAGGGAAAGATGGTTTTAGCGAAACTATATTGACATTTCGTGGCAATGCCCAGCGCGACCTCTCCAATTCTTCCACAGATGGCTCGGGACTTGATGAACCTATCGATTCATTATTAATGACTCCCCGTTTCCCGGCAGACTCGTCCTCATCATCTTTACGATATTGGTGAGACAACCAGACGTCGTCATTTTCCTGTTTTAACATCAACTGCAAATTACCAATCATCCATTTTAAGGGACGATCACGGTCCATATTATAATTTTGCCACAATATTTCGTTATTATCTATATCCATGTATTATATAAAACCCTCTCAATAATTCCGAATACATTAACTTTGAATTTTGTATTCTGCCAACTATTCCTCTAAAGGAGCACGCTTCAATCCTGTTAGATTTTCGGCCTCACTTAAAATAAGACGAAACTTGGTGTCAGGTGTCAGGTGTCAGGTGTCAAAGTAGAATGAGCACTTGACACTTGAATCTGACACTGAAACCCTATAATATTTAAGTTTCAAAGGACAGTCTTTTCAAGCCTCTGTCAATCCGTCTTCGCTTTCACTACGCTCTCAGCCCGGTTTTCTCACAAACGTTGTAGTGAGAAAGCTAATATCGCCTATATTAAATGGCTTGACGTAGACAAGAGGATGACAGTGTGTCAACAGCAACTATGGGTGAACGTTTCTCAGGCATTGAAATTAATAAAATCACATAACAATTAGTATAATTCTCGGTATCTTGGATAAAGCAATCCATATGTTGAGCGTTTGCTGGAGTTCATCCACTGCGGCGGATGAACTCCAACAGACATATCTCACTATATCAGAGCACTTCTCAGACTTCACCCATTATTACTCTCGACATTGGCATCTCAGGTTCACGCCATATTGAATCCCAAGTCAATCACCACGTCCTCGTAATAAGCAAACTACAACTGTAGATTTGTAAAATCATTACGACCAAATCTGACACAAATCCGAGCACTCTATCAACGATTTATTTATTTCCAGATCTATAGCCTGGATTATTCATAAAGTTTCGTGATAAAAGTTCTTAGATTTTATGAAATCAATGAGTTATGTGATGTAATGACTCGTAATGGAAAGTTTATGCATAATCCAGGTTAGCGACAGCGAGACACGTATCATAGAAAATTTAGACTGTGCAAGAAGTAGCCACCTTTTCCAGGGTGTAGTCGTAAAGCTTAGCCGGTCAAAGGTTTTTCGTTGATCCCGTCTTGTGAGAGTATACTACTCTTCCCCACTCATAAAATCGAAATCGAATGAGATCAAACTTCAGATACACTTGAAATCGTGACCAAGCAGGAGATATTTACTGCTGCTCCTTCTGATTCAATAATTTACCGTGATTACAATAAGAGAAATAGATTATGCCCATGACCGAATTTTTAACACTCCTAAATGAAATCTTAAAATTCAGGCTATTTCAACTTAAAGACTCCCCTGTGACCGTCTCATCTATCATCATGTTTGTGGCTGTTATGGTTGCATTTGTAGTACTATCAAGATTTACCCGAAATGTATTCTTAGGCCGGATATTCAAACGATTACACTTTGACGAAGGCACGATGTACACGTTAACGAGGGTTACCCATTATCTCATTATGCTAATGGGCTGTATGGTCGCATTTCAATTCATTGGAATTGATCTCAGTGGTTTAATGGTGATCTTCGGCGCTTTATCTGTTGGTATTGGTTTTGGCCTGCAAAACCTGACGTCAAATTTTATCTCTGGTCTGATATTGTTAATAGAGCGCCCCATCCGCGTTGGCGACAGGGTAACTATCGGTGATACCGAAGGTGACGTTGTGGAAATCAATATTCGATCAACTGAAATTCGTTCATTGAACAATATCTCTATCATTGTACCCAATTCTGAATTTGTATCATCTCAGGTGATCAACTGGTCTCATGGGGACTTGAAAGTTCGAATCGATATTGATGTTGGAGTTTCTTACAATTCTGATCTGGATACGGTCTTGCGATGTCTCAATGAGGTCGCACAAGAGAATAAGGACGTTCTTAAAGACCCGCCCCACGAAGTTCTTCACATGGGGTTTGGTGATTCATCCTGGGATATGAGACTCAGAGCATGGATCCCAAATCCGAAAAAACATAATAACGTTCGGTCAGATATTAACTGTGCTATTGTCCGTAAATTCAGGGACAACACTATTGAAATCCCCTTCCCGCAACGGGATTTAAATGTTCGATCACCACTCCCCATACCGTTAGGACTCACAAATAAATAACTTGGATTTTTCACATCTTATCTTCACGTCATCTATGTCCGATCCAAATGACGAAAAACATTGAAATAGTGCAATATTCCTGCTGCTTTTGGCCATTCAGATCGCCCAAACC
>JAJFLO010000496.1 GCA_021772675.1 Verrucomicrobiota bacterium | reverse complement strand
TCTTTGAAAGTTAAAGTTTTTTTAGGTGTCAGGTTTCAGTGTTCAGGTGTCAAAAACCCGTGCTAATGATCTTCAATCTTCTGAAACCTGACACCTGAAACCAAGTTTCGTTTTATATTAACCAAGACCGAATAACGGGCTCGAAAATTGCCCCTTTGAAACTTAAATAGTTTAGGGTCAACACTGATTGCCGGACGGTTCGTTGGAGTCCACTGCTTTAGCTGTGGTTTTTATTATTAGAATAACACAACTAAAGTGGTGAACTTCAACAACGCTCTAGAACGTCGAGTTTCCTTTTATATTAACAGAGGCCGCGTTATAGCGGGCTCGGAAGTTGCTCTTCAAAAGTATATTTTAGCGAAGAGGCCATACTATAGACATTTTAATAAATTTATTCATCCTTAAATGAATTATTTCATACGGAAATAATACTGTAAGATCTTTGACCTGGGAGATTGTCTCACTTTTTCGAAATATGCTACTTGAGGGTCTGATCCTCTCGAAGCTCCTTGAGGGTCAAAAATCGGCGCCACTCAATGCAACTCATGATACATAATACATTTAAGTCATTTCCTGTAGGTATCAAGGGATGTACCGAATTTGTAAAAGAAATTTTATTAATTTTTAAAATTGAAATTTATGCAGAAATTTGAATCTACCGAATAATTTCAATGTAATCTTTTGAATTAGAGTGATATATCTTGAGTGCCACCAAATATCTTTTAATAG
This sequence comes from Verrucomicrobiota bacterium, assembly GCA_021772675.1. Taxonomy (GTDB): domain Bacteria; phylum Verrucomicrobiota; class Lentisphaeria; order JABSQK01; family JAJFLO01; genus JAJFLO01. The sequence continues at coordinate 2,257 of JAJFLO010000496.1, read as the reverse complement.
AACCTGAATCCGTGAAGGTTTTCTTTGAATGTAGTTGCGAGGCAGTAAGTATTTAGTTCTGCTGTCCAGCAGAATGACTACTGCAACTGCTTACTAACGAAGCAAATCCATTTAAAGAAAGCCTCCGCGAAGTGGCGACATATTGCTAATTTGTAAAATATCTAGTAGTTATTTCGTCTTGAACCTACCGTCACGGATTCAGGTAGAATACAAAAAATTGAGCGGGTACGCCCCCTGTTACACTCATAAAATTTTTAATGCTCACCGACACTCTAGAGAAGTTGCTCAGGCTGATATAGATGATTTAAATGAACTGGAAGAAATTGAAAAGAAAACAATCGGGGATGGCAAGAATCAATAACTCAAGTTTAATTATGAAAAGCCTCTAAAACTTCAAAATAGAGGTTTGCCACTAAAAGTCATCAGATTGAAACAATCAACCTTTAACACATATTATCATTTAAACAGGAGAATAACTATGAAAAGTCTAACTTTTGCTTATATGAATATCATAATAGCCATCTGCATTATATTTCCATTTGTTTTACATGCGGATGGGGATAATGGATTATCCAGCGGACAGTCGATTTATGTGCCGGCTTATTCACATATTTATAGCGGGAATAAAGAAAAGCCTTTTTTATTAACCGTTACATTAAGTATCCGGAATATTGATCCCAAACATAGAATCAGAATCACCAGAGTTGATTATTTCGCATCTCAAGGACGACTCTTAAAAAAATATATAGATAAACCGATAAATTTAAATCCTTTAGGAACAGTACGCTTTGTCATACCAGAAATAGACGAAAGTGGAGGATCAGGAGCTAACTTTATTGTTGACTGGAAAGCAGACAATTTTGTGAATGAACCGATTGTTGAATCCATAATGATTAGCACAAGATCGAGTCAAGGAATTTCCTTTACTTCTCGAGGACAGGAGATCATTACATCAAAATAATATCGTGCATTAATACAATAAGACAGAAAAAATGCATTTGCTTCGTTAGTAAGCAGTTGCAGTAGTCATTCTGCTGGACAGCAGAACTAAATACTTACTGCCTCGCAACTACATTCAAAGAAAACCTTCACGGATTCAGGTAATACCTAATAACATATCTCTTTAGGCATTGTCATGACAAAGCCACTTATGTATAGCGATTATTATCTGTTTTTGTGTATAGGGTTTAACAAGGTAGTCATCCATTCCCGATTCATAACATTCTCTTCGGTCATCTTCGCAGGTTTTTCCTGTCAAAGCAATAATTGGTAAATGACCACCCATTTTTGACTTTATATTTTTTCCTCTTATTGTCTTAGTCGCCTCAATTCCACTTAGCTCCGGCATTTGATAATCCATTAAAATGAGATCATACGAAGAATTTTGCAAAATATCCAAGGCTTCAATGCCATTATTTGCGATGGTTAGGTTAAGATTATCCATGTCAGATATCAATTCTAAGAATACTTCCTGATTGATTTCATCATCTTCGACTAGCAAAACGTCCCCTTTTAGGTTTTTCATCTGGTCGATACCAAGTGAGGGCCTATCAAGTTCCTCCCTTACTGCCTGCCCCATTTTATTTCGAGTATAGGGTTTTTGAATATACTTTCCAGCCCCGAGACCCTGCATTTCCATAACTCGTTCACTCTCGGAAAAACCACTGGCAATAATACATTTTTGATCTGGATATATTTTTACAATTTCTTTATACGTATCAAGTCCGTCGAAACCATCTTCCATAATCATGTCAAGAATAATCAAATCAACTTGATTGTTCTCAAGAAATCTAATCGCGTCATGCCCACTACTGACCGTATGTGTAAGATATCCAAAATATTCAAGGATATGGGTCGCAACCTCCCGTTGCTCTTCAACATCATCGGCAATCAAAATCGTTTCCATGCCAAAGCAATTTGTAATTATTTCTGTTTTTGGGGTTAAACTGTCACGAACACTCGGAAAATATATATCGAAGCAGGTTCCTTTTCGCAAAGCAGTCTTAACGTCAATCCAACCACCAAAATCCTTTACAACTCCATGAACAACTGAAAGTCCCAGTCCACTCCCACTGCGGCCCAAATCCTTATCACTATAAAACGGTTCAAAGATATGGTTGAGTGCATCAACGTCAATGCCAGTTCCCGTATCACTGATACTCAATTTTGAATAAGTACCTATGGGAATTGTTTCAAAACCATTTGTTTCTGTCCTAATTTTTGTCTGCCCTGTCTTAACACTCAGCATGGCACCACT
>JAJFLO010000495.1 GCA_021772675.1 Verrucomicrobiota bacterium | reverse complement strand
AGCCAGAGCCTATGCTTGCATACAATCGGTCGCCATGACGTGTCAGTTAAGGAGCATTTCCTTCCATCGCTTTCTTAAAGCCAGTTTGGTTTGTTATATCCGTACGGGAAGGCCTATGTTGCTGGCTGAATATGAGTTATTGTTGAACCCGGTGGCAATCGCTGCTTAAATCCAGTTTAAGCTCACCTAAAAACTATGGGAGGAAGAGAAAACTTCAGAAAGAAGCCGCAGATCACTATGCCCTCGTCAAATGCGTCGGATCAGATTTACCTATAGACAAATGGTTCCAGACCGTCTTTGATCGCCTCGAAGAGAATGTACGCTCATCATCTCCTTTGGAATCAACGAATTCTCTCATACGCGATCATCTAAATGCCTGTAGATGTCAAATTAATCAGAAAATGCTCGATCTAATCGTCTATTCTATCAACCACAAAATCGGAAATCGCGGTCCCTATAAAGGAACATCGCGATGGCTACGATTAACGGGAAAATCCGAGATAACCGATTATGCTGAACAAATCCTGAAATTCTCTATGTCTTCGGCAAACGTCGATGAAATAGCTGCCTAATCGTTGTGTAATCCACTTATTGCAGTATTTTATTAAAGCAGTGGTATGTCATCGTTGCATGAATAGATAACAAAGTGTAAAATAAAAAATGGACACTATGAAGCGTCCCTGATTTTTTACTTTTGTGTCAAACTGGAGACCACAAATTAGTTTAATTTATGCTCGGTTTTGGTATAATTACGAATATCAGTTGGAATTCATAATACACGAGTGCATATTAGGGCCATTAAAATAATTTTGTTCCGCCAATTGCGGTCATGGGGTTTTATCAAGCAGCCAACAACGTAGAGTTTCGCCCGTCTTTTGTCCTACCTTTTTTGACTTCCTTATCGATCTACTTGACTTCAATCGTTGAGGCGAGTTTTTTTCATTGTTTGTGTTAAGAAAACTTATCTCAAAAATCGATTTACCTACAGCTATTAGAGTGAGGTTAGACAATTTAGAAGATTAGTTTATGCGGCTACACTGTGTAACCAAAAAATAAATTACACGGTGTACAACACCTTAAGGCCAGAAGAATTGTATTTTGTTTATTTATCGTTCTATCACCTTCACAGAATAATATCAGTCTCATATTATTTGCTATGATTTATGAGTACTGAAAATGAAAATCATAGCACAAATAACAAGAGAAAAAAATGAATATATATATTGGAAACATGTCGTATGATGCCACCGAAAGTGATTTGAAATCTGCTTTTGAAGACTATGGCCAAGTTCAATCAGCAACAATAATAAAAGACAAGTATACAGGTACTTCAAAAGGATTTGGATTCGTGGAAATGCCTAACAAAAAAGAAGGTGAAGCTGCGATTGAAGGTCTGCATAATAAGGAATTAAGTGGTAGAACAATTACCGTGAATGAAGCGCGTCTTCGCGAGGAGAATCGTGGTGGCGGTGGACGTGGTGGATTCAGTGGCGGTCGCGGTGGTGGCGGTCACAAAGGTGGTGGATTTGACGGTCGTCAAGGTAATGGTCCTGGACGCGGTGGATTCCGTGGCGAAGAACGTGGTGGGTTTTCTGGTGGCGGTCGAGGAGGAGGTCGTGGCGGCCAAGGTGGCAGAAACAGATAACGTCTTTCACAAAACTAACTCCTAAATTCTTGAAATATGTTTCGCAAATGAATATAACCACTTGCTCACAAAGATATTGTTTTAGACATCCAACATACCTATCAGTATGCCTTATGATTTCTACAACACTTTCTAATTGAAAGAGTTGTGTTAAATTATTAAAAATTATTCACGGATTTAGATTATTATTAGAATCTTTCGAAAGGACTGTAGTGGACCACGAATAGCAAGTTTATCAGAATAAATACGGTTTTATATCTTCAAGAAATCACCACCGAATCAACTGGATATTCGTATGAGATTGAATCTACGGATACAAATAAGAGCCTCTTACAAAGGTATATTCTGCAAGAGGCTTATAATTATAAAAATAAATACTTATGTCAGAAATCTATAATAAGAAAAAACGTTATAACAATTCAAGACCAAATAGTGGCAAGAAGCCCCGACATGACGATCACAGCATTACCCGTTCTGAACGTACCCGAGAATCACAACAACGCCATATAATTCAGCATGGACGTCCTGAAGGTGTATTTACGACCCTTCTTCCACAGCTGCAACGAGCAATTGCTGAAAGTGGCTATTCTACGCCATCACCGATACAGGCACAGGCCATTCCACACCTGATTGAAGGACGCGATCTACTAGGATGTGCTCAAACTGGGACCGGAAAAACAGCGGCGTTTATGCTACCAATTTTACATTATCTTGCTCAGAGCAAGCAAAAAAACATATCTGGAAAATCCCGGGTTCTGGTGCTTGCACCAACGCGGGAGCTGGCAGGTCAAATCGGGGATAGCATAACCGCGTATGGTTGTCATCTGCAAATCACACATACGGTTATTTTCGGGGGAGTCAGTCAGGGTCAGCAAGTCAAAAAACTGCGACAGGGCCTAGATGTTGTTGTTGCTACACCCGGTCGACTGCTAGACTTGGTACAGCAACGTCACCTATACTTGGATCGTATCGAGGTATTTGTTCTCGATGAAGCAGACCGTATGCTTGATATGGGTTTTATTCCTGACATTCGAAAAGTGATTTCCAAGCTGCCCGCAAGACGCCAGTCTCTATTCTTCTCTGCAACGATGTCACCTGAAGTCATCGCACTTGCAAATACACTTATACGTGACGCAGTTCACATCACAATAACCCCTGATCAGCCTGCAGTTGAGCGGATAGAACAAAAGGTTTTTTTCGTCGGAAAACAATCGAAGAATACCCTGCTAACATCATTGCTTAACGATTCCCGATTGGATAAGGTAATTGTTTTTACCAGAATGAAGCATGGGGCAAATAAGGTTGTTGAGAAACTCAAGGCATCCGGTGTTACCGCAGTTGCTATTCATGGAAACAAGAGTCAAAGCGCGCGAACAGAGGCGCTGACCAGTTTCAAATCTGGTAACACTCGAATTTTGGTAGCAACAGACATAGCAGCCCGTGGTATTGATGTAGACAGGATTTCACATGTAATCAACTACGACCTGCCTAATGATCCCGAAACCTATATACATCGAATTGGCCGCACCGCTCGAGCTGGATCGGATGGAATTGCATTTTCGTTCTGTAGCGCAGAAGAACGTGATTACTTAAGAGATATCGAAAAATTGCTAGGCAAGCCAGTACCAACCAATACCAATCATGACTATCATTGCGAAACCGCACGTACAGCAACCGGTGCCGACGCACGTCCAGCCCCTAAAAAACAGCAAGGTAATCGAGCAACCAAATCACCTAAGAAACCTTACAACGCATATCGATCCGGTAATGTTTCCCGTTTCGGAAAACAAAAGATACGAAAAAGCAGTGCAAAGCAAAAATATGGGGCGCTTTCTACCTAAAATAAATTATCGCACTTCAATTGGAGGAATCTATAAAAATTGACTCACTTGATCCAAATAGTCATGTATTCAAATGAACTGATATAAAGGTGATTTATTACTATCTCTGATTATCCAGAGTAACCAATTTGTCACACCTTATGTCAAGTATGATATCGTAATCGTTAAAATAGATGATTTAATTGGCTGTATACTACCGGTAGATTATGCTTCGCAGAATGTTAAAATTACGTACTATACTGCAAGCAGTAAGTTTTTCGACATTCGTTATTCATTTCAGGCAACAATTTTACAGAAACCTGTCGAAAACCTGATAGCTTTCGGTATTTATCCAGCTAAAGACAGCCTGACAAAAAACGCAGCAATAATATAACATGAGCCCAATAATAATGGATATTATTTTTATATGCACCTTGACGAAATCATCGAAATTTCAAAGAAGAAATCAGAAGAGAAATTAATCGAAATCAGAGATCGATTAACGATCCCTTTTTTCAAGGCAAAAGAGCAATCCCATTGGGATTGCTATCCCAAAAAAATCGTTGTGATAGGCAGTGGAATCGGTGGGATGGCCTCAGCGGCATTATTTGCTAAGATCGGGCATAAGGTCAATGTTCTGGAAATGAATAAAGAACTCATTGGCGGTCACGGAAGATGTCCTACCTACGGTGGTATGCGATATTCAATGGGACCGCAGTATGTATGGGAATTCGGCGATGGTATGCTCGGGGATCGTTTTCTGCAATTCTTAGGATTAAAAGAATCAGATCCTTTTCTACCAATGAAAGCAGACGGATTTGAACGAATTTTTGTCGGAGATAAAAAAGGCCAGGCGAATTACTTTTTTGCAGATTTCAAGGTGCCTTTAGGACTGAGCAATTTCCACAGAAAATTAAAATCCCTCTTTCCTGAAGAAGGTCAAAATCTGGATGCCCTTTTCGATGACATGATTGCCGTTTTTGATACCTATAAATCCTATCTCAGAAAAAATTCTTTTGCTGAAGGCCGTTTTCTTTTAGCAACAAAATTCCTGTTAACCAGCAAAGTACATGCTGCAATGAAAATAAATATTGGACGTGCTATATATATGTCTTTAACAGAGTGGTTTGATCAATACAAAATCAGTAATATTGTGAGACGCATTATCTATGGTCATGGCGGTATTTTTGCAGAAAACGAAGCAGAGATGTCCGCTATTGCATTCATCATCGGCACAGGAAATTATCACTCAGGGGCCTGGTTTCCTAAAAACGGTTTTTTTCATTTTTTTGACTCTATGTCTTCGGTTATCAGGACATCTGGAGGATCGGTAGAAACGGGTAAACGAGTTGTCCGCTTAGAAACAACTAATACTAGGGTGACCAAGGCGATATGCGAAGATTCGACTATTTACGAATGTGATTTCATATTCAGTGACGTCTCTCCCAGAATAACCAGTTCATTATTGGGAACGGGAGAAGAAAAATTTGAATATTCCCCTTCGCGCAGCATTCCGACATGCTGCCTTGGGATTAAGGGAGGATTAGAATCAATTGCCGACATGAAAGGACGCAATTATTGGTGGCAAAATGGAAATGAGGTAAATTACGATAACCCAGATGTTACGAATTCACCGCAAATGCTTTTTATTGGGTCACCAACAGCAAGTGGATTTGGAAGAATAGAAGGTGGTACAGACGATGCTTTAGTCATGTTTTGTCCTGGCAATTACCATCAAGAAAAAAAGATTTACAAGAATGGACCTGAGGCCGTTAGACAATTCAAACAAAAACTGGCCGACGATATTGTAGATATCCTTGACAGAAACGTTCATCCCGGAATTAAATCCAAACTGAAATTTGCCGAAATAATTTCATCGATAGATATTGAAAACGATACAGATGGTGAACTCGGTAACGCCTACGGCCGCCGACTGAGTGTTGATGAAATCCACAAAGGCACAATAACGGAAGAGAATTGCCCTCAGAATTTGTATAACGTATCAGCTACAAAAAACAGCGCGGGCATAGCTGGTGGTATTTTTACTGCAGAACTGTTGTTTGAAGAACTGACTGGAAAAAAGATATTGAAGAATTAATCGATTTATGCAATAAATAATGCTGAAAATCACGCCATAAACGCTGGACTGGAGATGACAAATCCCTTTAGTCGCTTGATATTTTATCCACGTCGAATTCGTAATCACAAGAACTAACCCGGATTTCTTACAATACTTCTATTACAAAAGCGTATATCACCCAAATTCAAAGTCTTAACATATCTCGCGAACTCAAGAGTAATTATGTTTGAACTCTGAGAAGTGCTCTGACATGGCAATATGTCTGTTGGAGTTCATCCGCCGCGGCGCGATGCATAGCTAAATGAAAAGCCATCACGCCACGGCAGATGAACTCCATCAAGCGCTTCAACATATATATTGCTTTATCCAAGATACCCAGAATTATACGAATTGTTATGTGACTTTATTAAATCCAATACCTGAAAAACGTTCACCCATAATTGCTGCGAACTCAATGTGTTTCGACACACTGTCATCCGCTCGCCTACGTCAAATCGCTAAATATAGTCAATCTAAGCTTTCTCACCACAAAGTTTGTGTGAAAACGGGGTTAACCAGGACCTTAACCGATATCTCTATCTCGAAAGCCTAGTAGATATAATATTCCATCTAGGCCCAGCGTAGAAATGGATTGATTTGCAGAGGCTTTAACCATTGGCTTGGCCTTGAATGCAATGCCTAAACCAGCAACACTGAGCATAGGCAAATCATTTGCTCCGTCTCCCACAGCAATGACCTGTTCCAAAGAAATATTCTCCTGCTGTGCTAGCAACCGTAATAAATCAACTTTTCTCTGCCCATCAATTATCGGTTCTACGACCTGGCCGGTTATTTCCTGATCCTGAACGTCTAACGTATTAGCAAATACGTAATCTATGCCCAACTTTTGTTTTAGATATTCACCAAAATATGTAAAACCTCCCGACAAGATCGCCGTCTTATAACCAGCCCTCTTCAGGTTACCCACGAGGCTTTCTGCCCCTTCTGTCAACGGCAAGTTTTCGGCAATCTCACTCAGCACCTTCTCATTGAGCCCTTTTAACAGGGCGACCCGCTGCTTAAAACTCTCTATAAAATCAATCTTTCCCTGCATCGCTGCTTCAGTAATAGTCGAGACCTCATCGCCAATGCCAGCACGTTTAGCAAGTTCATCGATAACTTCAGTTTCAATTAGTGTAGAATCCATATCAAAACACACGAGGCGGCGATTGCGTCTGAACATATTGTCCGTCTGAAACGCAATATCCATATCAAGCGACTGAGAAAGTTCCAGAAACTCACTGCGCAGCTCTCTAAGATCACTAGGATTACCGCGTGCTGAAAATTCGACACAAGCCTTTGCCTGATCATGTACCGTGTCTAAATGTACTCGCCCAGATAGCCGACTAATTTCATCAATATTCAATCCATGTTTCGTTGCTACTGCCGTTACTTGGGATACTTGATCCGCAGTGACCTTACGAGTAAGTAATGACACGATATAACGGCTCTTTCCCTGCTGGTCCACCCATTGAGCATAACTGTCTTCATCAATTGGCTCAAAATTCACCTGCAGGCCAAGTTTGTGAATTTTAAATAGTAGATCCTTTAATACCGGTGAAGATTCTGCAGATGGTGGTATGTCGGTTAGTATCCCAAGAGATAGGTGTCGATGAATAACCGATTGACCAATATCCAGAATATTGATTTCATAACGCGCCAAAATGGCTGTCAACAAAGTGGTCACCCCGGGTTTATCTTCCCCCGATACATTAATTAGAAGAACTTCTTTCATAGACTGTTTCCGTTTTTCTCAATTTAGAATTTTCTGATTATTGCAATTATCATCACTAATACCCACATTGCATTCGTACAAGTTATTTCAAAATTTTGACGTAAGATTTAACAGCTGATGTTTATTTTCATTTCCCTCCTGATGGCATTAAGACATGTTAATTAAATCAGCAAAAATGAAGGCGAGAAATAAAGTAGGGTCAGAATTAGACAAATGTTTGAAACGTTCAATAAGAATCATTAATCGCCAGGCTATGGGAAACGTTTATTAAAAGTACATCGTTGCAAAATCATGTTTCATTTCCATAATAAAGCACTGGTAAATTGAATTCCTTATTTAATCATAGAACGGTCCAATAACCTGAAAATCATTCTTCTGTTCAAATCAAAATCTTAAATCAATATTTAGATTCTCTATTTCCCAGTATTAAATCATTGGCACCGGAAATAAGAAATACAATGCTATCTCTGGCTCCTTTGCCAATTCGTTTACCATTTACTTCAACACCGGGTTGACTACATTGGTCAATAATTAGGCATCGACCTGCTTGCCAGTTGATTTTTACATGAGATCTCGAAATTTGAAACGGACAAAAATCATCAATATGGAAGTCATTACGATTAACCTATCTTATCAAAAAATAAATCTGATTAACGACCAATCTGAATGAGAATTTATCAATCAAAACTATTTTACCATTCATAACTCTTCCATATGACGCTGTTTGGGCTAACGATTTAATAGCTTCTTCTACCTAACATTGGGATGCTTGGTGTCAAATAATTCATTAATACCTGGAATTTTAAGTATACTCATTCTTCAATGTGGAAAATTGTTGAATCGGTTCTAAATTGTTAGATAAAATTAGAAGCTGATAAGAAAAGAATTGAACAATTGATGATTTTGAATTGGGTAAAGCAACTGATGGGCCAAGCCAGATATATTTGGTTGGTGGTGTATCTGCAGCCCTGATGGAATGGCGGGAAACAGCAATAGATGTCTACCTTAAAGGTGATGTAAAGGAGATGTTTTCTCGTGGCTTCATAGAAGGTAATACCTTGAGACTCTTATTCGCGGAAATAGAGCCAGAATTAAATCGTTTCCCTGCAATCGAAACTCAGTTTTTCCGTGAGCGTGTTGAAGCATTGTCAATAGGAGCTTAACCGATGTCCGATAATACAAAAAAAATGGTCCGTCGAAAAGAATCTAACCAAACTACCCGGAGATGAACTTATAAGCCAGGGATTAAAAGACCTTCAATCTGGTACTGAAAGTGTTGCTGCAATTCTTGTTTTAATTGGTTACCCTCGTTTACTTCGACTTGGACTCGTAGATGAGAAGGATAGTTGCCATCCAATCGAGCCTGAGTTACGCCTATATCGATTGCTAAAAAAAGAAAATCCACGTGAAGCTTGCTCCCAATATAATTCATCTATCCGACGTTTAGCAAGTTTTGAGCGGGCCTGCGAACATCAAATTCTCAGTCATGTAGAAAAAGAATAAATGACTAAACGTTTAGCCTGATTAATTCATGCGATTCGTCGCGAGAGCACTTAACTCGCTCATAATAAATTGATTAGAGAAAATTTCACAATGAAAGTGAATTTTCATTCACTGAGATGTAAAATTGAGTTAATCGGCTTATTTGAGCAGA
>JAJFLO010000494.1 GCA_021772675.1 Verrucomicrobiota bacterium | reverse complement strand
TAGTGAACTATTACGAGATTCCGGGTTCTTTATAACTCTTTTATATGAAACAAGATACGTGCTCGCAGCAGGAATCGCATGAATTAATCAGGTTAGCATCCTATGTTAGTAAAAAGAATCTGCAAATACTATTAATATGGTTTTTATTAGATGAAATTAAGCAGTGAATAGGATATATATGCAGAAGGACAGTACCCAACAAATCCTTGAATATACGAATGGAAATTTTATTTGCAGAACGTGTGGCAAAAAAAATGAAATCGGAGTTTCCCAGCCATTACAATGTGTTGATTGTTCAAAATGCAATACTCAAAATATCATTCCGAAAAAAATAAATGAGTTCTGGCTTTATGATGTGTTATCTAGTGACGATATTGGAACGATTTTTTTAGGTTGTCTTGAAGAATTGCCATTCAATCGGTTTGCAGTTAAACAGATTTCAGATGACGGCGGACTCAAATCAAAAAAAATTGATCAGCTTAATCTTGAAGCAACCATAGCTAACGAACTAGGAGTAAATTCCAGTATTTATACCGGCATTGAATTCGGTTTGCATGGTGACGAGCCCTATCTTGTCACGGAAATTTCCAATGGTGAACGGCTTGATTGCATGGTGGAGTGTCATGGTGGACTGTCTGAGATTGACGCTTCCGTTATCATCTTACAATTGTTGACGGCAGCCATATACATTTACCAGCGTGGTTATATCTATTACAATTTCGACCCAGTAAATATTTTTACTGGCGAATCGACTAGTGCGTATATTTATAATTACCGATATTGCGCACCCACTACTAAATTGACAAATGAACTCGTTTCTTGTGGAAATGAACTCTATTCGGCCCCCGAGGTATTTGCTGGAGAAGAAATTGGAACACACAGTGTTATATACAGTCTAGGGCTGCTTTTTTATTATATCATTTCAGGAAAACCGTTATTGACCGACTATGACATCAAGGCATTGCAGCTTAAATGGAAAAATGACACGATGAAATTAGCCTCAGAGGATCCGAAATTTGGAGATATAAATCCGGAATTCGGTAACATTCTAGGTCGTATGGTTACGCCAAATCCACAACATCGATATCACCGATTTTCAGCACTCGAACGGGATATCGTAAACGTATTAGCAGAGGCGTTTTAGTTATGTCAGCAGATTTCGATTCCGGTCATCAATTCGAGCAGTTTCATATTGAAAAAAAGCTTGGCTCTGGATACTTAGGTACTTCCTATTTAGCCAGGGATTTAGCATTAAAAACTAAAGTCGTATTAAAAATTATTAATCCCGTCAATTTTCAGGTGAAGTCTGACATTCAAAAGCAGGGGGAAATTCTTGAGGGATACCTTAATCAAGCGAAAAAAACAATCGACTTGAATCACGCAAATATTGCTAAAATTTTGGACGTAAAATCGGTTAGTGAGATTCATTATATATCAATGGAGTATAACGATTGTTCGAGCCTTACGGAATACGCAAATACGACTCAAGATTTAACGTTTGAGCAAATTATAGATATTTGCCATAATTTAGTGAATGGCCTTCAATACGCATGGGATTTTCATGAAATAATCCACCGTTTTTTGAGTCCTAAAAGTCTAGCAATTACCGAAAGCAATGCGCTAAAAATTCTAGATTTTGGCTTAGTTAATCGCTATAACGGGATAACATCTAAATTCCTCAAAACAATGCTGCAATATCTGGCCCCTGAAATTAAAAATTTTAAAAGCAAACCTAATCCATCAATAGACATCTTTTCACTTGGCGTAATCATGTATGAATTATGTACAAATCAGCAGCCATTTCCCGGTGAAAATATCAAGGAAATAATTTCAAAAAAGACAACCAAAGACTACCAGCCTCTGCGTGAAATTAACAAAGAAATTCCGATGGGTTTAATCAATCTCATTGATCGTATGCTTGAACCATTACCTGATAGCCGCATCGGTACGTACGATGAGGTGAGCAAAGGGCTGAAGCTGATAGGTAAAGAAAATAAATCCAGAACAATAAATTGTGAAAATTGTCATAGCGAAATATCAGTGGGTTATGATATGATTGGTTTTGAAGTTGAATGCCCAAGGTGTAATTACATCTTTGTTATTCCAAATTTTCTCACCGTTGCAGCATTATCGATAAAAGCAGACAAATTGCAGCAGTCTCATTTTGAAACATCGGTGGTCGCTGGATCCCAAACAGATTTGCTGCTACATAAGCTTAGCATAACGGATAAGGATCTCCTTGAAGATGCTGGACTTGATTTAGCCCAATTAGGAGAAGTAAGAATTTCTCAGAGCTGGGAATTCCGGATTGCAGCAGAATTATTGAAAATTGCATTAAGCGACATCAGTGATACCACTGAAACCATTAAAGAAATATATTACGATGCGGATTCTAACCAAAGCAAAGATCAATATAGAACGTTTATTCGGGAGAATTGCTGCCTCTTTTTTAAATTACAGCTTGCGTTATATGGCTTAATGATATTTGAAATGGAGAAGGAATTGGTTAAAAAAAATGTGCCAAAGATACTTAATTGGTATAAAAAGGCGAAATTGGTCATTGCAAAACTCAAAGGATTTCATGATAAAATTATTAACGAAGATTTGCCCGAAGAGAATATATGTACGGATCTAAAACGCGTCGGTGCCACTCTGATTCTAAAAGGACCAGGTATTAATCCTGCAAAATTTAAGGAAATAAGAGAAAACCAATACATTGAGTTGAAAAAAGTGTTAATCGAATGGATGCCGGGGTGTTGTGTTAATATTAACCGTATAATCACTTATCTTGATTCAAATTCGCAATTACAAAGAGCTGAAAAAAAAGAGCCTATTCATATTTCATTCATTCCCCCAAAATTCCACCGCTTTTGTGAGGTCAGCGAAAGGTTAGGAATTGGATTTATTCATGAAGAGAAGGACTGATTCTATTATTTTCTTTTTCAGAAAGCATTTAATTCTCCCACCGGCGAAGCTGATTATGTATTTGTCTGGCTCGTGCTATAAGTGCCTCAATATGTCGTTCAATAACCGATGCCATTAATATTATAGCTATCCCAAGAAGCGATAGTGCAACCCAGTAAGGCAATGAATAATGTAGGATCGCAAATCGAATATGGTATCCCAGTGCTAACGAAGCGCTAACGATACCAGCTGCAAAAATTAATTTCTGTTCGACCAGATATCCAAATGTAAGACCCGCGACAGCGACAATTAGGCAGGAGAAGGACGACAGTGTACTCGGCAATACAAACAGATTGATGGCAACGGCGGACATGGCGCAAATTGCAGCCATCCGCCTATATCCAGCCCCTTCATCAATGCAATACATCGACATGACCCAGAGAATCACTGCAAAAGGTATCCCGACAAGCGGTAGGATCGCATCATCTCTAATGTTCATTTGACACGCGATTTCGACGACGAGCATGTACCAGGAAATACTGGCTGCAATGGTACTGAAAGACTGACTTGCTAGCTGCGATTGTCGAGATTGAAATAGGCCCGGTGCCATAACAAATAATAGCACTGAAACACTCGCCCACAATGCAGAACTGAAAAACAGCGAAAGATCATATATGTGCAGTGTTCTGGCAACCATAATTACGACCGGTATCCACAACGCCGTGCGCACCCATCGCCCTTCAAACGTTTTCAATTCACTGAAATTCTGCCATTTACGAATTTCGAATATAGATAGACCTACTACGGTTAAAAATATCAATGGAGCAACCATCTCCGACTGACGTATCGGAATTAGTAGTAACAGATTTGTACAGAAGTAGATCAATGTAATCAGTTTCACCTCAATCCTTGCCAAACTCAAAACCGAAACAGCAGAAAGTGGTAAAAGAAGCGCGATGGCTGCGATGGTTACAATCACTGCTGCCGCTGGGCTGGGAGCAATCCATAGTGCAAAGTTGGGTGCGATTGCTGATGTTGTGTCGACGGCCCATTGCGAGTATATTAGGGCACTGAGAACCGCATAATGAATCGGTATGATAGCCAGTGTCAGTGCCAGAAGTGTTCGCGCACCTTTCTTTTCGTAAATACGCAATCCGCAAAAGAATGCAGCTATAGGTAAAAGTGCTGTGTGAGTGAGCAAAGCCAGATATCGCTGAATATCATTGCCGGACTGCCAATGTTGGAAGAGGAAAATTGATGCCGATGCGATCAATACTGCTGCACCAATGATTCGTAGTATTTTCGTTAATTTGTCAATTTGTAAAGGAGGAGATTTTGCCGATGAGTTTTCTGGTTTAGATGAATCATCGATATTAGGCACATCCTCAATCTGATCCGGAGTATAGTCAGATTGATTTATTCCATTTGTTGGGCACCATTCATTATTCATAATCAGTTTTTCCTTGGGGTAGGGTGGTGGTGTCAGGTGTCAGATTTGAAGGATCAAGAATCAACACCGACTCTTATTATTATTGCTGATTTCATTCGCTACTAGTTTCCATGGACGTCTCGGACCGGAGCAATGTAAGTTCATGTCGAAGTTCCTCGTCTTCTTCTTTCGAAGCGAAACTAAGTTCCAGTTCATCGTCCTCTTTTTCATGGAGAAAATTCAGTTCTGCTTCCATCACCTGTGTTTCCCATCGATCAAAAATCTGATCAATGTCACACGATGCATTCATTGCTTCTACTCCGTTTAAGGCTTCCGCTCTTGACTGACGGGTAACCATCAGGTTACGCTTCTCTTTCAGTCCGATTAACCGTTCTTCCGCCTTTTTAATATCCCTTTTTAGCTGATCCTCCATACGTGCATGTGTGGTTAATCGATTTTGTTGAGAAGCTGCACGCCGTTCGCTATTCTTGCTGCGTCGTAAACATTCCAGAGCTGTCTTTTCATCATATGGAGGACAGTTGCGTGCCCGTTCTCGCCAAATTTTTGCATTTTCCTCGTCACGGACGACACTCTCCGTTAAAGCTTGACCATCCCGATTGACACGACGCAACTGAACTGTAGCTCTTGCTGCAGCCTTTTGGATATCCTTGATGGTGCTGTCAACCAATGCCTCCTGATTTTCTACCTGGCCAGCCAGCCAATCGATTCGAGATACGATGCCGGACGTCCAACGCTTTACTATATTCATGATTCATTCTCCTTTTTGTAATTAATAGATGTGTTATGGATATTAAGTTTGTGTGTGTTAAAAATATTGTAGAGAATGAACTAAGCCAATTGTTGAAGTTTAGGCGTAACTATTTGCAAATTATTGTTTAATGTTCCTTGTCGGCTTGATTTTATGTTTGTGAATCTGTGCAATATATGACGTTATCTTGTCATTTTATGTATGGTTATTGCTGCGGATTGTTTTAGTGATGAGGGGAGGACCTATGGTTTACGCTCGAAATGAAAGATGAGTGGGGTACATTGTTATACACGGATTTCGTGGTAAATTGCGGATCCCGAACATAACCTGCTTTGCCAGGGCTTTTGTCTAGCATCAATAATAACTTAAAATACAAAGGGTGTGCCTTTGAAAATACACCATTACTAGATAAGCTCGGCATATAAAAACTGATTTTTTGTTGTTAACATTCTGATTATAAACGGTTAACTGCGGGTGAATTGTTTTCAGCTGGAGAAACCAGATAATAAGAGATTTAATCAAAAATTAATAATAATTCTAAAAATTTTACATTACATTATGTCCAGTGCATTAAGCACTTTGGAGTGAGCAGACCCGGCTGCGCTTTATAAATTTGTGGAGCAAATGAGAGGTGGGTGTTTATCGAGTGGCGCAGTAATCCTTCCTACCACTCTGTGGTAAATGAAAGCGGTGCCAGGTCACCGCACCAAAGACGCTTGAATCAAGCGTCTAAGCTACCTCTCAACTCAAAATGATTATATGTATAAATAGTGTGTAAAATGAAAGACACACCCAATACAAATTCCTATACAATCAAGATAATGCAAATCCTGGACCGGGTAATGTTTGTAGTCCCGTTCCGCTTAGCACGGAAGTTTTTCCGCAGGATTTATCCTGCGATGCCCATTTGGCAGCTAAAGCAACCTTAATACTTCCACCCCGCTGTGGGGCGGTACTACAAACGCACGCTCTTCCAGAATAATGGTTTCACTGAATATGTACTTTTCTGGCAATTACAACTACTTAGAATACACTACCTATACAATCAAGATCGTTTCCAAAAAAGGGGATTATTATATGGATGATCATCGTTACGACAGTAGGTGGACAACAGAAGAACTTAGCAAATCGTATTTGGAAGGGGTACGGGCGGCGATACCGCTGGTGCAAACTCAATTCGATTTGATCGTAAAACTAGTCAGCGGATTAAACCCAGATATCAAAACAGTCATGGATTTGGGATGTGGTGACGGGGTTTTAGGACGGCTTATTCTAGACGCCTTTCCTGAATGTCATGTTGATTTTGTGGATTTTTCACGGCCCATGTTGGATGCGCTGAAAACTAAAATAGAATCCACGGATCGGACGTCTATATATAAACTGGATTATTCAAATCCCGACTGGGTGAATGATTTTAATGATAAGAGTACTTACGATCTAATCATCTCTGGCTTTTCAATTCATCATCAACCTGATTCTCGGAAACGGCAGCTTTATGATGAGTTGTATCACCTGCTGAATCACAAAGGACTTTTTTTGCATTTGGAACATGTCTCATCTGCATCACCGGCGCTAAATGAAATCTTTGATGATTACTTTATTGATCACTTGTTTATTTATCACCAATCAGTTAATCCCGCAGTAGATAGAGACGAAATTGCAACCAAATATTATAATCGTCCGGATAAGATGGAAAATATTCTGGCTCCCATTGACATCCAATGTCAATGGCTGCGGGATATTGGCTTCAGTGATGTTGATTGTTATTTCAAAGTCTTTGAATTGTCGATATTTGGTGGAAGGAAATTATGACGAAATTCAATAAATATATTCATTCATCTTAAGTTGGAGATTTATTGGAGTTCACCGCTTCAGCTGTGGTTTTTCATTTAGCTATATACTGCAAGCAGTAGGTTTTTCGACATTCGTTATTCATTTCAGGCAACAATTTTACAGAAACCTGTCGAAAACCTGATGGCTGTCGGCATACATCGCGCCGCGGCGGATGAACCCCAATGGATTTACATGAATTCAATTATATGACTGTTAGCCCGGTTTTCTCACAAACTTTGTAGTGAGAAAGCTTAGATTACCTATATTCAATGGTTTGGCGTAGGTGAGCGGATAACAGTGTGTCGAGACACATTGAGTTCGCGAGACAAGTTAAGATTTTGAATATAAGTGATATACCCTTTTGTAACAGATGTATTTTGAGAAATCCGGGCTAGTTTGTGTTGCTGCAGTAGCAGCAGGTGAATTGTTATTATAGTGTCTGTCCATAAATGGCAAAAAGTAAAGCGGACATTTCTGTCTGCTAACCTAGTTTATTGCTCAGGCAGGAATGCCCGAGTTACTTGAAAAGCCTCGAAGCTAAGCAAATAAGTCATTTCTGGGGATGCTTCACGCTAAGCTCGAAAAAGTAGTTTACACTTTTGTTAAAAAATATTCCTTTCATTTAAGTTGAATATCGAACAAGAAATTATGAATGACGAAGGAAAAAACTTCATGATTCTACATTCCTTGTTCGATATTCGATATTATTTTTTTTGCATTTTCTATCACAGCATACTCAAAAGTGTAAACTATCTTGTGAAGCATCCC
>JAJFLO010000493.1 GCA_021772675.1 Verrucomicrobiota bacterium | reverse complement strand
GCACGCACTCGCTGAAGCGTCGGTAAAACTTCCGCCTGAAGACGGAACTACAAACCAACACACACTCCTTATCAAGAGATTCTGTAAAATTTATTTAAAATCTGAAATTAGAATGACTTAGAATACAAATTCCTATACTATGTACTTACTTTCCCAACTCTCAAAAACTTGATCACCTGGAACAGGTTGCACATCAACAGTTTGAAGCTCTTTAAGCCTTCGTTTGGCTATTAAAGCCCATTAACAATCTAAATAATTGTCTGGCTTATTTAGACTTTTTAATTCCGGGTCTGCGACAACGGTTCGGCCTTCGACGGGAAGAGAAATTGCTTCGGAAATTAACTCTTTGATGTTCAACTATGGAACCCTTGCTTTTGATTTTTTCAGCATAATTATTATAACAACTTCGATTATACCAGAATACATCAATTAAATCAATTTTTGTTTACCAAAACGTTCTGGATAGATCACCTTCTATCCGAGTTAACAGTCAAACGTGTTGATGGCAATAATTATAGCTAAAATCGCCGCTGCTATAGGGATGTTCATCTTGATCCGATTATTGAGCGAAAAACATGGACAATATGCATAATGCAGGTTAGGCACAATTACTAATTAAGGGCTCACAAATAAATAACTTGGATTTTTCGCAACTTATTTATTTGTGAGCCCTAAGTCCCGTTCGAAAAGGTATAACTATTTCGACTTTCTCTCATCTTCTCGATCGCTGTTCTCGCCATTTACCTATCGCTTCCGCATGTTTCGGATAATGGCCATACGCGTCAAGTCGTAAGCGGCGACGGAAGCGCGTTTCCCGGATAAATTGCTCTTCTCGCACACTCTGGATGAAGTCGATAAGTCGGCAGTGGGTTTCGTCTCGCTGTCGTAGCACCGTAGAGAGCGACAAGTTCCTCCTGTGCTGTGTCATCTGGGCATTAAAAGCATCAATGCCGCCATACTTCACGGAATACTTCGGTGGTCTTCCGCCCGCAAGGATGAGAGGTAGATGCGTCAGTGCCTCTTCTTCCCACCAGGTTACGTGCGCGATGATGTCTCTAATCGACCACTCACCCGTGACGCCTGGCTCCATCAGCTCTGAGTCTGACAGATCAGCGTACGATGCCTTGAGTATTCCCCATGCCTTGTCAAGTCGTTTCAGAAATTGCGATCTATCCATGTTAATCTCTTATTGGGTATGTTGGGCATACCTCACTGCCCACTGAGCTACGTTCGGTTTATGGTTTTTTTCAGGATCAAAGTTTCTTATTGATGTCAAGGTTTCGGATTTATCTTGGCACGATGATCCGCATGTTATCTTATTCATTTTGATTTTACGACCATCAATCCACAATTTTCCTCACTGGGATCAAAATCCCTGTCATTAATCTCATGAGTAATAGCCACCGAGGCTATCATGTAGTCTACAGGTTTACGAATGGTTATGCCCTTTTTTCATAGGGATTAGATTTCTGCGAGTTTTTATTCCTGTTGCCTTTTGGCATTTTTCAACAAGATCATCGTCAAGAACTACATTTGTTCTACTCATAATAATTACCTCCAGTCATTTATACACATTATACATTGTGTTGATGTGTAATGCCAAGGCTGTTCCTATTGAAAGATAACCGGGATATAGAGAATCCTCGCGGCTCCTCTCCTCTCACACCACCTGGCATACGGATCACGTGCCTCGGTGGTTCGGCCGAACGTTCAAAATTAACTAGCAGTCTGTCGGACCTTGGAAATCGTTGCGAGAAAATCGCCAAATTGAGAACATTTTTGTCAGATTTTGAGGAAAACATTGTGATATTCGACGATAAATTGGACAAAAATGGGTCAAGAATGCGGTTTTCGCAGTAGATTCTTCCAAAGTCCGACAGACTGCTAGGTATTCTCACACACATTGAAGAGAGAAAGCTTAGATTGTCTAAATTTTGTTTGCGGTTTCCTCGGTCATACTCATTCCAGCCTTTTGTCCCGCCATAACTAGTACTTCTCAAATGTATTTCATATTCAGACGTTTCAATTTTGGCCTTTTTCCTTAGAAAACAACGCACCCAGTCACCTTTATCTGATGGGATGTCATCTCTATAAATCACACCTACAGAAATTAGTGAATCATCCCTCGAATCCAACACGTAAATGATAACGTCACTGCCGCGTATGATTGAATGTTTATATGGCCTACCCTTCGCATATAAGTTTATATCTATTGGCCTAACCGGATTAATTCATCCGGTTTCGTTACGAGTGTGCTTAGCTTACTTTAGATCAATGAGTTATGTAGGTTCTAAAGGTGAAGGAATAGTGTTAGAAATCCGCCGTAGTGGAAACTATTTCAATCCTTTGGGTTCTTCATAACTCGCTTATATGAAATGAGATATGCGCACGCAGTAGAAGCCGGATGAATTAATCAGGCCTAACTGTTGTTTTACTTTCTAATACAAACTCCTGGGAAGCAAAGCAAATATCATCGTAATCTGTAACCTCATTCTGCTGCAACACGATACTTCTACAGCCACTAACGCCTTGTTACACGTACTTTACTACTAACATTTGGGTTGCGCCTTTTTGAAATTGGTACTTAACATCAACAAGAAAAGCAGACAAACCATCTTCGTTTAATGCAGATATAACGCTTTGCAAGTGCGAAGATATTTCTCCATTCAGCGAAAGCAGAGGGTAAATTCTAACTTCTTTAGCTACACGGCATAACTCTTTGACTGAAAGAATATGCTGCTCAAGACTAACGTACTCACTATATAAAAATAAATAATGTGAGCATAAAACAATATCAAATTGGTGCCTACCAAAGGAAAGATTTGGTAAGGATTCATTTCTATAACGGCCGGCAACTTTGCCTTGATCAAAATCAGAGATAAACCTTTCCATTGCAGCCATTCTGATATTCCCAAGTTCCTCTACCGAAGAAATACTATCCCAGATATATTTTTCAGCATCTGCATACATCTGCGGCATTATTTCATCATAAACTTCATTTATACGATTTTTTAACGACGCGCTATCGAAGACATAAGTAGGATCGACGGAAACAATGCTACCTCCACGATTAGTAAGTTCCACATTAAATGATGCCGGTCCATCACCACAACCTAATATGGATTTTTCAAGATCTAAATCTGTCAAGGAGAACATATCTTTGTATTCTTCAAAAGACCTACCCCAAGGTACTACACTTTCTAATTCCACTTCATACTTCCTTGATTCGTATATAAATCGGCATAGCCTAGCCTAATTAGTTCATTCGATTTCTACTGCAAGCGCATATCTCACTTCATCTAAACAATTTTTGAAGAACTCAAAAACTCGAAATAGTTTACTATTCCTCAGGGCTATTCCTTTGTCTTCGAAACCTTCATAATTCGTTGATCTAAAGAAAGCTAAGCGCTTTCGTAACGAAACCGTATGAATTAATCAGGCTAGTTGATAGACGTTCATGGATAAACTCAGGTTTAAATCCAAATGCATGGCTAACGGGCAACCGATACCTTAAATGAACATTTTCCAGAAACAATTTTTCCATCTATGCAATACCCATCTATTTTTTCGGAAGAATCAGCACCATAGGTATCAAATGAGTATTCGTGGTATGGAATACAGTCTTTTATCACTTTAACGGGATCAAGACCAGCGAGACATATGGAAGAAACCATACCCCAATCAGCGTCAATATTGTTTTCCTTTGCGATTGCAAGTGCATCAATAATTGGCTCCGCATCTCCTCCACATAAATATTGAGTTTCTAACTGGTTAACCTTCACCTCTAAATTGCATTTTTTCGCTTTTTTCAAACAACGTTTAATTGCTTTCATCGGTACTCTTCTCAAGTGCATTCCCATAATATCTAAAAATGATAGTTTCATGATATCAAACGCCTTAGGAAGGGGTAAATTGTGGTAAAACCAGCTATAATTTTTCCTACTTGCCCAACTTATGTATCATCTCAATAAGTTGGGGGAGTTCTGAAAATTCCCACCCGATTTTGGAAATTGCGAATTTTAGACTACATAAAATATCATTAATCCAAACCTTTCCAATGTTGTTTCTCGGCTGTCAAAAATTGTAGATTTATCT
>JAJFLO010000492.1 GCA_021772675.1 Verrucomicrobiota bacterium | reverse complement strand
CAGAACCCTGAAAATATATTGGAACACAAAAACAAAAAATAATAAAATCGCATCCCTCTTGCAATTCTATCCCTTTATATTTAATTGTTTCATTTACTTTTTTTAAGTTAAGTAATTATACTTAACTAGAAAGACAAAATTATTCATGTTTATGAAAAACAAAATAGATTTTACACTTATTTTTTAATTTTATGTGCGTTATTATCATTCACTTTTGTTAATAGCATTGTTTTTGCTGAAGAAGAGGAAGAAGGCGAAGAGATTGAATGGGGCTATAATTGCCTTGAAATCCCTCCTTTAGCATGGGCTCACGAGTTTCATGATTGTGCGGGTGACTCACAGTCACCAATAGATGTTATTGTACGTAACGCAAAGTTAGACACATTACCACCTCTTAATTTTGAATATGATGAAACTGAGCTGGAAATTGAAAATAATGGACATACTATTCAAGCAAATGTTGAAGAAGAAGTGGCATCAGTCAGGGTTGAAGATACCACATATTTTTTGCGTCAGTTTCATTGGCATACACCTAGTGAACATTGGAAGGATGGAGAAAACTTTCCAATGGAATTGCATTTAGTACACCAATCAGAAGAGGGTGAATTTCTTGTTATAGGAGCTTTTGTTCTACCAGGTGAGGTCAACGACGAATTGGATAAATTTTGGACAAGGTTGGATGATGATTTAGGTGAAGAAGAAGGGAGTGCATTTGTAGGAAGTTTTCAACTCAAGCATTTAATACCAACTGTTGGTGATATCAAAACCCTTAGATATTCCGGATCATTTACCACTCCTCCTTGTACAGAAGAAGTCAATTGGGTGGTTATGAATGATCCTATAGAGTTGTCCTCTGAACAAATTGAAGCGTTTCAAGAACTATTTTTGGAAGAGGAAGAGTTCCCTGCAGGTAATACACGTCCTATACAACCTTTAAATGGACTAACAGTAGAAAAATCTTTTCGTAGATAAGGTTTAAAGAATAGAACATACGTATTTAGCATGATCATAAAAGTTCAATTATGATCATGCTAATATGTAACTGTTCAGCTTAATCTGATTACACACCCCTAAATCCCCTCTTTCTAGAGGGGACTTACATGTTTTTGCTCTATACTCCCCTCTAGAAAGAGGGGTGGATGCGATAGCAGACGGGGTGTGTAATACACGCTGAATAATTACGCGAATATAGTCAAATAACTCAGGTTTTTAAAAGCATTCTAATGGCTAACCCTGAGTTTTCCACGTAATATTTACTTACAAGTAAAAACATTTCGAAAGTTTCTCACTAATGTATTTTCAGTTTCCATTTCAAGGTCGCCATCATAAATAAGCATGCCCTCTTTTGAAAAACCAGATAGCTTTTTAAAATAATGAATCCCTTTAAGAAACTCACTTTTGTAAGTTCGCGATGATTTGATTTCTATTGCCATATATTCTCCCCCGTCCGGGTAGAGTAAATCAACTTCATTCTGATAACGATCACGATAAAAATACAGGTTTGGTTCTTTACCCTCATTCAGCCTTTTCTTATAGGCTTCGGCTATAATCATATTTTCAAATAATCCGCCAAAAGTGGGATCACGTTCAACTTGTTCCGGTGTTTCCAGACCCAATAGATAGGATGCCAGCCCCACTTCAACAAAATAAATTTTAGGTGCCTTGGTCAACCGTTTACCAAAGTTATTAAAAAAAGGAGGGAGTTTGAAAATGATAAAAGATGCTTCAAGTATACTTAACCATTTTTTTATTTGTGGAGCACTGATCCCAATTTGATTTGATAGACTACTGTAATTTATCTCCCGGCCTACCCGTGCCGCTAGTAATTTAAGAAACAATTCAAAATCCTGTTGATTTTCAATTGCTAATAGTTTCCGGACATCTCGTTCTACATAGGTCTGAAAGTAATCTCGATACATTCTTTCCGGCCGTATTTTCTGATCATGAAGACGCGGTAAAAATCCATTATGTATAAGATTTTCCCGTTCAGATTTTACATATGATTTTTTAAGTTCATTCAAAGCAAAAGGATACAATGTTAATATTGCCGTTCTTCCTGCTAGTGATTGAGAAACAGCTTCCATCAATAATAATTGATGACTTCCTGTTAAAATAAATTGGGTTTTTTTTTCAGGATTTTCATCTACCAGTACCTGGATCCATGATAGTAACTCTGGAACATTCTGAATCTCATCATATATAACAGGAGCAGGAAATCGTTTAAGAAATGATTTTGAATCGTTTAGCGCTAAGGAACGCAACTCAGGATTTTCCAGAGTTACATAGGTATATTTAGGAAATATCTTTTTTGCTAAAGTAGTTTTACCCGCCTGACGTGGTCCAATAATTGTTATTACCGGATACTCTTTTGCCGTGATTTTAAGTTCTTTTTCAATTTTTCTCGCAACAATCATACAGACAAATATAAACTGTTAGTTTAGTTTTGTCTACTTTTATTTTTAACTTTGTAATTATGCTGGCTTTCATTTTCCATATGCAGTCAAGAGGAGATTTGACCACGTTCTTGTTCCGTCTGTTTTGGAGCTTCAAAACACTTGACCAAATCCCACGTCCCCAATCAAGCCTATCGAATTCTTTTTCTTGTATTGCCTTGTCTAAATTCTCTCGAAATCTATAGGAAATACTTGATTCATTAAGTGCTTCTTGGCAAGCAATTTCCAGTACATTCCAAGATGTAGTTACTGCCCACCGGGTATATGTTCCTCTATCCCATTTATTATTTGATTGTCGGGCTAAAGCACGAGCATGTAATGCATCTGTCCAAAGGTGATAATGCGGACTTTCGATTATCTTTGAATGGTTCATATATTTCACTCTAAAAAACTAACGTTTGCATTCAGCGGCGCCGATTTTTGGCGTCCGCTGGAATGATTTGTTATATGTAGCTCCTCTGTAGCTTGTTAAAACGGTTTGAAATGATTTTTCATAAGTCGTCGTTTCCAAGTGATTTCTTAATACCATCCACAAAAATACGGAAACTATTTGAACGATTGTTATAACAATTCAAAAACGGCCCAATTGCTCTGGAGCCGGAAACTTTCTGATATTGTCCCTTTGTCAACCGCTCCAATTCTTTGGATGGAGAATTTAGTAAATCGGGTGTCCTGTATTTACTCTTATTCTGCAATTTACTAATATCTGATAACTGTAAACCTTTTTCAACTGCCTTCAAATCAGCCAAGTACCAGCTTTCCAATTCTCGACAGGCAATGCGAACAAAAACATTTTCCTTTTTTGCCTTTTTGCACAATTCTTCTAATTTGGCTTTTATTATTTTACAATCGGCGGCATCCTGATCACGCAAAACGATAAACTTGCTATTAGGAACATTATAACCGCGCATTTTCCTAACCAGATTTCGTTCCAAGTCTTGTTTTCCTTCAAAGACAATACAGCGATAATCTGGATTGTCTTGTAAACGTGGCAGTAACCCAATTATCATCTCTTTCGCAGATGGTTCCTCAAGAAAAAAAACTAAATGTCTCATTGTGGATCGGCTCCATCAAAAAAACCCTGCTTCCACAAATATCCCATCTGGTCGCCTTCTGACATGAAATTGGCAATTTGCTTATTGTCTCTAGCACGTTGGACAAGTGTGTATCCATCTTTTTTAACTAACCAAAATACTTCTTCCAACCTCACAGCATTAAGAAAATCGGGAGAATGAGTTGAAACAAAGACTTGGCCACCTTGATTTGCATATGTTCTAAATTCTTCAGAAAGCTCCCAGAGTAATTTGGGATATAACTGATTTTCTGGTTCTTCCACACAAAGCAAAGGATGTGGGTGTGGGTCATGAAGAAGCACTAGGTAGGCAAACATCTTTATTGTTCCATCAGACACGTATCTAGCTAGAAACGGGTCTTTAAAAGCTCCGTCATGAAATTTCAAAAGAATGCGACCTTCTTCTGTCGTTTTTGCTTCAACTTTACTTATGCCAGGAACACGGTTGGCTAAAATTTGTAAGATAGATCTAAAAATTTCCGGATGGTTTTGATATAGATATTGAGTAACTAAAGCTAGATTTTCGCCCTCCCGTGAAAGATGTTCCGCATAACCTGCATCTGGTGTTTGACGAGCATTACTGATATGAAAATCTGAGACATGCCAATTCTCTATCATTTGGCCGAGGGCCATAACAGCAGGATATTTTTGAAATTGAGCAAGCCCCTTAATTGCTAGAATATTCGGTTTGGCAAGTGTTTGCTGCTCACGTTTTAATTCGGACTCATCTCCTACATCATCAAATTCGTTAGTAACAGCTTTGCCGGATCCGTTAAAAAATTCTAAAAATTTCCAAGGCTGTCCGTGGCTTCCCCTGCGGTATCGAAGCTCTTCTCTTTCAACAATTGCCTGTCCATTATTCTCATTTATAGCCAGAGTGTAAGTTGCCAACGGCAATTTTTGTGTTTCGCCTGTTTTCATTTCGAATCGAAATTTTATTTCAATCTCGATTGAACCATCTGCATTACGTGTATGAACCTCCGCATAACCTCCGCGTTTGCTTAAGGCAACTTGAACATTGTCGGTGATGGCATCCTTAAGAAATCCAAATACATCAAAAAGTGTAGACTTGCCCGAACCATTTGCCCCTATGATAACACACATACGAGGAATATCTTTCATTTCAATTAGTTTGAATGCCTTAAAATTTATTAACCGAATAGATTCAATTTTCATGTTATTTTCCCCACACTATTTTACAATTAGTTCATACATTTTCCATAACGAAACCATTTTCTTTCTATTCTCCATACTTGATTCTATTTTGCAAACATATAACGTAATGGTAAGCCTCCCAAAAAGGCTAAATATCATAAATACAAACATTTAGAAAACAAATAAAATCACCCGAACCTTGAGGGTAGGCTTCCAGGTAAAGGAACCGGTTACCCGGCGCCCTCCCCACAGATCCGTACGTGAAGATTTCCCTCATACGGTTCCTCGGTTCTCATTCTTTACCGAACGAGAAACCAATCAGGT
>JAJFLO010000491.1 GCA_021772675.1 Verrucomicrobiota bacterium | reverse complement strand
TTTATTGCGTAGCCTTGGGTTTAATACCCCGCTGCTCGCAGCGTTCCTATTTAAAGGTTTTTTCCCGATACCCCGACCGCTTGCGGCGGGGTAGTTCATTCTCGGATCCTCCAATCTTAACTTCTATGGAGAAGTTAGCATTTGCAATATTTCTATTGGAGATATTGATCCGAAATATAGTAAGGATGTTGGATGAGCATGGAAAACCGGACAGGGGAGTTTTGCAAGAAACACTTTCATCAACATTGAATCTACTGTTTCCTGTGGTATTGATTATGGCGAAAGTTATGCCATATTCAGCGCCACGGGCCAGAAGAATCGTAGAGTTTTATTTGAACTATAACAAATAATCAGGGAGATTGTATCAAATGCATGTGACTATCGACGAAGCCGAACGAGCTATTGTGGCCGCGACCAACAAGGCAAAAGAGATTAAGACGCGAATGTGTATTGCAATAGTCGATTCCGGTGGACAGCTAAAGAGGTTCACAAGAATGGATGGTGCTTGGTTAGGAAGCATTGACATATCCATCAAAAAAGCAAAAACAGCATGTTCTTTTGGAATGAATTCTGGCCAGATTGGGGAACTATCGCAGCCCGGTGGTCCACTATATGGAATTGAGCATTCGAACAACGGGCTCATTACATTTCCCGGAGGCATTCCAATTATAGATAGCGAAGGTGTTCTTATTGGCGCGATTGGTGTCAGTGGAAGTTCTGTGGAAAATGACCAGCTTGTTGCTCAGGCCGGTGCTGAAGTCATCAGCATTGCTGATGTCCCGGATGATCCTTGGCGTACGTAAAGGTTATGGGATTCGGATGTAAAACAACTGGTGGCTGTGGGGAGTTGGTTCGTTAAAGACACACTGTCAACTGTCGTTCCCGAACCCTCCACTTTGCATAACGGCCAAAATGTTTCATTGAAATTAATGCCCTCGTCACTTCGGTGTCGAGGGCTTTTTATTGCCCGTGTAGACTGAGCAACAATGACGAGGGCTATTATTGTCTGACCTGTTACACAAAGTTATATTTACATAGCCGGGCAACTAACTTAACTACCGTTTGAGTTTACAGATAAACCAATCTTGACCAATTCATTGTTTAGTTTATCTTTTGTTATTGGTTTCACAATAAAACCATCACATAGATTCTTAAGAGATTTCATGATAATAGTCCCATCATTTACCGAGATAATCATAATAATCTTTTGTCCCCCCTTGTTTATTCACGAAGAAACTTAACATGTAATGGAGAGATGTCTTCATCATTTTATACCGACTATCCATCTCTGTATTGCAGAATGTTTTCATAACATCGGGTGATGCCGAAGTAAATTTTTCTTAAAATTTACCAAAAAAAAGTTCCTGACCTGTCTTCATCTCGAATAGTCTGACATAGCTATCGTTGAAGATTTCTTCATAATTTAGCATCCTTCCCCCGAATGATTCTAAGTGGCAGGAAATTTTGACAGTTTCTTTTACTTCCCAATAAAAACACCAGCTCTATCTGATTGATTATCAAATTCTTTGCTTATAACCAATTCGTCATAGGTCTCATCATGACTTTTTTTATTATTTCCAGTCTATCGCAATAATAAAGACTTAGAATGCAAATTCCTATACAATGAAATTATAACGCTTTCTTTTTTGGTGATTTGTTTAATGAATGGACGCTCCTGATGCAATCGGTCCAGAATCTGTTTTGCGATTATGGGGAAAATTTTTGCAGGCACGTCTGGAACACCTCCAATCTTTTGAGCATAAATAAACCTCGGCTTAATATTGACATTGGCCAGTAGTATCCATCTCAATTTTTGTCAACCGGCCCAGTAAAAATTAATATGTCGCCTCAAAAGATAAAATTGCATGCCTCCCAGAGCTATAAATAACAGACTTTTTAATAATTTTCGTTGTTTTCCTTTTAGACACTGTCCCCCTACGACAAATAGGAGAAATACCATAGCAATAAATCGGGTATAAGATACAAACCAATTTGACATAGCAGGTACAATTCCGATCAGTAATGCATATAAAAAATAGGTTCTATTTAACTTCCATATTGGTAACAGGGAACCAAGCTTTTCTTCTCAGACTCCAAACCATTATGCGAATCATTGTTACCGTTTGATTCAATCAGACACAACTCGCTGGGAATGGGGGCAATGGTACTCTCCGGGTCCCCCTTCGAAGGCACTGCCAAATTCAATGATTTTGATGAGGCCAAATCGGGCGAATGGTTGTCCTTAAGGGGCTTCGTCAGGCAGGAATCACCAGCTAAAAGACAACCATTCGGTGTAGATTGAACCGAATCAGGTGACTCCATTTCTGAAGTTGAAATCAGTGATGAAGTACTGTTTTTTGCAGAGGAACATTCCAGCTCTGTTATCTCACCGTTCACCACTGCCTGTTCTTCATGGGCTATTGCAAATAACCGACGAAGTGTTTCCCTTGAAACCTTTACCCCAAAACATTCCTTAACTTTACGGGCAATGACTTTACGATAATTACGAACCGCCCCCTTCAACTGGAAATACCTCATCTTCACCATACAGATCATGGGACCAACGAGTTTTAGTAAACAACCCCGTCCTGCGAATGCTCGTACAATCTCATCTGGATCATTTGACTTCAGTGCATCTGCCCACCGTTTCATTGTTCGCGGATCATACTTGAACTTGCGCCTGAGTTCTTCAAGCGCAATGCCGGCATTGGCTAATCGGCCTACTAATATTTTGTAGGCAAATTGGCTGGAGGCAGCATCGACACGTTCCATAAGAGCCAGGCCAAGATAAACAAAGAGTGCATTTTCAGAAGGGGATAGAAAAACGGTCAAATCTGTACTGCTTCCCTTGACGGCAGCAAGGACTAATTGTAGGCTATTCATGAGCAGGATCTCCGGTTATGAAAGGTTGGTTGTAAACCAAACATAACCGCCTGATCTAATATTTTTACATTCACTTTTTTGAATGTCCGTAAATAATTTTCTAAATACGGACTTTACAACGATAGAAACTCTAGGGCGTTCTGTCTGTCCGAACTACTGAGCTTTGATACAAAACTCTATGTCTACTTTGCTATTTTATGATAAAGACTGGTCATTAAAAAACCGTCGTGATGAACTATTGAAAATACACTCTTATCATAAAAAGAATAAATCGTTTCATAAAGCGGATTCTCAAGATTCACCGAATTTACAGTGATTTGCAATAGTACGAAAACAGTTGAATGGCAGGATGATTATATTCGTAGTAGGTCGCGCTATGGGCGGATGTAACTATTTCAACCGTAATGAAAAGCAGCGACACTATCGTGCCTTTCTACGAATCTACGGAAATCTATTTTTAATGTATTTGTTTTTATGTCGATCCTCGCGGTGGCTGATTCTGAATGCCTATTACAAATATTACCAAATGATTTCGCTAACGAATTGTAGATAATGTTATTATATTTAGTTAAATCATCTTGACCGACATATGGGATATAATTTTAAGACTGTGAATTTGCCCAAATGTAAGAAGGGATTGTATGAATGCATTTACCGTTGTCAACAAATAATTCTTCTTGATCTCCTTCAGCAACAACCATTGATGGTTTAGCCTGAATAATTTATCAGTATTCTGCTGCGAGCCTTAATCTCTGCTCAAATAAGCCGATTAACTCAATTTATTATGAGCGAGTTAAGTGCTCTCGCGACGAATCGCATGAATTAATCAGGTTAGTGAGTTGGAGACATTTCGTTCATTAAGATTTATGTTCCAGTAAAATTATATCCGGATAGTCTTTGGGTTTACCAGCAGCTTTTTATTCTTTAATAAATGTAGCTTTGATATGGATGATAATTACCTTTAACCCGATTTCCCCAAGTGTCATCAAATGTTAGACCTGATACCTCATTTATAATGACCAAGCCTATTTGGCAGTATTCCCATCGTTATAATTTTTCCGCTTATCACAAGTCGCTCGGAGCTGATATCGGATGTCTCTGTGAATCGTTTAAAACTCTCGTACGGGTTCCAAAAATACATTGCCTATTGCTCATTCTATAATATTTTATTTTTAACGGCGCTTCGTTTACTCCAATTTTCATTTGTATGTGATGCCATCATTTCGGCAATTAATCCGGTTGAAAAAAACTGCATGCCCATCAAGACCAGCATAACACCACCGATTAGCAAAGGATGCCGACTCAAGATGCTGCCATATTCAATTCTTAAATACAAAACATATCCGACAATTCCAAGTCCAGCAAAAAATTGAAGTAAACCTATAATTCCGAAGGCATGAAGCGGCTTACTTAAAAAGCGGGATAAAAATAAGATAGTTAACAAATCGAAAAATCCGGTTATAAATCGTTTGGCGCCATATTTACTTTTGCCGAATTTTCGCGGACGATGATTGATCTTGATTTCATCGATTGAAAATCCCATATCGTTCACAATGGCCGGTATAAACCGATATTGTTCACCATAGAGCCTTAAATTATCTGTTACTTCCCGTCGATACACCTTGAATCCGCAATTCATATCATGAATTTTAGTGCCGGTTAATGTTGAGGTTACGAAGTTAATCACTCTGCTTGGCAGTTTTTTACTCCAGGGGTCGTGACGTGGATACTTCCAACCACATACAAGTTCAAATCCTTCTTCAATCTTGCCAAGAAATTTTGGAATTTCGCTTGGATCGTCTTGTAAATCACCGTCCATGGTGACGATGATCGATCCTTTTGCTTCGTTGAATCCAACTGATAAAGCAGCGCTTTTACCAAAATTTCGTCGGAACTGAATATACTTGATAATTGGATTTGATTCGTGTAAGGACCGAATAATTTCAATTGAATGATCGGTACTGCCGTCGTCAACAAAAATAATTTCATAAGATCTGTTCAGGTTCTTGAGTACTGACAAAACCTCCTCTCCCAGTTTCAGGAGACTTTCTTCCTCATTATAGATCGGAATGATTACGGAAATTTCAGGTATTAGATTAGGTGTTTTATCGTTCAATTATAGTTATCTATACGTTGTTATTAAACAAAAATTATGGTTTTTTATATATCACTGAAACAATAGATGTATAATATAGTTATCATATATAATATTCATAGCTAACACATAGAGCTTGTGAAATAGGTTATATATGAGGAGAGGTTTTTGGAGAATCCATAACATTCGGATTGTCGTTGAGATTGGCTTATTAAATGAGGTTAATAGAGAGTGTGTATTCAAAATGTGAGTGACTCTGGTGAATGCTCGGGTTGGGGGAAAAATAACGCGGTCATTCCTGGCTGCGCACATGTTATTCAGCCAGGAATGGCCGATTTACTATTTGTCACTCACATTTTGAATACACACTCTTAATAGAAAGGTGGATTTGTGGTTGAAGTAGAGGGAAAAGGCGTTGATTATGAACGTTATGCACTGAATAAATTATTTAAGAAAATCACGGAAAAATACGGTCTTGAATCAGTTTTGGAAATTCCCGCGAAGGGTGAAAAAGCAATGCCTTCCCTTTATTCTCTCGGATTTAAGGACGCGGGTTGTAATATTACCTTGGTTAATGCGGAAGAGAAATCAAAATCCGCCTGGAAAACCCTGAATTATAACGTTAATTATTTGCACGCTGATGACCTAAGTCGTACTGCCATAGCCGATGAGTCATTCGACCTTGTCTGGAATTTTATGTATATTGCGCACCACGTGGACAAAGCAAAATTTCTAAATGAAATGATGCGACTCAGTAAACGGTATGTTTTTTACATTGCAGTGAACCGGTTTAACATCGGTTTCTATAGTCATAGGACTGTTCATAGAATTACAAAAATTCCGTGGACTCACGGAGATGTAAAATTCATGAATCCCTATTATGTAAAACGTTTTTTTCAATCTCAGGGGTTAAAGGTTTTGGAAACCAATGTGGTCGATACGCCGCCCTGGCCGGATTCACTGGGCATTAGAGATATGAAACTTCATAAAAAAAATGTAGATTTAAATAAAATTGATTGGCATAGCAGAACGATTGACTGGATGAAACAAGGTAAGTATCCGCTAAAGATCAAGCTTTATTATCTGATCGAATGTATTCCATTGCCATTCGTTCTGAAACTCCCTTACGCACACCTATTTTATGTCCTTGCTGAAAAAGTATGATGGTATCACGTCCCCCAAAAGAATCAATTTTTACCTGTGCGTTGATGGTCATAGTAACCCATTTATTTCTATCGATTATGATTCAGTTGGAAAATTATCTATTTTATATTTTTCAATTTGAAGATGGCGTCCAAACACTATTCAGTTTTTTATTGTTGCTGCCATTTTGCCAACTTCAGCACTTGAGCTTCGCGTTTATTTTAGGGTTCTTTTGTCTTCCATTTTTGCCATTCAATCCGCTACGCTGGGTTTATCTATTGATTGTATCCTGTGTTAATTTATACCTTGTTGTCAATCAAATATTCTTTCCGATATTTTTTGATCACTTTCAATTGTCTTTCAGTGAGGGGCATGTAGCCAGTTTCGCATCACTTTGGGACTCAATCGTTGCTGAAATGGGATTGCCGTTTTATATCAATCTCACAGTCTGGTTGGTGATAGAGTTATTGCTTATTCAGCAAATTACCAAATTTAATTTTGTGCCAATGGCTAAGAACTGGAGTGTCACGAAAATCCGCCAGTCAACCGCTCTTAAACTCGTCTTGTTGATTGTCCTGATTTCTAATCTTGTTATTGGGTTTAACCGCAAAAATTATAACTTGGAAAAGCATGCTGTTTTTACATTAATCAACAGCTGTTTTTCCTCGACTCAGGAGGTTCAGTTAAAACCATCGGCCTATACCGCAAATATTTACGAACGTCATTTTGATACAGATTCAGAAATTGCCGACAAAAATCAGCTTGTTTTCGCTGCTGCTGAAAAAATCAGATCTCGATCCAGGCCGCCGAACATAATTATGATCGTTTTAGAATCGGTTGGATCAGTTCAGCTCTTTGATGATGGGACAATTAAGGAGGAGTTTGCACCGAATTTGGCATCAATGTCTGATCATATGATAATTTTTGATTCAATTTATTCGACGTTTCCCGGGACCATACGGTCTCATGTACCAACAATAACAGGCGGTCATACCATTACCTGGGGCAGTGTTTATGAGGAGTTGTCATTCAAATATAACGGTCCGACAATTATTTCAGAATTGAAAAAGCATGGATATAAAACGGCGCTGTTTTCGGCGCAAAATTTTGAAACGGAGAATATGGATGAATTTTACGAAAATATTGAATACAATTACCTGTTTGAACCGAATTTAGGGAGCGACGCGTTCAGAGAAGATAATGAGATTCATTCATGGGGAGTCAGAGAAGATGCTATCACAAAATTGATGGTGGACTGGATTGACAAACGGGTTAATGAACCTTCCCCGTTCTTTATTCAATTTTTAACTGTTTCTACTCATCATCCTTATGGGATACCAGATCGTTATAAGAAACTGCTGGATGGGAAGGATCGATATTCGCGCTATTACAGCTCACTTCACTATAATGATCACGTTATCAATTCGTTTATTACTGACTTAAAGAGACGAAATGTACTTGATAATACAATAATTCTTATAACTGGTGATCATGGTCAGGCATTTGGAAAACGGCACAGAAAAAACTTTACTCATAAAAACTATATTTATGAAGAAAATATTAAATCATTTTTGATTGTGCTGGATTTTAAGAGCATAAATGAAAACATTTTATCGCGTGCGACGGGGACAATGGGTGATTTAATGCCAAGTATTTTGTCACTAGTAAATCTACCAATACCAAATGATCTTTTAGGAGAAAACTTATTCAGCCCTCATCGATCGGAACGCATAGCTTATTTTCATAAAAATGCCAACCCGGAGCTGCTGGGGCTTAAGGACGGAAAATGGAAATTTATTGTTAATAAAATTGGCGAGCCAAACCCGGAACTCTACAATCTTACGGACGATCCTGCCGAACAGAATAATCTTGCAGATTCCCACCAGAATCAAGTAAGTGTTTATCGGGATTTATGCGTACAGTGGTATATTCAAACCAATGAAAAATACACGTCAAGGCTTCGTAATTTCAACTTTACCGGCGGTCGGGGACTAACGCTTGATGATATTACTGAACCGGGACCGAAGGTACTTACATTCGGATATCGAAAGAACGGTAAATTTCATGAGCAAAAGGAAGTCCATCCATATGAACAAATCATTGCATGGACCCGAGTTGTAGAATATCCGGAAGATAAGGAAATTCAATATCAGTGGATATCTCCTACAGGAGTGCATTATAATTCCAATTTCACAATTCGGTCAGATTGGAGTAAGTGCTGGTCAAAATATAGAGGGCCGCTACCCTTGGATGAAGGGAAATGGACATTAAGATTATATGATAGTGGTAATTTCCTGATAGGTGGAAACTTCATGGTATCTAGTCAGGCAAAGTTAAGTGAACGTTTAGAATCAAAATTGCCTGTAAATCTGTCAACGATGATAGGTCATTTGAAAATCCTGAATGAAGAAGGTGATCATGATATTCTTGAACCGGTCTCTTTAAGCAAGAATGAACCTGTTTATATCCAGTCGTTTTGGGAGCCGCGAAAATCTGTGTTAAATATTGAATATGAGTGGATTTCTCCTTCAGGTGATATTTTCAGGGAAATTGATAGGTTGAAGGGAACTACACTATTTAAGAAAAGCTCGATTTCCTTACCACTTGAGGTTGGTCGTTGGCACGTTAATATCAAAACAAAGGATGGTATAAAATTAGCTGAAAGTGACTTTGTCGTTAGTGACAATTCTGTTCCGATATCATCCTATTTGCCTGCTAGATACAAGAAAAGGTTAACGTGGCCTGAACTCGATGGGGATAAAGAAGAATTGACGATTTCTTTTGTACACTTCAATGATCTTCATGCGAACTATCATCCAAGAAAATTTAATGATAATGAATCATTCAGCCCACTATCGTTAATAAGGGGATTTTATGATCAGGTCAAGGCTGAAAATCCCTATACAATTTTCTGTAGCGGGGGGGATGAAATGGAAAAAGGCAGCCTGATAGACCTCGTCTCAAAAGGCGAAAGTACTATTGAAATTTACAAGCACGTGGGATTGCATTTCAGGGCAGTGGGCAATCATGATTTTGCCTATAGCGAAGACCAGATTAAGCGGTTTTTGGACGTTCCCGGGGATGTCCCGCTTTGCGCAAACCAATCTCTGGGTGAATCATTTATAAGATTTGATATCGGCACAATTCGATGCGGTGTATTTGGTATGGTAGGTAAACCATGGAACGAACAGGACAAACAGTTTACAGGAAAATACTATAATTCAATCAGTGCACGATATGATTATGTTAATCAGGCCAGAAAAATTGTTGCACGTCACCGGGATAGCGTTGATATACTTTTTATGATAAGTCATTTAGGCTACAAGTCAGATAAGAAAATTGGCAGTCGGGTTTCAGGTATTGATTTAATTATTGGAGGTCATTCTCATACGGTGTTAGAGACTGAATCGATTTCCAACCATGGAACGATTATTGTTCAAGCCGGAGCCTGGGGAGACTATGTCGGGCGTTTAGATATTTCTATTAATATGAATACCCGGAAAATTATGAGTCATAATTATGAATTATTCGATGTTAATCCCCAAAATATGAAACCCAGTCTTCATCTTGAGAATAAGATCCGTTCAATATTGAAAAAATATGATCATCCCGATTATTACAATATCGGTAATTTGAGTAAACCATTAGATAAACATGAAATCGCGAAAATTAGCGTTGATGCGACCGTGAATATATTGAATACGGATGCAGTCTTAATTGATGTAGAATCAATCTGGGAAACGCCTACAATAGGGACACAAGATGCACAAAACTTCCTTGATTGCTATAAAGTAGAAATTGAACCTCCGGGAACCCATGGATTTAATAGCATGTGTACAGCAGAAATATCCGGGGCGGATCTTGCAATAATCAAAAACGCCAAAGATCCCAGATTTTATGTAAAATTTCCTCCGTCAATAATACCAGGAAAAACTTATAAAATTGCTCTTCAGAGACGAACGGCCTTTGGCATCAATGACTTTTTTTCAGACGTTTCAGAATTATCATCAATTCGGTTTGAAATGGAAACATGGCAAATTCTTAGTAACTATGCAACCTCCTGTAATGATGAGGGATTACCCCTAAATAATTGCGCTGAATGATTTGATTTCTCAAGCTTCTGAATTACCTTATGTCATCCCGTTTATATTCCCACTGGGGAAGGTTGGATGTCAAAAGAATTTAAGAGTAAATCGAGCTGAGATATGAAGTCGACGGGCAATCTACTAAGATTAAACTAATCTAATGAAATTAATGAATAATTCACATAAATTGGTTAGAAATATCAGAAGTAAATTCTCAAATATATCTGCAATGCCAGTTCTGTTATTGATAATGTTTGCGTCGGTTTTGGTAACTTATGCTCAGAAGTCACGGGCAGAGATCCTAAAGGAAGCGGCAGATGTTCGTAAACAGAAAATAGAGGCGTATATCAAGCCATACTCTTCGCTTTATGAGGGGAACAAAAGAGATCGTGAGCTAAACCTGAAAAAAGTAGACTATTATAAGAAAAAATTGGACAAAGAAGACAATCATAAATCCAAAAAGTATCGAATTTATAAAAAGTTGTCAAAACTCTATAGTGAATTGACAAAAATAAATGAATCTGTTGTTCAAAAACTTGAAAAAAGGAATGTACGAAAGGCCTATGAAAATGCTGAGAAAGTTCTGGAAATTGAACGAAAGGTAGAATCGATAACAAAAAAAAATAGTTCACGAACTTGGTTGACATTATCAGAAATGGAGAGCTATACGAAGAAAAAATACAAGTATAAAACATCAGATCCTTTTATATTGCCTCTGCTAAAATCTGACTGGCGGATTCCGAAACAGCGTAAGGCATTATCCAGGGAGAAACCAAATAAAAAGTCGTAAAATCATTTTTACTAAACATTATTATTAAGTATACAGCTGACGTAGAACGTAATAACATGAAACATGACTTAATATTAAAATGCAGTATATCACTGATTCTATTTTCAATGACATCGATCATTGCGAGTGATGTTGCAATGATCGAATCAAGATCGCAACTGGGGCATCCGGTTACAGTTGATGATATAATGGCGACATATTCGAAACCGTACACTTATCTTATTGAGGGTAATAGAAAGGATTTTGAGGAGAATCAAAAAATATCAAATTGGTATTTTACCAAAATGGAAGGAAAACGGTCGGCAAATAAAGGAAATATTAAAAATCTCGCAGAACTGTATATGCAGCTTGCAGAATTGAATGAAGGAATAATATCTGACATTAGATCAGGAAATGTAAAAAATGCTAAATTAAAATCTGAAAAAATTCCTGCCATTGAAATAGAGATAGAAGCAATTACTAGAAAGAAAATTTCCAGAGAATGGCTAACATTTACTGAAATGGAGAGCTATGTGACGCGAGGGTATAAGTATAAAACTTCTGATCCTCAAATTTTACCAATGCTAAAATCAAATTGGGTGGTTAAACGGAGTCCTCAAACCGATTCGAAACAGTCAAAACTAAAAAAATACTCTAATGGGAAAAGTAAATCAAAAAATCTTAAAGCGACTTCAGTACGAAACACGTCGAAATAAGACGACAAAAGCATCTGTTAGAATTTGCAACTTCACGATTGTTGAACTTATGGTTGGTATGACAATTTTGTCATTGCTGATGTTGATGATGTTTAAGTTTGTTTTATCATCGCAGCGAACACTAGACTTAAATGATAGTATTTGGGGGATCTATGAAAATTCCCGAATAGTATTTGATCTAATCGAACATGACTTACAATCTGCGGTTGCGTCATCAATTTCCGGACAGGAAATCGGGTTTTATGTTGGAAATCCAAGTTTGAATGGCAATGATGTTGCTAATGATAAAGATGATGCAATTCACCTATGTGTGGTCAGTTCTACGGAACCAACAGATGCGGCTATGTCTCGTTTATGTGAAATAAATTATAATCATCATGTTGACGAATCAGCGACATCAGACAGTAAACCCTATGTGTTGTATCGTAAACTGACCTGTGAGGATGATAGTACCTATTGGGACTTTTATGGATTGACAACGAATTGGCATATAAATGCCATAGCCAGCACCAACCCGAATGGTATATGGAACGGATATCAGAGAGTTGTCGGTGGCGTTAAAAGTTTTTCGATTAAATGTTTCGATGATACTGATACTGTTATCACAGCAGGAACCGTAGTTACTACGCTACCGGTACGTATCGAAGTTAATATTGACTTATTTGATCCCGATTTAGTAGATGCCCCAGAGATAGTACAGCTGAAGACGCAAAAATCATATACAAAAATATTTTTCCTAAGCCATTTGGAAGATTAATAAACCAAAAACGTATTTAAACAATTACAGGGTGAATTAATTAATTACGTGTTTTCTGAAGCCTATTATATATTTCAGAAAACTATTTAACTATAAATAGCATGGCTTCGCTATCGTAGGATTGATTCAGAATTTTTGAAGTTGAAATGGGTTTATATTTACCCTACCAACACGCTATTTTTTAATTGCACCATTGAACGGTGCATAAGTTCGCTTTGATTATGCATAAAATTTTTTGATGAGAGTTATTATATTGGGTGGAATCAATGAATTATGAATATTGTTCGCGTACAGGAATAGTGTTGAAAATCCGCCGTGGTGGAAACTGTTTCGCACCCTTAAAAATGTATAATGCGTTGATTTTTTGTGATATAATGACTCGCAATAGAACGTTTATGAATAATCCAGGTTAGGCGTCATTAAATTAATGAATTAATATATACTTAAGCGTTAACATACATCCATTATGATTAAAATGAACAAAAAAATGAATAATTTAGCTGCATGCTATTATAAAAATGAGCAGGGTGTTGCACTCTTAATGACACTAGGCATTTTGGCTCTTTTAATGGTAATGGCATTATCGTTTGCCTTTGCAGCAATGAATTCTCAAAAAAGTGTCGATATCGCTCAGGATATCGTAAAATCAAGATTGCAGGCAGAAAGCGGATTTAAACAAGCATTTTCATTGCTAACCGCGAATTTTTCCGATCCCAATTATCCCCAAAATCTTTTTCCCGCAACAGTGACAATGGATAATGTATTCGGTCCGACAACGCAGACATCTGATTGGGATGATCGAGTGTATTGGGCAAGCAAAGAGGACAGTTACTATGCTTCAGATGCAGACGAAACTGCAAACACACCCTCTCAGGATAGATCCGGTATTGACACCGCTCTTCATATTGTTATCGCGGGTATTGATTTCACTCCTGACGTTGCTTTAGATGACACATTTGGCTGGCTCCATGTTTATGACACCAGTGAACGTTATATTGATGATACCGACACCCCCATCATTTCACGTGTTGCCTTCCTAATTATAGATGAATCAG
The DNA here is from genome assembly GCA_021772675.1 of Verrucomicrobiota bacterium. Lineage (GTDB taxonomy): Bacteria > Verrucomicrobiota > Lentisphaeria > JABSQK01 > JAJFLO01 > JAJFLO01. Next base: position 2,783 of record JAJFLO010000491.1, on the reverse strand, counting down.
GAAAAATTGACCCTGCACCCACAACAGAAAGTGGTATAACTGAAGGAACCGAGAAGCGCTTTGGTATAACTCCAACTGAAATTAATATTTCAAATGTGACAAACACGAATTTAGCCAGCCATTTACGCAGGGGTGATACAGACGGCATTGCTGCTGATGAAAAATGGCAGTCCCACTATCAGATGTTCAAACAATTGCTGGAAGATAGTGTGTATGTAACTGGATCTGTAGATACCGACGCAGATATGAAATTGATCAAGGCAAATCTTTTTCCACATAGCTATGATAAAGAGGCCTATTTTGACGGAGATGATGATAAACATCGGTTTAATTTAGCACGCTCAGATTGGGATAGTTTGGGGATTACTGACATCTTAAAGGCCGCAGAACTTTGGAAAACTGGTTCTCAGGATAGTAGTGGCATTCCCTGGTTGGGCATATCGACTGATACTGCATTAAATAATCAAATTGCTGCAAATCTGATAGATTACTGTGACAGCAATGCGGATGCAGAATCTGATTATGCAGGTTCAGGAGCCGTGCCTACATATTGTGGAAATGATGAATATTACTACATAAATGAAGTGGAGATTAAAGCCAATCTGTTTGGCGATACAATAACATTAACCTTTGATGTTGAATTAGTAAACATGTATTCCATCGCCGCAGCAGTCAGCTCAAACCTCTTTGTGAAAGGCACAATAGATGGTACTGAATTTGCAGCGGTTAACTTTGATAATGGCACGGGATTAACAATTAATCCTTCAGGTAATTATTTCGAAGCAACGTCAATAGGCATAGTGACAACGACCGTTGCTGATCCTGACGACGATGGTGATTCGGAAAATGTGACGCTTTCCAACCTGGTGGTATACTTGGAAAATAGTGTAGATTCGACTAAATTGAAGGATTTTGCGCAATTACCCAACCCCACCACCAGTAGATCATTAAACGCATTGTTTACCAATAATCAGATAATATATTACGCCGCCAATGATCCCAGATATAATTTGGCAACTGATGGTTGGACTCAGGGACAAACCTGGGGTGATTCTGTGAACGCCAAGGCTACACCGGGAGCCCTCAATCATGCGGACTTCTGTAACCCAAATCCGGGCGGCAGCAAAGATTCGGAAACCGGTGTAACGGAACCCTCTTTGGTGTCAACCGCTTATATTAGAAATGGACCGATGGAGACTCTATGGGAACTCGGCGCGATTCATCGTGGCGCTCCATGGGAAACGATCAACTTAAAGGCATATAAACCAGTTACACTTTGGGCAATGCGGACACCCGATGCACTTTTGGGAACCTATAGCGATGGTGACGCAAACATCTTGAGTCAGGTAAAAATAGGCAGTGATACCGAAGCCACGGGTTATATCAATGTTAATACGTACAATGAGGATGTGCTGATCGCGTTACTCGAAGGCGTTAAAGTTGGTGACAGTTCTTACGATGAGGCTTCTCCAGACGGAACAGCAATTACAGGAGGTGTGGCAGGAACGGCGAAAACCATGGTAGGCTCATTAACCACTCCGGTTACTAATACAATATTAAGTGCAAATAGCGCTGATGGCGCAGGCAGCGGTGAAACATTTCAATTTCGAGGACAATTAGCCAATGCGTTAAAGCTTAGTGATGGATCTGTAGTTACTCAAACGAATGACCGTCGAAAAGAAGAAATCATTGGAAAAATAATTGGTTTGACAACTGTTCGTCAGAATTATTTTTCCATTATTGCCGTGTCTCAAATTGTTAGGGATTTAGTTACCGGTGTTGGCGGAAGCGGAGGTGAACGGGGACATTTTAATGAAGGTATTGACACCGCATACGCTGACCAAATATTAATGGCTATTATTTATCGTGATGCACTGAGAAATACCGTGGAAGTATTACGATATGAATATCTTGATGAGTAGTTGTAGTCTAACATAGACCGCATGGCCAATTATTCGATAAAAAGAATTAACCTTACAAGGTGCATAGCATTGATAATCCGGCATACAATTGGAAAATTCGCTATTTGATAGCCAGTTTCAGCAACAGAGCGTTGAACGATATGCAAATATTTATTCATTAATTAAAAAGCTTTGAGAGGAATATTCAATGAGAGTTACACCTGAATTATTAATGATAAGAAAACTGAATGACCTTATTGAAAAATATAAGAATGAGGGAAATATCCCTGTAGCAGAAATTAAGGAGTTTAAAAAAGATCTAGAGGATATGATCAAGCAAGAGGTGGGCTATTCTAAATTATATATTCTTTCAGCTTCTGAATACGTTAGCATAGACACTAAAATTACCGATAAATAATAACAACAAGATGAAATAGAATAATGAAATCCTGCATACAGTAGTAATTGTTTCATTTGCAACCAATATCGTACACCCCACATTCCCCACCTTTTTTAGATGTTTTTTTTGGCAATTATTGAGCGTGTGTACATTTGTACGCTCCAATACTGCCTTGTTGTTCAGACTTGTTTTCTTATCATTCCTCAATAAATAAAATTCATTTTTTTTACGTTTTTTGTTTGAATAGCGTATATTATATAAGCTATCGTTTAGCTATGTCAAATATAAATGTCAAAAAATTAATAAACGAACGTTCACAGTTTCTCGAGGAACTGAAATCTCTGACTCAGATCCTTCACGGCAGCTGGGTTGAACGTTATTCGATCTGTTCAAGGAAAAACTGTAAATGTCACAAAGGCGAACGTCATGGTCCGCGACATTATCTGGTAATCAATGAAAATGGACGCCAACGTCAAAAGTAT
>JAJFLO010000050.1 GCA_021772675.1 Verrucomicrobiota bacterium | reverse complement strand
TTACATCATCAAAGAAAAATGATTGCTGTAAATGAACAAGTGCCGGCTCTTCTCTTTTATCTCCTGAACGGATGAGAAGATACTCTCGTTTCACCCAATCAACAAAGCGATCGCTGCCAATGATGCTTTGTTCAACGACATTGTCAAACGGACTTTCGAGTTTTTTAAGTAGACCGTCTTCAACATAAGCCCCATAATTTGCCATTTTTTCACGTTGATTCCCACGGTTGATCACACTAATAAAAAACGTGATACTTTATTCCTCTGCCAAAAGTTGATTTTTTATGATAATTTCAGCAAGTTTTTCAGCAGCAAATTGGTTTCCATATTGCGTTAAATGGACATAATCAGTATAGAATTCCTGACTACTGGACAGGGACTGGATTTCTTGGTTAAAATCCACATATATGTATCCGGCACTCTCCACTTCGGATTTGAGAACTTGAGATAAATGATCATCAAAAAAGAATTTCAGAGTCACAATTCCAGTTTTCAGTGATTTTGCCTGATCGTCTAATGTGGATGGAAATTCATCAGGCAAATTGAATAAGGGCAAGCCACTTGGGTTAAAGGGATACACCGAGGAATTAAAATTCTCCTCGATATGTGATAACTCCTTATTAACTTGCCTTGTTAGCATTGGTTGTAGAGAAAAAATGAACTCTACATTATCTACTTGAAGAACACTCATATATTGCCTTAAAATTTGAGTAAACCGCTTCGAGTTATCGACCAACATCCCTTTTTGTCTCAGATATAAATCTAAAGAGTAAAAAGAAGGTTCGTAGAGTTCAGCCGAGTGACAAGATAAAGGTATATTGTCAGGTTGTACGATTAGCATATGGAGTAGGTTATAAAAGTACGATATTGAAGGTGGGTGATGCGAATTGGACAAATCAACGTATCTTTGTAACCACTTTAACTCGGTCCGTTTATAAGGTTGTCCTGTACTTATGGAACCTACGTCATTGAAACCATCCATACTAATAATCAAATCCGGGTTGAAAGAGGATACCGTTTCTAGATAGTGTAAGAATGATTGATGCATCGTTTTAGTATATGAACTTGCATTGATGACTTCAATGTGTTTTTTGGGATAATATCTTTCCAAAGATCGCTTCAAAAAACCAGCGATGCTTATGTTGTATGCATAAATTGACTTGGGATATGGATATATGTGCGAATAACGTTGAGTTTGTCCCGCCCCCATCAACCCAGAACCACCCATTAAAAATATTCGTATTGTATTAGGGTCTTTAGATTTGTTAATTGGAGTGGGATATATAAAACCATATTCATCTGTAACAATATCCTGTTGGTTTTCATCATCCTTGAACGTACCGTGTTTAAAGTTCGGCGTATTTTTAGAAACATAATAACCTGATAGTTCTCTATTAAACTGATTGGGCTTTCCATAATTGGGGTTTATCGTATAAATCAAAAAGTAGGAGAGTAACTCTAAAACAAGAAATAGTAATATAAGAAACCCCACAACTGTTAGTATTGGGTTTCTCTCAAAAATATTTTCTTTACTCATTTGATTTTCCTTATCAATCCGAATTCGCTAAATAAGCGTAGGATATCATGTGCGGAATCGTCGGAATTATCACCCAAAAAGAGTCAATATTGCCAATCTGCCAGGCAACGTATGGTCAAGGCATTGCACTATCATGGCCCCGACGACCGGGGCTTGCATTTTTTTGATTATTGCGCTTTGGGTGATACCCGCTTGAACATCGTCGATCTCGATCAGGGTCAACACCCCATGTTTAACCCACAAGGTAATGTGGGGGTGGTCTTTATTGGTGAAATCTATGGCTCCCAGCAACTTAGAGCCAAACACAAGTATCCGTTCCAAACCAAGCCCGATACTGAGGTTATTCTGGCCCTCTATCAGCAATATGGCCCGGCTTTTATGCAACACCTGCCGGGTATGTTTGCCCTGGTCCTGTGGGACGATTCCCGCCAAACCCAGATCTGCGCCCGAGACCGTTTAATGATAGGTAAATCGATTTCCAGCTTGAGTCAATATGAGTTGTTGTATGGGATTATTCAATGAAAATTGTGAAAATCAACACTGGATTAGCGGAATTTTAACAGATAATATGTACTCTCGGAAATTTGTCCTGCAAATCGATATCAGGAAGAGGCAGAGAGAGTATCAGGCAGTCTCAGGGTGCGACTCTGATTTTTCTTTAACTATAATGAATAGTCGAAATTGTAATGATATCAGAACATCATATAATAACGTGTTCGGCAGAAAAGATAGGTGTCCTATGAAAAAGCGTATACTAAACGTAGTAAATAGCCTGTTGCAGCCTCTTGGCGCGAAGATTGTTCGGAGGGTAGCGATTGGCGAAAACTCCAATCTGAGTATGAGTTCCATGATCTAAAGACTTGCCCAACGTGGTGTGCCTATCCAGACTGTAGTTGACATCGGAGCTTCGGACGGGAAGTGGAGCATTGCCTGAATGAAACATTTCCCAAACGCCTCGTACTTGGCCGTTGAACCCCTTGAAGAAAGACAAGAGGCGCTGGAAACCACCAAGCGTAGGTTCACCAATTTTGATTACGCACTCTGTGTAGCAGGGGAAGTTAACGGAGAGGAAGTCGATCTCAATGTGACACCAGACCTCAATGGAAGTACAGTCGAAGGTCAGAATCCAGGCTCTTCGAGAACCTGTCTTGTACGGACTGTTGATTCGTTAGTTATAGAAAGAAACCTATCGGGCCCGTATCTCTTGAAGTTTGATACCCACGGCTACGAGATACCAATTCTTTCAGGCAGTAATGATGTCCTTACGAATACCACGGCGATTATTATGGAGACCTATAACTTCCAACTCACCCCAACTTCGCTAAGATTTCACGATATGTGTGCCCATTTGGAGCGTTTAGGATTCCGACCCGTTGATATTGCTGAACCGATGTTGCGTTTACACGACAAAGCATTTTGGCAGATTGATATTCTATTTCTGAAGGCAGACTCTGATGTGTTCCAATACCAACACTACCGATAGACATTTGCCGAATTATGAAAGCGGGTAACGATAAACATTTTGATCAGGCCGACAATGCCCAGGGTGCTGTGGATATAGAAGGAAGCATGTTAATTTTGGATGAACGCGTCACTCAGAATGTCAATGACAGAGAAGAACTTATACCTGATGTTGCGTCTGTTTCTGATAAAACCCGGGAAGTCACTGATGGTCTTGCTGATACGGGTTTCTTCAGTGAGGCTGCAATCAAAAAAATTGAGGGTCCCGATGAGAAAGGTCCGACGGCATACGTAGCAACAGGGAAAACTGGTCATCATGTCAGAGTGACCCATTTGGAAAAGAAAACCGAGCCGCCTAAAGCCTCGACAGAGGCCAGTATGAAAGAAAAGATGAGTCAACACCTGTAGACCAAAGAAGGCAGGAAGCGTTATGGACTGCGTAAACAAACTGTAGAACCTGTATTTGGAATAATTAAAGCAGTAATGGGATTTCGGGAGTTTCATCTTAGGGGTCATCCCCACGTAGAAACAGAGTGGACACTCGTTACTTTAGGACTCACAAATAAATAACTTGGATAATTTCGCGCTCAGATTTATGTCAGGTTTGGGCGATCTGAATGACGAAAAGCAGCAGGAATATTGCAATATTTCAATGTTTTTCGTCATTTGGATCGGCCATAGATAACGTGAAGATAAGATGCGAAAAATCCAAGTTATTTATTTGTGAGCCCTTAGCTCACAATTTCAAGCGGCTATTCAATATGGTCGGCAATCCCATTATGCCTAAAAATGGATCGATTTCAGTATATATACCGACAGCCATCAGGTTTTCGACAGGTTTCTGTAGAATTGTTGCCTGAAATGAATAACGAATGTCGAAAAACCTACTGCTTGCAGTATAATCTATAAAGAAGTAACGAAATAATCATTCTCATGAACAAAATTTATCCATAAGCTCTAACCTAATGAAACAACAGCTTAAATCAATTGAAATTAAGAAAATAATGAACACGTTCACTGACGGCTTCATCAACTGTTACAGCAGAGGGGCGGCTCAAAGTCCGACAGGCTGCTAGCGTGATTCACTACATCTTCACTATAAGAAACTTTCATTCTCTACCTTATACCAGTTTTTATCGGCGCTTTCGGTGTGCCCCAAAAGGCCTCTGGGGTTGAGAAAACGAATATGTTAAATCTCTGAATCCCAAAAAGTTACAAACCAATTGTGTTTAATTCAAGTTTTAAGAATGGAAATAGTCAAAAATTTAAAATTAGAGGTTGTACTAATATTCTAACTTTAATTGTTGTAATTCATTCATTTCAGCTGTATTGAAGAACACAAAAATCATAAGCAGGAAACTGGTACTAAATAGGATGTCAGACTAGCTAAGCTTCACTAGATCTCAAATCTTAATTCCCAAAATCCAAACAATTCTCAATGACAAAAATAGCGATAGTCAAAATTTACGTCAATGCTGAGATCTGAAATGTTTGGAGATACCGAATCGGAATATTAAAAATTGACACAAATGTGTCGGTTTACCTTAAACAAGATGTATAGCTTAGCTCGGCGTAAGTCCTTCGGCATTAATGTCATTAAGTTAGTGCTGAATTTACGGGACGAAGTCTGTCCTGATAAATTTAGCCTGAATAATTTACCAGTATTCTGTTACCAACTCTTAACTCTACTCAACGCAACGACTTTTCTCAAATTCGGCTGTTTCCGATACCCAAAATGGTTCGTTCTGGTTCAAGCAGCTTTTCCTTATCCCTGAATCCGCGACGAGAAGTATAAAACCAGTTACCGAATAGATACTTTAATTTTTAGTGACCGTTCTGCTAGTGCAGAATGGCTTTCTTTTAATGCATCCGCCTACGTTTGCTGTAACTGCGTCGAGACAGGTCTGCTTCGTTATCAAACGGTTGACACTTCACTGGCGTTGCGTTGCTGAACATCTGTTCAGCCTGTCTCATTTCACTCGGCTGCAGTCGTTATTCTGCTGCCAGCAATTCTCGGCAAGTTCTACAACACTACTATTTTCAAAGAGTTATATATTTTTAAAAAAGGAATTTTTCGTACAATTTTTTATCAATATGGGTTTAACATGCTTCTTTATTTAAGATATAAAATACTCAACAACAATTGGTTACAATGCAAATACTGCCTCTTTAACTCTCGTTTAAGTACCTTTTTCGCCCAGAATTGCTGTTCTGCTGCACAGCAGAACTAAAATTTAATGCCTCGCATCTGCATAATTATCGATTTTTATGTCCATTGAACAATCAAAATCCGTCGCTGACGTAGAAACGAGATCTTTTGAAGACCTACCATTTGTCCGGTATTCCAAAGAGTCTCCGTTACAGAATCCGTGGCGGTTTGTGGTCGCAATTTTTGCTGACCTGTGGCAGGGTCGCGAGCTGATTAGTATCCTCTTTTTCAGAGATCTAAAGGCTCAGTTTCGCCAAAGCTATCTAGGCTATATATGGCTTATCGCTCCACCGCTGCTGAACACTGTAATTTGGGTGCTTTTGAACAAGAGCAAAATCATCAGTATCGAAGATTCCCGTATGCCTTACTCGCTGTTTGTCCTGATCGGCTCGGTGTTTTGGCAATGTTTTGTCAATGGTGTTCAGGTGCCGCTTAAATCATTTACTGCCGGCATATCGGTGTTCACGAAACTCAAAGTTCCGCAGGAAGCGTTTATCGTGGCGGGAAGCGCTCGAGTCATGTTTGATTTTATTATCAGTATTCTTTTTCTGGTACCGGTCTTCACACTGCTGAAAATCGTGCCAGCGCCAACAATTATTCTACTCCCAATTGCTGTGGTTGCGATTTATCTATTGTCATCCGCCATTGGTATCTTGCTAATTCCTATCGGCGGGTTGTACTCCGATGTTGAGCAGGCAATCGTCATGTTGTTACGCTTTGCCATGTTCATTACGCCCGTGGCT
>JAJFLO010000490.1 GCA_021772675.1 Verrucomicrobiota bacterium | reverse complement strand
AGATTCTTGATCATATGCAGCCCCCTAATATGTTGGAATTGTAAATATATCTTAACATATTTAAGCATAGCATGTTACATCACAATTTCAAGTCCAAATCATGAGAAATTATTGCTCAAAATGAACTGCAAAACTTGAGTTATTAATTGTTGTAGAATCAAAAAATATAATTTTATTCCTGAATCCGTGACGACAAATACAAAACCAGTTGCCTAATAAGTATTTTGCTTTTTAGTGACCGTTCTGCCATTGCAGAATGGCTTTCTTTTAATGCATCTGCTTCGTTATCTAACCGTTAACGGTTGCCACTTCACTAGCGTTACGTTGCTGATCACTCAGTAATTATGGGCGAATGTTTTTTAGGCATTAGATTCCATAAATATATATAAATAATTCGTATAGTTTGTCATGGATGCCGATATTTTGGAGTTCAAGCTTCAGCTTGGTTTTTGTTTTTTGAAGGATTAAATAAGCAAGCTGAAGCTTGAACTCCAAAATATCGGCAATTCAATCCCAAATAAATTCACTGTAATCTTAATGCGTTTCACCCATAATAGCTGCTGAACACTTGCTCAGCCTGTCTCGCCATGCTCGGCTCGCTCCTGATACCAGGCGGGCATCAGGCCGTCTCTCCGCACACGGGATTAGCTGTAGTGGCCACTACAGCTAAAAATTTAATGCCTCGCTTCTATATAATAAGAAAACTATCACGAATTCAGGTCTATTTTTAAGCGTAGTTTCTGTGTAAAAAGCAATCAGGAACCAATTTGAAAATTCTTTAATCGACATTCTATGCCAAAATGATTTCGCCTTAAAAATATTGTTTCATCGTTTTTTCTTACTACAATCTTTCCTGCCAGCCTTGGTTATAGCATCCACATCATTTTGTATTAAATTTTCAAATTTCTATTGCAAAGATATTGAAGGTTGTTAACTTATCGGCGTTTGATTGAAAAATGTCCCGTTAGCTTGCATTATTCATGAACTTTTGTAGTGAGAGTCATCAGATTGCGTGAGATCAGTGAGTTATGAATTTCATTCGCGTGCAGAAATAGTGTTGAAAATCTGCCGTGGTTTATAACGCGCCGTGGTGGGTGGAGACTATTTCAAATCCGAATAACTTCACAACTCGTTGATATTATGTGATATGATGAATTGTAATAGAAAGTTTATGCATAATGAAGGTTAGTTCACCCGCTTTGATGGGATTTTTGGTCATACATAAAACGATTTAAACGCCTGGAAAAATAGTTTTTAGGTCAACCTGCGGTGTAGCAATTAAATCTATTTTTTAGACTAAACGGATGGAAGTTTTGTTGAAACATTTATTAAAATTTATTGCATTGATTGTTTTAATATCGAACACGGTACAAGCAAGCAGTAACTGGAATCGAATGTCATGGGACTGGGATAATTGGTTTGAGCCTCTTTTCAATCAGGAGGATCTGGATCTTGCAATTGAAGAAGCAGAATCAGCAAAGGATGAAATAATTGATATCAAAGAGTCTGTCATTGATAAATTAACAAACGTAGTTTCTGAGCTTCCTCATGGAGAAAGTAGTCTTTGGAATATCATGGAGTGGGATAATGATAATTGGTTTATAGATGTAGATACGTTAACTACTAAGGATGAAGTTGAACAGATCGTGGAGGAATCCGTTGCGCAGATTGAAGACGAAAAAGATGAAATAATTGATGAAAAAATAGACGAAATAATTGACCTTGAAGGCGATGTCGAGCATCGAGATGGCGTCATCGATAAACTTAATGAAACCATTGTTTTGCTTCCTCATGGAGGAGATAGTCTTTGGGATAGTATGGAGTGGGATCATGACAAATGGTTTGTCGATGTAAATACGTTAATTACACCGAGTGAACTTGAGCAGATCGTGGGCATGTCTGTTGCCAAGGCAGAAGATTTAAAAGATGCAATAATTCTTGAAAGGGATGGGCAAATTACAGATCTTGGCAACGTCATAACAATGAGGGAACAGAATATTGTTGATCTCAATGCAACTATTGAAGTGCAGCGAACCGCCATTGGTAGTACTTGGGACGATATGGAATGGGATGAAGATGATTGGTATATTCAGTTTGAAACATTGACATCTATTGAAAATTTGCTTCAGGCTATTTCTGATGTTGAGAATGAAGTTATTGCCAATGGCATTGTTCTTGTTGATCTTTCACATGTTATTGCAAGTCAGGAACTGGCAGTAGATAACGCCGTTGTCGACAAGGATGGTGATGGGTTAACTGATATAGAGGAAGCTGTACTGGGCACCAACCCAAATAGTTATGAAATTGAATTGAAGGCAGGGTGGAATTTAATGTCGTTAGCGCGAATTCCAGATGATAACACGGCAGGTAATATTTTTATGGGTACTGATGTTGTCGGTACTGTGTGGATATGGGACGATAATCAATTCAAAGTTGCGAATGAATTGTTGCCATCTCGTGGACATTGGGTTTACGCAAAAAGTGATGAGAATATTCCAATTCAATTACCTGAGAATAATTAACTTTCACGGCGTTGCGTTTGAGTAGTTCTAATTAATTAACAAGTATGCAAATTTAACTAAAAGGAGATTTAATATGGTAAGTGTGAGTGAAGATGTAAAACGATCAGATTCAACCAGGGGATGTAGAAATATAAACGGAATTTTTGGTTCATGTTTTAGCGTAGTGATTGCGTTAACGCTGGGATTAACGGCAATTTCCAATGCTCAAATGCCTGCGGGTCCTGATGAGGTAGAGGTCCCTAACGAATTTGTCTCTGGAACTCCAGCAAAAGCGGGAGAAGTCAATGAGAATTTTGATGTGTTGGTTGATGCAATCAATGATTTGAATATGGAGATTAGAAGATTACAGAATAGTCTGACCCTGGCTGCTTCATTGCAAGGAGAGATTTACGCTGACGATGACGCATTTAAGGTATCTTCTGCGTCGGTCAGCTATGAACCAAAACTGGATTCAATTATTTTTACAATGGATGCAATGGCAAACGCGGGATCAGTGAAACCCATCCCTGCCGGAGGGGTCGATGGCGCGCCGGTTTTAGGATATGTTTTCCTTACATCTCTAGCGCCAGGTGATGTCGGATTTCAAGGGGTTACGGACGATAATGCAATTGTCGCTTTAGCTGTTACATCTCATCCTGATTTTGACGATACACCTTTATGGGATGAGGACAATAATGACGCCTATGATGACGATGGTGTCATCTACCACAGTCACTGGGTTGTGCTGGTTAATGATGACAGAGCGAAGGCAGGTTTAGCTGTGCTTGAAAATACTGATGCGGCCCTTTTGCCACCAACATCTCCTCCAATGCCTATGTATTTGGATTCACCTGGTTTTGCCGTAATCGAAAATGGCAATTCAATCAGCGTTATAGTACCGTTTGATCGTGTACAACGAAACAAAACATTTGGAGTGGACGCCGCTGTCACTGCATTCATGCAGGTCGATGCGGCCGATGGATCGCCTTTATTGAAGGTGGAAAAAATTTATACTAATTTGGCTTTGTCAGGCGATGCTATAGCAGGTACGGCTCCTGATCATGCTTTGCCGGTGCCGGCAAACACAACTGAAATGATGAACAATCAAACGGCCTTGGATGCAGAAGAATCATTTAATATAAATGATACAACCGTCAAATATGTAGCAGACATTGATTCGCTTGTGTTTTCGATGGAATTAAACGCAGCGGCAGCAACCAAAATATCAACTGATGATACGGCTGGAACTCCCGTACTTGGTTATGTCTTTCCAACGACACTTTCTCCGGACTATGTAGGATTCGAGGGATTAGCGGGCGTACTTGCGCTGGCAGTGACGTCACACCCTGCATTTGATGATACGCCTTTGTGGGATGAGAATATAGATGATGACTATCTCAATGATGGTGAAACCTATCATGTTCATTGGGTTATTCTGGTTGGCGATGCCGCTTCCGGTGGTGGGTTTTCAGTCGTCACCGTTGATCCGACAGACGAGGCTCAAGGGTTGCCATCAACAGCTCCGGCAGGCATGGAAACTTTAGCCTTGGATTCTCCGGGATTTCACGCATTTGTTACAGGTGCTTCCAATGATATAATTCGTGTCATTGTACCGGCACAACGGGTGGACGATCACACTGATTTTGAATTTGACGGCGTTACGGCGGTGATGGCGGTTGATGCAACCAGTACACCTTCTATTCTCCGAGTCAATGGAGTTCGGCATTTTGGAGCGGACTTAACAAATGATCACACAATTGATGAGGTAGCTGATCTTAGCGGTCTGTAAAAAAAGAAAGGATCCGAATCACAATAAATCCAACCGGTTCCAAGCCGATTATAATCCAATTGGAACCGGTTTTTTGTTTTTAAAATGGAGAAAAATCAAGCGTTTCTTACAACAGATCATTTTGAAAGAAATCACGGTTGTTTCAGATCGTTTCTTTTGAGAAAATCTATTGAGAAATAATAAACTGTGATTTTCGTATTTCTTTTCCTCCTTTTAACCTAGTTTTGTCGATTCCAACTTTTGTTGCAGATAGAATTGCATCAATTGTAATGAGGCCTTTTACCAGAATTTGGCCTGTTTTTGAATCTCTAAGCGGTTTTTCTCGATGAAAAGCGACAAATTTCATGCCCTTTTTGATGTTGGAATTTTGGCCTGCGTTGATGATGACTTCTCGTTGAAGTGATTTTGCAATAGTTTTTTCGATGATCGGAAAGTGTTGAGAGAGCTTTCGGGTAAATCGACTATATATATTTGAAATATCGGATTTTTTATCGTTAAGTTCATATACATCACAGGTTGCCAGGATTTCGCTCGTTTCCGTGTCAATCAGTCTGCCAAAGATCTCAATGTCATTATTTGAAGGACGTATCGTGCATGCCAAACTATAATCTGTCTGCACCTTTCGGCCAAAATTTGCCGCTCTTTTAGTGTCAATCCAACCTCCTTCAGTCAGATTTTTATCTATCGTTATAAGGTCAAGACGTTTTGTTTCCAACATACGAAATCGACCATAGTTGTGTAATTCAAGCAGCAGCTTGTTATACACCGTTGCATTGAGTCCCCTGTCACCACCGGATTTTGCAAGAGGGCACAATATAACCGTTGCCCGTAATTCCCTATTTTCTTCTGGTGAATGTAAGCGTTCAATATTAAATGATCGACGATATTTCTTATTTTTATGATCAATTGCTAATAATTCAATTTTATTATCACCCAGCTGCAGACTTTTATTGAAGCAAAAGCGGGTATCTCTGCTGTTTTTAAGCTTTAATTCGTTATCGAATCTAAGTGATTTAAATTTGCCGAGGATTTTTCCAGACACCAGAATATTGCTTTGGTATACTTTTAATTCAGAACCAAGTTGTTCAATTTCAATGGTCAATATTTCATTTTTAGCGGTCTTGTCAGATTGATTTATTGGTGTAGGTTTCCTTATCAGTTGATTTGATAGTGCACTACTTGCCAGTTGTGTTAATGTCATTTTGTATGGTAAATGGCGGCGAAGACGGGCATGATTTAGCCCTAACTTTAACTCTGAGTTGTCAATTCTGATGCCGTTCTTATTGTGTGCCGCATCCTCGACTTCGATGTAATAGAATTCCGCTTCCGGTATTGGCTTTAGTGAAAAACTAGTATCCTTTTGATGGTTTAATTTGAGATTTCTCAAATTTTTTGTGATGAGGTTTACCGGCGAATCATCATCAACCGAAATAATTATTTCATTTTCAGATAGGGACGATATCGAAATAAGAGGAGGCTGGAGATCAAGAATGATCTGAACGGTTTTTCTACTGGAATTTCCCTTGCTGTCTAACGCGACAATTTCGATTCTATTATTTCCAGGATTAAGTACTAGGTTTTGATTAAATACTAGTTCACTTGCTTTTAAAACAGGATTTATAATGTTATCATTTATTGAAATATGATCAACGAATAAGTTGTCCTGAACCTTACCTGATAGTGAAAAATTAGCTGAATTTGAAATATCCGCAACGTGTTGTTCAAGCACTATTACTGGATTGGTTTTATCGTCAATATTTAACGACAACTTCTGCTGACACTCATTCAAGTAAAATTTTGCTTTTTCACTCGGATCGTTTGTCAATGATTTTTTTAGATATTGTATTGCTTCTTTATAATGGTTATTTCGATATAATACGAAACCCAATTCACGATTTCCAAAATACTGAGTATAGTGAAGACCGTATGTTCTGGCCCGGCGATCGTCATCTGATCTTATGGAAATGGCTTTTCTTAAATCGTGCTCTGCTTCAGTCCAAAATTCACCATCTGCAAATGATCGACCGCGTTCATAGTAACTCCACCATCGAGGCCTAAATGTCCCGTCTGTCACTCCATATTGAATGCCATTCTTTTTGTATCGTGCTAAATCTTCTATATAGTAGGAAACACAGCCGGAAAAGTATGTCATTAACCCGGTACTTAAAATAATTAGAAAGGGAAAGAAGGATCGGTTGGCAGATTTTATTTTCATGCAAACTTTTTTGAATTTATTCGACAATGCGGGTTAATAATTACGGACTATACCGACAGTCATCAGGTTTTCGACAGGTTTCTGTAAAATTGTTGCCTGAAATGAATAACGAATGTCGAAAAACCTACTGCCTGCTTGTAGTATAACTCCTTGAACTACTGAAGTAAAAAGAATTGGCAGCAGTGAGAATTTGATCATCCCAGTTAAATTCAGCCTAAGGAACTGGAAATAAATAGGTCATCGAAATAATCATCTCATCTTCACATCATATTGCGTTGAAACTCAATCACAAAATCCTCAATGTAGCACGGCTACGTCTGCGGGTTCGTTCAATCGCTTCAAGGCAATCTGACGCAAATCTGAGGGCCATTTCAAGGACTTATTTATTTCCAGTTCCTAAGGAAGTACAGGATTTTAGAGATATCGCAGTCTGGGAAGATGGATAAATTACTCTGTGCATTGAACCATGGCCAAGGATTGCACGACAACCTATTGTACCAATCGTGTTTTTCTATCTCGCCGTGATCTCAATTCTTGAATCAGAAATTGCGAATTTAAAATATAGGAATAAACCACATTCCGAATTAATCTATCTTGGTTTCTTAATTTCTTCTACTCGCATCCCATTTGAGATCGGTCTACTTGAAGATAATATGGTTGCAACGGCTTTTTCTTGTACATCAGATATTTGCAACAAAGCAATGGTCTCGTCATCATCAATATTTATGACCCGAAGCTTCATATCCACGGCTGCACCGTATAATGTTCCATGTTTCAGCTCAACAGATTTATCGTTATATGATACGACTGAACTTCGATACACAAGATTACTATTTATGTCTTTCATTAGATCATCGACTGCTATATTTAGTTGACCTGGCTCTATGACGGCTATTCCTAAAATATCAGACGTTTCAACATCAAACGCGCGTACGTTAACATACTTTTTCTTTTCGTATCTCGCAATATCTCCAGTGATTATGATGTGTGATCCTATCAATTTACCAATTTTTAATGATGTCGCTTGAGAAACAAGTTGGGTTTGGTTAATATTAAGTTCTTCAATAATAATATCAATTTTCCTTCGTTCCACTAATTCATAACCTTTTTCATCTAGTAGATCGGCAATCAGTCCTGAGAAATATGAATTTTCATCGCCCATTGAATCAAATGGGACTATGGAAAAAATTCGAGGCTTAGAATGCCAAGAATCGACGGTATTATTACTTGTGACAACTGATGTGACGCTTGGTTGACTCGTCGTAGGAAGAACATTAGCGGAGAGTGATTTTTTTTCGAAATTAGAAAAGCTGCTGGCAATAAGTATTGAAAGGACAGACATAAGTCCTAAACCGCAAAGGGATATGAACAATTTAGTCTGATTTGGCTTCTCCAGTTTACGACATGTTTCAAGAGCAGCCCTAACTTCACTACCATTTTGAAAACGCTTTCCACATTCTTTGTCAAGCATTTTCAGAATTACATCAGATAATTTGTTTACTGCTGACTCCGCAGTGTTTTTCAATTGTGGTAAATGGGTCTCAACATCGTTCTGAATATTGGAGTAATCATTATCTGAAAAATCGCGACCCGTAATCAGGAAATAATAGGTTAAACCCAGTGCATAAACGTCAACTGCAGTTGTGATACTATCTGGCGTTCTTATCTGTTCAGGTGCCATATATAACGGTGTTCCCGGGCTGATATTTTCTGCGGTGATTCGCTGGGCAATATTTTCGTTTGGAAATTCTTCTCTTGATATTCCAAAATCCATTAATACGGGATTCCCATCCGTCTCAATCATAATGTTTTCCGGTTTGATATCTCGATGGATGATATTCTGCTCGTGAACAGCGGAAAGGGCACTGGCGATATCGGTCATCAAATCCATTAACTGATCAAAATCAAGGCTTAAACCATTTTTAACTGACGTCTCAAGATTGTGACCCTCAATAAAATCCATGACAAGAAAGGGATTGCCATCAAACATACTAACATCAAAAATACGAATGACATTTGGATGATTAATGGCAACCATAACTCTCGCTTCTTTTTCAAACCGCTCTTTGATACCAGGTCTATTGAGCAAATCAAAACGAAGTGTTTTTATCGCGATCTTGCGTCTGAACCCCCTATGATACCCTGAGTATACCGAACCACATCCACCCGAAGAGAGTAATTCATGGATTTCGTACTGATCATTTATTACAGTTCCAGACGGAATTCGTGTTGATATCCTGCAAGAACTAGAATCCAGAGATGGTGGACATGATAGGGACCCCACCCAATTACTATCAGTCAAAAGCTGACTTAATAACATGTCACTCTGTCTCTTAATTTCTACATTGCTAAACGAAAGTTCAGAATCGCTACGATTGGCCAAATCCAATGACTCTTCAAGAGCAACATCTAACGCACCAAACTTAGCAATAAATGCGTCTTTATCCTGATGATCGACGTGTTTGTCATGACTATCCGAGCTTGATAAGGATAGCCCCTCCTCGAATAACATGGAATCGGTATATTTTGTAATCTTTCCCATACTTAATATATACCTTGGTTTGATGAAAACGGGTCACAAAAAAATCAACCTAAATTATAAAAATGCCGGGATTTGTAGGGTCGAAGCAATTATAACATGTCCAAAGATATGGTATTATGACATTTTTTTTATGCAAATAAAATTGAAACTCATTGGAAATTTGAGAAGGTATGTATGCGCTTCAACTAGAGCCTCTTGCAAAACTCCCTGGCCGGATTTCGGCGCAAGACGCACATCTGCAAAAATTGCATATAAAGCACATAGTACCAAAGCTATGCGCATTAACATGCAATTTTCGCATTTGCACATCTTTCACTCAAAATCAGTCTCAGGCATAGTTTTGCAAGGGGCTCAATATATCTAAAATTAAATTTTATACATCGTTAAGTAACCGCGCAAAAATAATCAATTTATTTTTGCCCAGTTACTAACCTGAATAATTCATCAGTATTCTGCTGCGAGCCCTAATCTCTGCTCAAATAAGCCGGTTAACTCAATTTTACATCTCAGTGAATGAAAATTCACTTTCATTGTGAAATTTTCTCTAATCAATTTATTATGAGCAGGTAAGTGCTCTCGCGACGAATCGCATGAATTAATCAGGCTAAATAAGAGAATCCTTAGGTAACGATTTTCTTAATTTACCCAGCGCCAATCTTAGTCTTGATTTTACCGTGTTTTCTGAAATGTCAAGAAATTCTGCGATCTCTTTTCGGCTTAATTTATCTGAATATCTTAACATGACGATTTCGCGAAATATGGGTTTGATGTTTTCAAGTGCTTTATATAGATCCAAATACATAGCTTTCATATTTACATTGGTTCGGGGACCCGGTTTAGTATCTGCAATTTTTAGATATAACTGAGTTGTTAATGACTCTGACAACGGTGGGTTAATTAATCGCCTTTTTTCCTTATTGCTGGAATTTATAAAGTTTATTGCGATATTTTTGGCTATTTGCCACAGCCAGGGACGAAAGGAACTGTATTTTTCAGAATTAAAACTATTAATATTTTTCTTTGCCTTTATATATGTGTCATGTACAATGGCATACGCATCACTTTCATCCTTTACAAACCTGCCGCAAAATAAAAGGAGCCCCTTATAGTGCTCTTCAACTACTGCCTGCCACGCAGAATCTTCATATTCTTTCAATTTGTTTATAAATTCAACATTGCTCACAAAAGGTTCACCAATCGTTCTAATCGTTAATTGTCAGGAATATAGCATACAGCCGTAAAAATTGGATCGTTGACAAAGCGAATGTTAATTACGCAATCACAAAATGATTTGGGTAAAACTAGTTTTTTCTGAGTTTTTTCCAATTAACCGTGACCCGTTTGTATTAGTCTATGGTATATAACTATATAGCTTATATCATCATAAGCAAAAATATTCAAATTATAACCAGCGGTTAATCAAGACTAAAGAAAATATTTATTACCGGACCTGTTTGCAGTTTGTTGCAGTGCAATAGTTCTGCCAGCGAGCTTTTGGAACTAAACGATGAGATCGACTTCTTATATGAAAACAATACTTGTTATAGATGATGACGATAGAATTAAAACGTTGTGTGAGAAGCGTTTGGGAAAATTTGGGTATAATGTCATTGTTGCCGATGGTGAATCTGATATTCTGCAGATTCTTGAACTTAACGGCATTGATCTCGTTCTGCTTGATCAAATTATGCCTGGTAAAGATGGCCTTGAGGTAATGGAAATGATTAAACACGGATCCCATTTGCCTGTCATTATGATGACGGCATTTGGATCAATTGATCTGGCAATAACATTTATGCAATCTGGCGGTGTCGATTTTGTCGAAAAACCAATTGATTTTGATATTTTGAACATAAAGATTCAAAAAGAAATTTTAGCTGCAGAGAGACTGAAAAAGGAAATCTTGGATCGTAAACATGCGGAAAGACAGCTTTTGCAGGCTCAAAAAATGGAAGCACTTGGAAGGCTAGCGGGAGGTATTTCTCATGATTTTGGAAATATTCTTTCTGTTATAATGGGAAATGCCATTATGGCCCTTGAACATTTGCCATCCGGCCATCCAGCAGTGGTTCACCTTTCTCAAATTGATATTTCTGGTAAACACGCAACAACGCTCATTAAGCAAATTTTAGCCTTTAATTATCAAAAAAATGATCAGGCTCAATCGATTCAGATTCAACCCATTATTGATGAGGTTTTCACCTATGTAAAAGCGACTTTACCAAGTAATGTTAAGATTAATCGAAATATATGTGCCAGTGCAAATAAAGTGCTTGCCATTGAATCCAAAATTCACCAGGTTATCCTGAATCTTTGTACCAACGCGATTGAGGCAATTGAAAATGACTACGGTACTATTACGATGAATTGTAGAGTCGTCTCAGCAACCGATATAGACCATGCCATAATCTCCGATATAACATCTAAGAAATATGTTGAACTTGCTATTAAAGACACAGGAAAAGGAATTGATGTCGCGACGTTGGAACACATCTTTGAACCGTATTTTACAACCAAAAAACAAGCAGGAGGTACCGGATGGGGACTTTTTATTATCCATGAAATTATCAGGGAATGTGGCGGAGCCGTTAATGTCGAAAGCCAACCCGGAAAAGGATCAACATTTCGAGTCTATATTCCATGTATAAATCAACCTCGTAAAAGAGAAAATCAAACATGCCGCTATCCGAAGTTGGAAATGGAAAACACATTCTTTTGATCGACGATGAAATACAGGTAACTGCGATCGGTCAGGAGATTCTTGAATGCTATGGATACACAGTTACATCGCAAAACTGTAGTGTTAAAGCATTTGATGATTTCATTCTAAATCCGTTTATGTTTGATCTAGTTATTACAGATGTTTTGATGCCAAATATGACCGGATTGGAACTGGCTCGAAAAATTAAAAGACTCAGGGAAAATTTGCCGATTATTATGTGGACTGGCCTCCTTACCCCGGTAATAGAAAATCAAGCCAGGGAAATTGGAATCCAGAAGTTGATAACCAAACCAATTAACGCGCAAAACCTTAGTGACACTGTTTTAAATATATTTCATTCGACAACTGTATAATAAGGAGTAACTGAAGTTGGTTAATATACTCATCATTGAAGATGACAAAACAATGCAATTCATGCTGGAAGAAAAGCTTAAATTAGAGGGATTTAATCCGATAATTGCAGTTAATGGATTTCAGGGAATCGATTTTTTTGAATCAGGCAACATTGATCTGGTTATTACAGATATTTTTATGCCGCAAAAAGATGGAATTGAAACCATTTTAGAATTAAAGAAGCGGTATCCCGACGTTAAAATTATTGCGATTACCGGAGCATATTCTAAGGGCTCAGACATATCACAGAATTATCTTGAAATGGCGGCTTATTTTGGTGCGCAGAAAACCCTTGTAAAGCCATTTGAACTAAAGGAATTGGTCAGTGCCGTAAATGAGGTTTTATCCATAGATTTACAAAAAGAAAAATTAGACATTTTATAACATTATTATCAGATTTATTTAGTTTAGTGGCAACTTCGATGCCCGCTGTGCGGTCTTTGTCAGCAATTATGGGCGAATCTTTTTAGGCATTAAATCCCAGAAAACTTTATAAAATTTTCGTGCCGTTTCCGTGTGGATAATGCATGGATGAGTACAGGATGCCAGCGTTTGGACTTCCGCCTTCAGGCGGGTATTTAACCAGAGAAAAGCCCGCCTGAAGGCGGAACTCCAAACGCCGGCAATTCAACCCTAAATAAACTGATTGTGTCTGTAATTGTATTTCACCCACAATTGTTGATTCTGTGTACTTTATATAGATAAATTATTGGTATCGAAGTATTGCCACGTGAAGTCCATCCGGTATCTACTTCAATTCTATCAAAAAGAAATGCTTCGCCTTTGGCGTTGGTACTGCCCAAAGTCATGTGAAAAACCACTGGCAATAAAGGTATATTTATCTTCTTCTGGATGACGATATTTCAGCAGTATCATGTCCAGAATCTAGTGCGGTGTCTCGTAATAACTCGAAATTTGATTGTATTTAGTTCGCCTATGGGATATGCAGCGAAAAAAGTGTTTGTATCACAGGTATGGACCTTTTTGCTAACCTATATTTCTCACAAAGCATCTATTACAAGAACGTATATCACGTCATTTCGGTATCTCGCCTTTCTGTGTGTCTCAATACACTATCATTCTCTATCCAGCGGTAAAATACTCAAATGACGCAATCTAACTTGTTGTTACGAAGTTGGTGAGAAAAGCTGGCTACCGCTACCCAGCGGCGAAAGAAGTGCACCCCATTCAGGGCGAATGTCTTTTGGCGCTCGGAAAACATTGAAATGAAACGACGATACTCAGCATCGCTTTATACATTTCAATGCACCTGAAGCACCAAAATACATCTCGTCAAATTCAAATTATTTGCTGGACGCCACACTCGTCGAATCAAACATGTGTGGAAAATTCCAAGTACCGAACAAGGCTTTAAAAACTCCGTTACTCCTTATTGGCTGGGGGTTTCCCGATTCAGAGTTTTGCTTCAATTAAATAGCCTTCAATGCTGACATAATGTCCACAGTCACTTCGATCCTTTACAAAAAGTGTTATTATTGTTTTTATAAAATCAAATTCAACAATACGCTCAAAACACCTGCTAGATATTAGCAAGACGTTAGCCGAAAAGACCAGAGTGAGGGAAAAAACACTGGTTTTTTGTCAAAATAAACTTGAAAAAAATATATAAAATGCTATGATTACGAAACTTAAACATTAGGAATTAATCATGGCGAAAGCGAAATCACAGCATATAATTGAATCCAAAAGCAAGCAGGGCAACCTAATTTTGCCCACTCCTGATACAAAACTGGCCAAAATCCTCTTTATTGCCACCGAATTTA
>JAJFLO010000489.1 GCA_021772675.1 Verrucomicrobiota bacterium | reverse complement strand
GGTCAAACAATCTTCGAAATAGCTCGCTATTCCTGTGATTGTTTTCGGTCAACGAAATAAAATCTGACCCAAAACTGAGCGTAAAAACTATTTTGATACAATTACGAATTGGAAATACCATTTTATTTTTGGGTGAACCCTAACTATAGAATTCTGAAATCATCTATTTTCAGATATCTGGAATTTAGAAAACGGCTATTCTGAAGCTAATTCTTCAAGTATCGCATCACTAATATTCGCGTTAGCATAAACATCTTGTGTATCATCATAATCCTCTAAATTATCCAATAATCTGAGGACTTGTTTTGCAATGGAACGATCTTCTACCTCAACTTCGTTTTCAGGAATTCTAACAATTCCTGATTCTTCAGGTATAATATTCTGACTTTCAAAAAGAGTAACTAGTTGATCAAAAATTTCTGCCGGTCCAATTAATTCAAGCTGGTTTTCTACTTTAGTTATATCTTCAACATCGATCCCTTCGTCAAAACACATTTCCATGAGTGAATCTTCATCTAGCGTTTCGTCATGAAGAATAAATCTTGATTTCCGGTGAAACATCCAACTAACAGCGCCACTATTCGCCAAATTTCCATTCGCCTTAGCAAATATATTTCGTATGTCAGCTGCTGTTCTATTTCGATTATCCGAAAGGCAATCAACGATGATTGCCACTCCTCCTGCAGCATATCCTTCGTAATTCAGCTCTTCGAGCATTTGCCCGCCAAGTTCACCCGCACCTTTTTTAATTGCCCGATCAATATTATCATTCGGCATGTTTGCATTTTTCGCAGCGGATATAGCACTGCGCAGACGCGGATTTGCATCTGGATCTTTGCCGCCAAGTTTTGATGCTAACATTAGTTCTTTACTGAAGCGTGAAAACACTTTGCCTTTTTTTGCATCAACAGCAGCTTTTTTATGCTTAATTGATGACCATTTATTATGTCCTGACATATGTTCTTAATCCCTTTACATAAGAGCCACTTGCAAAACTCTTCCTGGCCGGATTTCGGCGCAAGGCGCACATCTGCAAAATTTGCATATAAAACACATAGCACCAAGGCTATGCGCATTTACATGCAATTTTCGCACCTGCACATCTTGCACTCGAAATCAGTCTCAGGCATAGTTTTGCAAGAGGCTCACAATTATGTTATTTTTATCCACACAGTACTTGCAAGAGAAATGACTAAGTTTATGTTGTACTTCTTTTATTCGATAACAATAGTATACTGCAAGTAGTAGAATTTACGATCCCGCATGCGGGATCATTTTTAGGCAGTTTAAAGAAATCTATTGGAGTGAGTCGCGTTTCGACTAGGTTGCATATGAGAATACCTGATCACGTTTAATATAACACGCCATTAAAATTCAAATTTTAGGCTTTAGAATTATCATTATTGTCAAGTATTGAGGAATAAAACTCATGGAAAATGTTGTTATAATAGGAACGGGTGCGGCAGGATATACCGCCGCAATTTATACAGCGAGAGCACAACTCAATCCGCTGATTTTATCAGGCCAATTACCAGGTGGTCAACTGACTCAGACGACTGATGTTGAAAATTACCCTGGTTTTTCGGATGGTGTTTTAGGTTTTGATCTGATGGATACCATGCGAAAACAGGCAGAACGCTTTGATTGCAGAATTCGATCAAATACCGTTATGTCTGTAAATTTTCAAAACGACGGTCCGCAGGAACTCACACTAGATAGTGGCGAAACGATTAAAAGTAAAGTTGTCATTATCAGTACCGGAGCATCTCCGAATTGGCTCGGGTTAGAATCGGAGGAAAAACTAAAAAATAGAGGGGTTTCCTCATGTGCAACCTGCGATGGTGCATTTTTCCGAAATGTGCCCATTTGTGTTATTGGCGGTGGCGATACGGCAATGGAAGAAGCAACTTTCCTTACACGATATGGCAGTAAAGTCATCATTGTCCATAGACGAGATGAGTTCAGGGCATCAAAAATCATGGTTGATCGTGCACTAAATAACCCTAAAATCGAGGTGTCATGGAATAGCATCCCAGTAGAATTCTTGGATGTCAATGAAGGAAAAGTAACCGGTCTCGTGGTAAAAAATGTAAAATCAGGCGAACAAAAAACGATTGAATGCGGCGCTATATTTGTTGCAATTGGCCATCGACCGAATACAGAACCATTTAAGGGTGCAATTGACTTGGATGAAAATTGCTATATAAAATCAGAGGCAGTAAACACGAGTACAAACATTAATGGTGTATTTGCTGCAGGTGATTGCGTTGATCATGTCTACAGGCAAGCCGTTACCGCTGCAGGAATGGGATGCAAAGCTGCGATTGATGCGGAACGCTGGTTGGAAGCGCAATAACGTGAATGTGGAAGGTAAGTAGAATAATGAAATTAATAGTCGCTAAAAATTCTTACGGTGCACCACATACTATCGATTTAATTTGACCAAGGCTCGGGTGGCGGAATTGGCAGACGCGCTAGGTTGAGGGCCTAGTGGGGTTAAACCCGTGCGGGTTCGAGTCCCGCCTCGAGCATTATGTTTAGAAATTCACTGTGTTGCTATGGATATCTATACGACCGTTCCTAGCATGATGTCATCGTTAATTTTTTCAAGTTGAACGGGGATCAACTCATTGGATAAATCTAAGTTTGATTCTACCTTCACTTTGACAAAATGATCAGTTAGTCCTTGCCAGTACCTCTCCTTTTTCTGCTCAAATAAAACTGATTCCACATTGCCGATGAGCTTGTCGTGGAATTCATTTTTTTTATGACGACTTAATTTCCTCAATATCAAACTTCGTTTTTGAATGGTTCGGATTGATATTTGATTTGGTAATTTTTTACTTTTTGCCAAATCCCTTTCTGAGTAACTGAATACATGAAAATACGAAAATGGCAGCGAATTGAGAAAATCAAATGTTTCATCAAATAATGAATCGCTTTCACCCGGATATCCAACGATCACATCCGTCCCAAGGCACACATCTTTGACGTTATTATAGGTTTCTAAAAAAAACTCATGATAGTCGCTGACGGTATACTTCCTGTTCATTCTAAATAGTATTGTATCACACCCACTTTGAAGTGGGATATGAAAATGTCTGCACAATACTGAATCAGTATTCATTTTATTTATGAGATCTTCGGGAATTGTTGTCGGTTCAATTGAAGAAATTCGTAAACGCGATAATCCGTCAATTTTTTCGATCTCATTGACAATATCTAAGAATGTGTTCCCCTCGTTTGTATAACAACCGATATTAACCCCGGTCAATACAATCTCTTTGAAATCTGCTGCAACAAGATTTTTTGCTTCCCGTATTAAATCATCAAATTGCCTGCTTCTTGCATTTCCCCGTACATAGGGAATTACACAAAATAGGCAATAAAAATCACAACCATCCTGTATTTTTAAATTGGCTCTTGTGTGGTTATGATCAACACTGCTTGTTGAAATAGTAAAATCATTTTGGGGAATAGGATCGACATTTACAATCGGGGATACATTTTGATTTGGTTGATCAATAAATTCCAGTAAATCCATTTTATGGGCATTCCCAATCACCCAATTAACATTGGGCAAGGATAACAATGCTTCTCCTTGAGCCTGAGCTTGGCATCCTAACAAAGCAATTTTTGAATCCGGGTGTCGCCGAGCGATTTTTTTTACCATTTTCTTGGTATCCGCATCACCATTTTTTGTTACGGTACAGGTATTTACAACACAAATATCTGCTGGAGAATTTATATCAACAACGTGATATCCGCTTGCTCTAAAAGTATTTTCTATCGTCGCCGTCTCAGCTTGATTTAGTCGACAGCCAAATGTAAAAAATGATACTCGTTTTTTCATATGATCTAATTTTTTATGGTATCCCAATAATTTTATGATATTGTTTATCCTACTATAATAATACTAATAATTTTTCTGTAACATTGGAGAATCAAATGAATAAGATCAAACCCTGCATTATTTATTCGTTAA
The DNA here is from genome assembly GCA_021772675.1 of Verrucomicrobiota bacterium. GTDB lineage: Bacteria > Verrucomicrobiota > Lentisphaeria > JABSQK01 > JAJFLO01 > JAJFLO01. The sequence continues at coordinate 4,259 of JAJFLO010000489.1, read as the reverse complement.
TATTTTCTATTTCTTTTTTGTCATCAGGATGCAATATCATAGAATTTTTTAAAAGTGACAAAAAAGAAGTTAAACGAACAATAGATAAAATAAAGGTTGCAATTAACAAAAATGACTGGACCACAATAAAGGCAAAATCAACCAGCGATTTTAAATGGACTACAAGCGAAGGAAAAACATATAGCAACAAGTCCCTCAAAGGTAAAATAAAACCTAGAGGAATGGACCGATTCCGCGCTTCGATTGACGACTTGCCCGATGCCCGCATGTCTTTCATGATGGAAATAAATGAAATAAAAAAACTGGCAAAGGGAAAATATCTTGCTAAAATTTCGTCCAGGTTGAAAATTAGAAAAGGTGCTGGCGATAACGATAATATCAAATGGCAATCCTTATACACTTGGATAAAAAAAGGAACAGAATGGTATTTTAGCGAGGTCAAGGATCTTAATATTAAACAAGGCAATGGGAAACTCACCTATAACACAAATCCAATAATAGAATCAAAGTCAAAGAAAAAATCTCGTAAAAAATGAGTTTAAAGACAATTTGATTTATAGTTCCCTTATGTTAGTTTTGGCTCCATCTCTTTAGGAAGATATTCGATAATATATAAAAACATGACTTGAAAAGGACGATATTATGCACGCTCTACCAGATTTACCCTATGCCTTTGATGCATTAGAACCTCATATTGATAGACAAACCATGGAAATTCACCATGATAAACATCATGCAGGATACACCACAAAATTAAACGCAGCCTTAGACGGAACAGAATTTAAAAATGCATCCATTCCAGTTGTTCTTTCCATGCTTGATAAAGTCCCCGAAAGCAAGCGCAATGCAGTTCGGAATAACGGTGGTGGTTATGTAAATCATAGTCTGTTTTGGGAAATCCTGGGCCCAAATTGCGGCGGTTCTCCTGAAGGCCTTATCTGTGAAGAAATCGACAATTCCTTTGGAAGTTTTGATAGCTTCAAAGAAAAATTTTCAGATGCTGCTGCAACACGATTTGGCAGTGGTTGGGCGTGGCTGGTATTAAAAAGTGATCTGTCTCTGGAAGTATACAGTACCCCCAACCAAGATAGCCCCTATATGACCTGTGATACGCCAATCTTGGGACTTGATGTTTGGGAACATGCTTACTATTTAAATTATCAAAACCGCAGACCGGATTATATTAGTGCATTTTGGAACGTTGTAAATTGGAACAAGGTAGAATCCTTACTAAGAGATGCCAAGGAAGATATGGACAAAACAACGTGTTAAATGGGTAATTACCTACTATTATGCTATAGCAAATCAGTATAATATCGATCAAGAGCCTAATACAAAGGGGTTATAGCCTAGCCAAGCGTCATTCTATTTTGGATGCAGAATTAATTTTAATGCATGGTATTCGATGCACCACCATACCCATCTATAATTCAAATTGAGCATGTCATGCATCCTGATTGATGCCCAATGGGTTGCAACAAAGGATCATTGCATCTTTGACAGATGATAAATTAGTGTATACCTTTTGGCATACATGTAGCCGTTTGCTTGATCAACCTGTTGCTTACCCGTTCGCAATGTAGTTCAATTAAACTTCTCTTGGCTCAAGAACAATCTAAATTTTGAATTTCCAATCTTATTCAGGATTCAATTTTGCCTGCTGTCTTAATGCCAAATCAAGCAATACCAGCGCTGTCATCGTTTCTACAATGGGAACGGCTCGAGGAACGACACAAGGGTCGTGCCTTCCCTTTGCCTCCAAAATTACTGAATTGCCATCGAAATCAACGGTTTCTTGGGGTTTTCCGATCGTAGCTGGAGGCTTAAACGCAATACTAAAAATAATAGGTTCTCCATTGGAGATACCGCCTTGAACACCACCGCTGTTATTGGATTTGGTTCCTAATTTTGCACCTTTCTTCAAAAACATATCATTATGTTCTGAACCTGAAATTCGGGTCCCGTTAAAACCAGAGCCAATTTCAAATCCCTTTGTCGCTGGGAGTGACATCATTGCCTGTGCCAATTTTGCTTCTATTTTATCAAACACGGGTTCGCCCCAACCAGCGGGGACATTTCTGCATATACATGACACAATTCCACCTAAAGAATCACTGTTTTTTTTCGCGTCTATTATTGCCTCCATCATTAACTCTGCAATTTGCAGGTCTGGACAGCGAACAAATGATTTGTCTACTGAACTTCTGTTTATATTATTTAGGTCAAGATTATCAACAGACAGAGTTCCCACGGACTTCACCCAGGAAACAATCTCTATACCGAATCTCTCTTGCAGTATTTTCTCGGCAATGGCACCTGCGGCAACTCGCCCAATAGTTTCCCTCGCGCTTGATCGCCCTCCACCCGAGGATGCCCGTATACCATACTTCATTTGATAGCTGTAATCCGCATGGGACGGTCTGGGAATTGAAGACATGTCACCATAATCAACTGGTCGTTGATCACGATTTGCAACGAATAATGCGATTGGGGTTCCCAGTGTGACACCATTTTCTGTACCTGAAAGAATTGATACCTTATCCTTTTCGTCACGTGCTGTAGTTACGTCGCTTTGTCCAGGACGCCGACGGTCTAATTGAGGCTGAATATCATCCTCTGTTAATGAAAGGTTTGGTGGACAACCATCAATGACAACCCCTACCCCTTTGCAATGTGACTCTCCAAATGTGCTTATTCTAAATAATGTTCCGAAAATACTCGACATAACAGTAGCTTTCAGTTTGGATGAAATATAAATAAATAGAAGAAGATCAGATCTTAGTTTTTCTCTTGAGCAAAACAATTTGATATAAACAACAGATTAAATTAGTCGACTTAATTCCTTAGTATTTGTGTCGAGTCTGACAATTTTTCAAGAGGATCCATACCCAGTGACTGCGGCAGGGCAGTCGATTAATAAGAGTCAAATAAGTTCCGAATAGCCTTCTAAGATCTCTTGATCTTCGAGTTCTCCCAATTGGAAAATTAATTCCTCCAATATCACCAGTGGATCATCGGAATTCTTAACGTTAAAATCGGCAATATTATCTCCGAGGGCAGAAAGGTAATTGGCAAGCGTTTCTAGTGTTAATGAGTCATCATCTATTATATCTGAGGCAAACGCTAACATGTCGTTATTCAGATTTTTTAAAATGAAAGTTTTTGTCAGTTTCATTTTATATAGTACGCAAAGAATTTCTATAAAATAGTAATTTATTAAGATATTTTTAACTTCAAAGTTAAATTGGGAAAGAATAGTTTGGAGCCAGCGATCGGACTCGAACCGATGACCTGCGCATTACAAGTGCGCTGCTCTACCAACTGAGCTATGCTGGCCAGTGAAGAAGATAAATAAACATATTTTAGAGATTTACTTAACGTACTATAAAATTGGTATATGACTAATTCAAAATGGAATTTTAATTAATCCCAAATCCATAACAAATTTGTAAATCAAAGGAATCCAAATATCCACACCTGTGAATTGTAAATTCAAACGCAATGCCATGCCAACATGTCACAACTAGCCAATAATCGGTCCTCCATTATAATACATATATTATCCTTTATTTACGTGTTTTAGGAGTATAAATCCAGCACCGGTATTAAATGTGCCGTTGCAGAGAAAAATGAATACTCATCAAATAAAGGATAGTAGTCATGAATGCAAATGACTATACAAAAAAAGCACAAGAAGCATTGAATGGTGCCTATAATCTTGCAGTCAAATATGATCATCAGTCTTTGTTTCCGGTTCATCTTATGTACGTTCTGGTTACCCAAGATGATGGTATTGTTAAAAAAATCATTAAGCGGATCGTCAATACTTCATCTGAATTTGAACAAACAATTTTAGATTCAATTAGAAAAATCCCCCAGGTAACTGGTCCTGGGACAGGACAGGTTGTTGCATCCCGGGAATTTGCAAAAATAAACATTGAAGCCAATGATATCGCTAGATAAGCTCGGCGTAGGTCCTTCGGGTGTGCACGGAGCAGTTCTTGATAGAGTTTCGTTTGCATGGAAGTAAGTCGATCCGAGGAACGTCGTTTTCAGACAGTGTCAATTGATCAACCCAGCACGGAGTAACGATTCGCGATTCCGCATTAGCCCGACTCTCGCATTTTTTAAGCCGATTTTGCCTTTTGGGGCCATCTGAAAGCTGTAAGTAGTTGGTATGCAACAACCATAATTCTGAAATCGATTTGTAGAGACTATAATCTATCTTATTTTTGTTGAATTTTAAAAATTCGTGATTT
>JAJFLO010000488.1 GCA_021772675.1 Verrucomicrobiota bacterium | reverse complement strand
TCAGCGAGGACATCTCAACCCAGGATCGCTGAAGCTCTCCTAAAACTTCCGCCTGAAGACGGAACTACAAACGGGACATGCTCCTTATTCAAGATATCTTGGAAATTTATTACCAACAAATTTGCAACAACTTAGAATACAAATTCCTATACTATGAACTTAACTCAGGCAATCCATTGTAAGTCTGAACTGTTTCTTAGGAAACACGTTACCGAAGAACATGCCATAAGTCATAGTCAGTAGAAAATAGTATATACTTTTAAAAATGTCTATTCACTTTATGAGTAAAAATCCAATGATAAAAAAACGCTATATTCCATTATTATTGCTGTTGACGATGCAGTTGTCTAATCGAGTAATTGCCCAAAATGAACAGGTCATAACACCAGCACCATCATCACTAAGCGTCTTACCTAATGACTCCGTGTCTTTTAATGTCATATATTCAACCAACCCGGTTGATCAGTTAACACCCGGCCTTGGTCTTCGTATTCATTTTGATTCCACAAAGCTTGCCTTTGTCCCCCTGACCAATGTCTTACAGAATCAGCATTCGGCGACAAGTCTCGTTGAAGATGATGCTGTTGAAGGAACAAATTTTGACAATGACACGTCAACCAATAATTTTATCAATGTGTTATGGGCTGATTTTAATTCCAATCCCACATGGCCGGGGACTGGCAATACGGTGCTTTTTCAAGCAAACTTCACTGCAAAACCTGCTTTCTCTGGTACAACTATGATTAATTTTTCCGCAAGCGCCCCTGCAAACGGATTCACGTTGAACGCACAATCGGTCACTGTATCCCTCGCCAAGAAGAAACAAGTGATTTCGACTCAACCTCAAACATTCAACGTGACGCCAAACGATTCGCTCGAATTTGATGTAAATTACGCCACAAATCCTCTCAACGAACGCAATACAGGTGTTTCTTTGCGATTGCATTTTGATTCCAATAAACTAATTTTCGATGGCCTATCTAATGTGCTGGATACCAACCTGTTCAGTGACGTACCTAACATTACAGTCGAAATTGAAAATCCTGATTTAGGTACTGTAGATACTGATGCCAATACCAATAGCTTCATTAATGTGTTGTGGTTTGATACTGGTGGGAACTGGCCCGGTGATGGTCAAACCCGTTTATATACGGCAAATTTTACTGCAAAATCTGATTTTGCCAATTCGACCAATATTAATTTTTCAGCTAGTTCGGTTGCTAATGGATTTGAGCTTGATTCAAGTTCAGTATTGGTTGCTTCAGGAACAACGCTTACCCAAACAATTAATTTTAATACGGGTTGGAATCAGTTTTCCCTTAGTGTTGAGCCAGGCGATTTATCACCAAACAGTATTTTCAATTCATTAATAAGTACTGGAGGTTCACCTGTCCTTGAAAGAGTTATAGGCAAAAACGCGGTAAAAAAAACTGTTAATTTTGATCCTGATTTACCGAATGAGCTGAATACACTTGATACTATTGAAATTGGTGCTGGTTATTGGGTTAAAGTAAACCAAAACGGACCAAATTTCACCGTGAACGGCCAACCGATTGCTGCAACGACACAACTTTCGCTGAAAGCTGGCTGGAATCATGTGGGTTATTTTCTTGAAAACCCCGGCCACCCGCGGATAACTCTTGATAATCTAATTGACCCTAATGATGATGGAAGTATCCTCCCGGTAAACGTAATTGGCGACAATAAAGTATTTGATTCACAACAGCCAGATGACAGTCTCAATACCTTGAATCAAATGGTTTCAGGAAAAGCGTATTGGATACATATTGATCAAGACCACCCGAATTTTCAATTCAAACCCGATCCGGGATCACCATAAACTTGATTGCATAGGAATTTGTATTTTGAGTTATTATTGTGTAAAAAGCCCCGGAAAAGCCGGTAAAGTTCTTAAAGCCGTAACAGATTGGTATGGACAATCGAAGTTTTGTGTGAAAGACGAATGTCGGATGTGTTAGTGTACTTTAACAGGAATTCTTGTACGCGGAGTGCGGTTAGTTTGTAGTCCCGTCATAAGGCGGAAGTCATAACGAAGCTTCAGCGAGGACATGTGACCATAGCATAGCGTCGCTGAAGCTCAACTAAAACTTCCGCCTGAAGACGGGACTACAAACGAGTGACAATTAAATTTTAAGCGATGAGTGAGGAAAGATGTTTAATTGAATTGAATTTGTATTCTAAGTTACTGTCGTTGCAAAAAAAACTCCGGCAAAGCCGGTTAAGTTCACATGTTAATTCTTAAATTGACGCGAATGCGATAAGCGGGGCGGAGATGACATTAACAATTACAATTTATTGTCATTGAAGGTACGTCGAGCTTATCTAACGCTAAATTTTGTAAAAAATGAAAGGCACATGTATTGACCCGAATTCAGCTATATAACGTATTCTTTAGATAGATACCCAGATTCAACATTAAAAAAGGACCAAATAATTTATAATAATATCTGAATCCGTGATGGTCATTAAAAAGTAAAATACCTATTAGGTAACTGGTTTTATACTTTTCGTCACGGATTCAGGTAATATTCAATAGAATGTAACCTGAATGTAACTGTTCACGGGTTTCAGGTTTCGGGTGTCAGTGTAAAAAAATAGATAAAAAAGTCCACAACGATTCATTGTTTCGAGAATAAGAACTTAACCGGCTACGCCGGAGCTTTCGTCTCACATCAATTGTAACTCAAAATACAAGTGTTTATACAATCAAATCAACCAAAAACTCGGACGGGGTAAGGTTTGTAGTCCCGCCTTTAGACGGAAGCCTCAGATGAGCTTTAGCGAGTCAATAGTAGCACTCGCTGAAGCGTCGTTAAAACTTCCGCCTGAAGACGGGACTACAAACTCACGCTCCTCCATGACAATGGTTTCACTGATTATCTACTTTTTCAGCAATAACAACAACTTACAATACACTACCTATACTATCAAGTTGTGGGAATGTAGCTCAGAACCGATTCAAAATAGTTTAAAATAAATTCTAATTCGTAGCGAAAATACTGACACCTGAAACCAAATCATAGTGAACGGCTACCCTGAACTTTAATCTTGGAGATTGAAGAATGTCCAGTCATTTTGTGAGTGTAAATTTAATGATGAACGTACGGTTTATTCCTCGAATATTGCTATTTATTATGTCTGTGTCATTTGGCGTATTTGCCCAAAATGAACAGGTCATAACACCAACGCCATCATCACTAAGCGTCTTGCCCAATACACCCGTGGTTTTTGATGTTATCTATTCAACCAACCCTGTCGATCAACTAACAACCGGCCTTGGTTTGCGCATTCATTTTGATTCGTCTAAGCTTGAGTTTGTCAACTTAACCAGCGTCTTAGATAATAAGCATTCCGCTACAAGTCTCATTCAAGATGATACTGTTACAGGCGCGAATTTTGACAATGACACGTCGACCAGTAATTTTGTTAATGTATTATGGTTTGATTTTAATCCGACATGGCCCGGGACTGGCGATACAGTGCTATTTCGTGCAAACTTTACTGCCAAAGCAGATTTTTCCGGTACGACAGCGATCAATTTTTCCGCAAGTGCCCTGGCAAATGGATATGCCCTAAATGCACAATCCGCAACCGTTTCCAAAGCGAAGAAGAAACAAGTTATCACACCTCAACCCCAATCAATCAATGTTAGTCCAGACAGCCCGCTCAATTTCGATGTAGGTTATACCACAGATCCAGCCAATGAACGCAATACAGGTATGTCTTTGCGGTTGCATTTTGATTCGACTAAACTCACGTTTAATGGATTAACCAACGTGTTGAACGAAGTCGCTACCGCGACAGTGAAAATCAAAAAAACTCGGTGAATATTGCAGTCTTGGCTATCTGCGGTATTTTAATGTTAATCAGTAGCTTGTCTACATGGAATTTATACATTTTTAGACAGCCCTTCAAAAG
>JAJFLO010000487.1 GCA_021772675.1 Verrucomicrobiota bacterium | reverse complement strand
GTGAATCTGATTTCCAGCAGTATGGAAAATTCTGATTTTGAAAGAGAGGTTTTAGATTTCATCGGCCGGTGGACATACGATCCCATCGAATCCGGCTCGATTACGGTGACTTATCCGTTGTTTTTTAATAAGGTGGGGTAGACTTGTTTAGTTTGCGAATCCCGTAGGCGTGAAATCTTGACATTACATAAAATGAAGACTGCACCCTTGAAGATTACAATTCCAAGAAATCCCTTAGCTTCTGGCATATTGTCTTCACTGTTCTTGTGGCTGGTTTCACTATTTGTGGGATTTAATAGCACCTACTTCAGCAACAGAATCTTTCTCGATTCAACAAAACTACCTGCAACAAAATTCATAATATAGATTCCGCTCGACGCCTGATTGCCCAGATAATCCAACCCGTTCCAGCGGATCTGATACTCGCCAGTTTGCTGTTTCTTATCCAGCAAAGTCTTGATTTCCTGACCCAGTAGATTGAATATTTTGAGACTCACATGCGAGGATTCCGGCAATTGATATCTGATGATTGTCTCTGCATTAAAAGGATTCGGATAATTCTGAAAGAGTTCAAACGTTTTTGGCAGTTCTTGACTGTCGTTGTCGAATGTTTGAACGCTTGTAACTTCGCCGAGATTGATTGAGTAGTGTCCAAGCGAATCAGTTACCGCAGTACAATCACCAATCGCTACCGTCAGGTTGGGAGTACCTTTTTGTGTTAACGGGTCCGTAATTACACCTTGAACAATTTGGCTTAAAACGGTGCCTGGAGTAGAGCAAATCAAGACTGCAATAACAAATCGTAGAATATGAGACATGCCATGAACCTTCCGTCTTTGTTTACTTTCGGTACCAATACTTTATGACATCACGGGCAGGGCGATACCTGGGATTAAATGAAATAGGCCAATCCTCTTTAACAATATTGATATCAAGCTTTAAATCATAGACGAAAAGAAAGAAACCGCTGACCCAATCTTTGTTACTTATAGTTTGGAGAAGAGCCTCATAATACTCTGCCTGTTCTCTGTTGTCTATATTAGTGCCCTGCCAAAAGCCAACATCCATGTTTTCACCGTCTATATTTCTACAACCTGACTCTGTTATCAATATGGGCTTGTTGTACTCTTTTTGTACTGGTAGAATGATGTTGTTGAAGCAATTTTCGAGGGACTGGATATAAGTAGAAAATGGCGGGTCTATCATCGGTGGATACCCTGTATCCCAAAATTGTCCCGCTCCTGTGATGCTATGATAAAAATCTACACCTATATAATCGAGTTCTGCCCAGAATTTGACATTCGAATTACCGTAGTAATAACTTAAGCCTGCATCGCAATAGGTTAATTCAGCTGAATAGATTGAACGAACCGTTTGAATAATAGACTTCCAATTATCAGTAAATGGTTCGGCATTCTTTAGTTCGTTCCCAACAGAAAATAACTCAACCCCTGTTTGTTCTGCTATCTGAGCATAATGGGCAATAAAATTTGAATATGATGCAAACCACGTTTCCCAATCATTGGGTTGCAGAACACCTCTCCAGTCAATCCAACTGTAAAACTCAAGAGTAGGTCTCAAAAAGACCTTCAATCCTTTTGAATGAAAGACATTGATCAACTCAACAAGTGTTGAGTCTGGAATAGTGAACCCTGGCGCACCGTCATACCATTCTCCAAGCGGATGGAGATCATTCGAATTTATATTTTCCATCCACCAATATGGTGCGAATTCAATCCATTCTGCCTTATCATAATCTGCTATTTCCTCCACCAAATCAGCAACATAGGTAGTAATGAATCCTGGAGTGTAATAGGCAAAACTGTTTATACCCGTGAAACTGATTGGGTTTTCATTCCAGTAAACCTGAACATCAATATCATCAGCATTAGAAAAGCCGTTATCATCAGTCACCGTTAATTTGAAGCGATAATTTCCAGGCCATTGTGGAGTAAAGGACGGTGTTGGAGAGGTTGAGTCTGACAATGTAATTATGTTAGAAGTCATGTATTCTAACCCTATTTTGGTTCCAAATACTTGTTTCCAATTGTACGTGAGAATATTTCCATCGGGATCCAGTGAACTCGTCCCATTCAAAGTAATTAGCTGACCTACGAGGTTGTCATTTTTGTCCATACCCGCGTTTGCGATTGGAGACTTATTGTACTCATTTAAATCGAAATCAAAATCTCGTCCATTTTGTAATCCAACTAATACCAAGAGCATGTTGACAAAATCATTTGAAAATGTCGTAATCGGAAAATGCTTCTCATCAAATCCGACAGTTTTGATTAACTCGCTGTGGTAGCTGGTATTAAGAAGTAGTACTTCGGTTATTTGCTTTCTTAATCTTGATTTTAGATCATTTGGATATTCAAACAACCCATGAATTAAGAATGTACAGTTCTTTGGAGTATTGTCATTCTCAAATTGAATTCCTCTTGTAATGGCTCTGTCAAGCTTCCAATCAACGTTACTATAGTCGAAGTTCCAGCCCTTTGTCGTTAGTTGTGATACTTCCTTAAAATAGGCTATACCCAAACTTGAATTAAGTTCATCAATTACTTCACGTACCAAATCGTCAGTACCATTGAATTCTTCACCGATATAAACGTGAATTGAATCACCCCAACTTCTGTTCCTCGAATCTAATATACCGATTATGTCATCTTCATCTAATACTGCTTCCAATTCACTACCAGTATTCCGTTTCATCATCTCAAGGAATGTAGAGTACTTTCCCCGCAGGGTTGAATCTTGAATGCCTAAATTCGGAATCATCTGAAAATTCATGGTCGTGTCTGAAACGATTGCTACACTATCGATCTGAATATCAAAATATTGGCCGATTCCGTTGTTTTCATCTTTGATTGAAATTTGGTAGACGCTGCCTGTTTGCGGATAGGTTGTTTCCGCGAGAATAAGGATGAGGGGAAATAATAGTGTCTTAAATAGGCGTAAGAGTGTCATTATTTTGTTTTCTATTTTAATGAGGCAAATTACCGGCAACAAAAGTAGAGCGACGAAGGGGCGCGCTTTTTACCGTTTGAGTACATTTGCGTCGTTAGCGGATTTTGTCCTTTCTCTTAATCCAGTATTCAGGTTTACGATGACTATGTGCAGTTGCAAGAATCCATAAGGTGTCTTCACGAATAATGTAGGCAATATAGTATGGAAATACTTTGAGATTAACACGACGGTAACCGCCTCTACGAACTTGTGGCACAGTGGAATTGTCTGATATCCAATCGACATGTTGGTTGACTTCGTCCTTTAATCTTAGTCCTAAGCCAACCTGTTGTTCTTCGTAATACGCTATCGCGTCATTCAACTCTTCAAATGCCTGTTGAAGAATTATTTTCTTCATGATGTAAAGCGTTTTTCAATTTTTTGCATTGCTTTATCGTAATCAATACCTTTTGCTGTTCCCTCATCAACGGCATGAACCCTATCCGTAATTTCTTTTTCCCAAGCAGAATCAATATCATCTAAACCTAAAGATCGGTTATCGAGAAAAAGAAGAAATCTGACTATTTCTAACCGCTCTCTCTTGGGCAATCTAATTAATTCTGTGGCTAAATCTTCAATTTTTTGTTGCATTTATTTTTAATCTCCTTTTTGTTTACGGGGTAACTTACTAAGGGCTGTAAATTAAATAGCGTGACCATGCTTCATCGCCCCAGTATTCTAACGAAAAATTTTTAATTAAAATTTACCTGCTTAATTGTTTTGATAATTTTATAACTAAAAACTACTTTAACATACGGGTATAATAATTAAATCTGCGAATTTTTCTTATAATACGTCAAGGTTAAAATTTTTTTAATGAGGCACAAGAAAAATTTATAATTCTCCCACCCGAGCCCCAATCTCCGTAATAATTCCCTCAAGCCAATCCCGATCTAATTCAATGTCAAAATTATCCGTATCGATGACCATAACATTCCACGATTCGGATATTTTTTTAATCCATTTATCGTAACCGATGTTGAGCTGGGCGAGGTATTCCCGGTCGATGTCGCGCTCATAGTCCCGGCCGCGTTTGCGGATACGGCTGATTAGCGTCCAGGCAGAGGCTTTCAGGTAAATGACCAAATCTGGTTTTTGCAGAGAGCCGAGCATTGCTTCATATAAATTCATGTAGGACAGATAGTCCCGCTCTGGCATCAATTCGC
>JAJFLO010000486.1 GCA_021772675.1 Verrucomicrobiota bacterium | reverse complement strand
AATGCTGAAAATCAAATTTCGCAACTACGGCAGGTAGCAGAAAAATCTAATTGGCAGATCGTTTCTGTATTTGTGGATCAGGGCATCTCTGGTGCTAAGGGAAGAGATAAGCGTCCGCAATTTGATGCGCTGCTTATAGGTGCAGTTCGCCGAGACTTTGATTTGGTGATGGCATGGTCAGTGGACAGACTGGGACGCTCTCTTCAGCACCTTGTGGAGTTTCTGAACGAACTCCATGCGGTTAGCTGTGACCTTTATCTCCATCAACAGGGGATAGATTCCACAACGCCGTCAGGAAAAATGATGTTTCAAATGTGCGGCGTTTTTGCTGAATTTGAACGGTCAATTATTCAAGAAAGAATCAAGGCAGGCTTGGAGCGGGCAGTAGCCAACGGAGTCAAATTAGGAAGGCCCGGATTACCAAATTCTGTGAAGAAGAAAATTTTTGAAATGCGTGATGCCAGATTGAGTATGGGAAAGATTGCAGCACATCTGAAAGTTAGCAAAGGCGTGGTTCATAAGGTCATTCACTCCCCTAGTGATTGATAGGGTTCGGGCCAATACGTATGGTGGATAATCAGGCTGAGAGAATGAATCTCATCTCTCGTGAACTCAAGTTTGTTCCGGCTGGCTGATCATCAGGGAGTGCTGAATAATGAGCGAAGGCATTATCTACATTCTAAAGAATGAGGCCATGCCGGGTTACGTGAAGGTTGGCAAGACAACCACAACAGTTGAACAACGAATGAGAGAACTAGATACGTCTGGCGTGCCTGTGCCATTTGAATGTTTTCATGCAGCCACGGTGCAAGATGTGAATACGGTTGAGCGCCGACTTCATGACGCATTTGGTGATCACCGTATTAGAAAGCGGCGTGAATTTTTCAGAATTGATCCTGAACGCGTTCGCTCCGCATTGCTGCTTGCGCAGATAAATGATGTCACGCCACGCGATGACGTGGTTGAGGATGCAGATGATCAGGCTGCACTGGACACAGCACGAAAAAGGAGAGGACCATTTAATTTTGAGATCGTGGGGATTGGAACTGGGTCAGTTCTCACTTTTTCGAAGGACCAAAATATCACATGTACTGTTATTGATAACAAATACGTTGAGTTTGACGGCGAGCGAACATCCTTAAGTGCTTCTGCCCTCAAGATTTTGCATGACATGGGCTACACATGGAAACAGGTCGCTGGACCAGATTACTGGGAGTATGAAGGGGAAACGCTGTGGGCCATGAGATTGCGCTTAGAAGAAGACGCTGATTGAACCAAATGAACTTTAGGGACCAGCATTGAGCTAGGTAATTTCGTCGTCGCTAGATCTCTCGTTAAATAATTCTATCTTCTCACTATTGTCAAGAATAAGCCAATCATAAATCGCTTCAATATAATCTGATTCCTCTTTTTTAACACTATATTCATGTGCGCATTTGTTTCTTATTTTGTTTATATTTACAATCCAATTTAGTTTTTGGCTTTTATTAAGCCCTTCTTGACCGGGTATTGTATATGTCTTTTGAAATAGATTTGACCACTGACCTTTATATTCCATTATATCCTTATAATTAACTATGTACAAACAATCCCACGGACCAGATTCATCTTCTTCGTCTTCTATTGATATATTTTTCTTAGCTACTTCTGTGGCTAAATGCGTATATAAATTTGGATGCATGCCTTTCTTAAGCCAAACATTTCCATATTCTTTTATAAGTGTCTGTTTAACATCCTCTTTTAGTTGCTGTTCAATTTCTCCGATACGTTCGTATGTTGCAACGTTGAAAGCCTTAGACTGATCCCTCCAATATTCTTCCAAGCCCTCAGGCTTAAAATCATCACGATCCTTATTGATCGCCCGCTGAAAGATTCTCCAAAGCCTTGTTGGTGCGCCCGCACCATATTTCGTGCGCAATTCAGTTCTCTGTTGTGAATCCAGATTATCAAAAAATAAATTGAGTCCTTTTAGATAATAGGTAGCATTTTTAACAATAGCTTCTGGAGAATCTTTTAATGGAGTTACCTCATTTCTTGCAATCATATGTATTATTACATCATTTAAAACCCATATAAGAGCCGTTATCCCATCATTAATTGTTAGCAATGATCCATCTTTTGGTAATCTTCTCCACTCCTGTTCCATTTCTTCAGATATATATTCAAAATATACAAAAAATAACGATTTCAGCACATCTAAAGATTTTTGACTGTTCCCGGTATTAAAAATACCCTGTTCTTTTATTTGATCTTTCGTAAATTTACCTATGAATTCAGTTCTATTTAATCCTTTTATTATTGCTTCTAAAGTTATTACTTTAATATCTGTCCTTTGATCCTCTCCAACCAAAACTCTTCCACGAAGCGGGGATGAAACATCCTCTCCAAAATCTTGAGCAAGTTGTTTTTTTAAACCTTCTGCACGATCTCTCAGGTTTTCAGAATCCCATTTAAGATCAGCATCAAGTGTATGTTTGAGATTTGTCGATACCGCCTTTTGGTTCTCATTAATCTCCATAAACAATTGAAGTTGCTCCGAACGATCCAAGTCTACAAATGCTACGACTGGGATAGAATTGTTATCTGAGTATTGACTATCGCTGTACGAATAGAGTCGATGCTGGCCGTCGATAATGTACACAGATCGGTATTTCGCAGGGAGATGTAGTACACCAAGCCTTGTTGTCGAATCTTCGATAGAAGGTGGCGCTTGATCGAATTTCAATTTTTTTCCACCAGAATCAATATTTACGATGATGGAATTTGGAAAGAATCCCCCAGAATTTATAAATTTTTTGATATTGGTTAAGCGCGATTTTTTGATAATACGCTGGTACGTAGGAAGCAGTTTTATCGACATAGATCGATGAAGAACATAGCTGAGTTTTAGGAGTTTGGTTGGCTCAATGGAAAATGAATAATAAGTGTGGCCACCCATTTTTCCCCGGATGGCGTACACCAAATTGTCCATTTCAGGAATGTCATGATCAGGAAACAGTGCTGCATGAAATTGAAAGCGCGCGGCGGTCCCCAAATGAGTGACAAGTTCATCATAGTAGTCGAGATCTACCTCAGAAAAATGGTGAACATCAAAACTTTGTAGTCGTCCTAAATCCGCTGGGGACAATATGTAATTCTGGGTAGCTAACACGAATGCAATTTTTA
>JAJFLO010000485.1 GCA_021772675.1 Verrucomicrobiota bacterium | reverse complement strand
TCCTGGAATTTTTGAACAAAATGGCAAATTCAGCATAAGCAGGTTAGGCTATGTTATGTGAAGTTTTCAGCCTTTATCATGGTGAGGCTAAGCTCAGTTTGTAAAAAACTTCACATAATACAAAACTTAACATTACGCGGTCATTCCTGACTGCGCACATATGATTCAGCCAGGAATGGCCGATCTACTATTTGCTACTCACATTTTGAATACACACTCATAATTTTATAGTTTCTTATATTCATAACCTCTCTATTTGAAAGGGAGGTCCGGAGTTAACTACGAACGGCCCGTCCGGGAATCAATATCAACGTTAAAATACTTAAGTTTCAAGGGAACCAATCTCCATCCAGTTTTACGGCTTTGGTTAATATATAGGGAAACTTGGCATCAGGTGTCGGGTTTCAAGAATAAAAAAACTGACACCTGAAACTTTCACAAGCAGTATATTGTCTGAATCGCTCTGCTGAAACGTTAATGGAAAATAAAGGTGATGGAATGAACGTGAAATTGACCATGGATGGTATGAAGATAATCACAAAAAAATTGTACATTGTATCTGCCGAAGAACGAATTCATTATTACTGCTCCTTGAAGGTATTGGCAGACGAACTTTTGAGCTACGCAAAAAGCAAACATCCTGACAATAAGTATATTTCTATTAATATTTCTGAGTTGCTTGGATTTTACCGGCTTATTGCGGGGCTATAATCAGATGATGGTGTGCCTGATGAAGAACGTCTTCCAGAGATTTACAAGATAATCAGGCTATTAGAAGGTGAAAATGGGTTTAATCTAACCTGAATAATTCATCAGTATTCTGCTGCGAGCACTAATCTCTGCTCAAATAAGCCGATTAGCTCAATTTTACATCTCAGTGAATGAAAATTCACTTTCAGTGTGAAATTTTCTCTAATCAATTTATTATGAGCGAGTTAAGTGTTCTCGCGACGAATCGCATAAATTAATCAGGCTAAATCCCTGAAAACATGTTCAAAGTGTGATATTATAAAAATTAGCGAAAAGGTGTAAACTATTCAGGTTATAAATTACAATCGTGAACGATTACCAATTAGTTCGGTTGCCGAGTGATAATATTATGAAATTTTTGTCAAAAATTAAGTCTGCTTTTAATATACGAGGAAGGAAAAATAGCGATTTACCTGGATTGCGTGCGCTTCCTAAGGTATCATCGTACAATTATATGTACGACCCTCGAATCTGGTATGTTGCAGCTGATATTGGTGATAACAAGGTTCACTTAGGATATTATGTGAGTACATTGAAAAAGGAAATGCATGTACATTGCAAAAAAAAGGCACCCGGCAATAAACCTTTTTTGGAACTTAAAGGAAAAGATGCTCAGGATATTAATTGCACGCGCTGTAGTAAACGTATCAGTGCGTTAATGAATTCAAGAAGCGAAATATGCAAAGCAATTGAGAATCAAAAGCGATATTATTATGGCAAATATGCAATAGCATCAGAGGTTGATAGTAAAAAAAATATTACTCATCTTATTATCATTCCTAAAGGGTCATCTTTAATAAATGCTGATTTGGATGCATTCTGTGGCTGTCTAACGCCGAAACTTAGCTATTCAAATCTTGAAAGTTTCGATACTTCAAGAGTTACGTGCAGGTTTTGCAAAGAAAATTTTTCGAAACTACCCCTGAGAGACGAAAATGGCAAACCAATAGGGAAGGCTGATTTGTGGTTCATGATGGGAACCGATGGTCATTCAGATGTAAAGCCGACGCTCGTGAAAAAAGCAAATTTCAGTATGGATGATCAGGTGAGTCGTGATGATGATGAAATACTTGAAATTGAGGCGGATTCGGGAGATGATGAGAATGATGATGACGAAGGATTCATTTCTATTACAAAGTATAAAAAATGACTGCAGAGAACGATAAGAATTTATTGGAATTGAACTCTTCACATGGTTTTTCAATTTAAGCATTACCAATACACTAACCTGAATAATTCATCCAGCTTCTACTGCGTGCGCATATCTCGGTTTATTATTGGCGCTCACAACTCGAAAAAAAATACAAATTCACAGAATAGGTAGAGTCATTATTTCCATGGACGATTCCATTGAAGATTATTTGATTGAGGCATTGCAAACTAAATACAATGATGAAACATCTGTAGGTTATAAAAATCGACTAGATAAAATCAGGGAATTATTGCTTGCTAATTCTGCACCAATTGACGCAGGTGCGTTTTTGCTGATAATCCATCAAAAAGAAAAACCTTATTGGTATAAACTGGTCAAAGATCAGACTATTATTGGTCGGGAAAAGTACGCGGATTTGGTATTAGAACATCCTTGGATTTCAAATAAACATTGTGAAGTTTCTTATGATAATTCAGATTGGCTGATAAAAGATCTTAATTCAAAAAATGGGGTTATCATTAACGGAAAAGAAAAACCATTTCACTTTCTCAACGAAGGCGATGCTGTTGAGATTGGAAATTATCTACTTATCTTCATAACGGTATGAACACTATTATTTAAAATATCAGTGCCACTATTTCGAATCGTATAAATAAACGATTATTTATGTTTTATATTCTGTAAGGTTTTCAGATTTAACTCAGTTTTATTCATTATTAATCTAGTTGGATTGTTGCTAAATCGTAAACTTCAAATTTATAGTTTTTACTTATTCATAGCATTATGTTTAAATTCCATTTTAGGAAGAGCCTGTTTTTACATTTTGTCATTTCGACGCTTGTAATATCTGTCGTCATTTGGATGTTTGGCAAAAAAATGAGTCACGATGCGATGGCATCTCATCGAAAAAAAATCGTCGCGGAAATAAATGCAAGCCTCAATGCCGAACAGCAGACCTTTTTTGATTTGATATGGGACGGAATCACGGACACAACCGATGATACTCGACATTTATTAAAATCCCAATTTGATAAGCTCTATAGCGAGAAACAGCTCCTGACTGATACTTTGACGGGATATATATATCCGGATGGCCATAATTACTACGAAGGACTCGCGATCGTAAAGTTGGACGGGGGATTAAGCAATTCTAAAGTTAACGCAGTGATTACTGAAGATGGTGATTTACTTTCCGAAGTAGATGTTGCAAGTCTATTTGCTGTAAAACCATGGCTGGAATATCCATGGCTGCCAAGTTATTCATTTGTGATTGATTATTTTAAGTCGAACCCTGAAAAATCAGAATACATATCATCTATAATCGATACAGATAATAGAAAAATAATTGTTCTTGGCTCCCGTATCGAAGATAAAAAATTAGGATTCAAGGGGGCCGTGATCTGCCAATTTTCAACTTCCCAAATATTTGAAGATACCTTTAAAGATACTCACAAAGAGGATGATATTTTCTGGATGGTCGATAAAAATGGGAAAATCGGATTCACTACAAATAGGTCTATATCAAATTTGCTTAATAAGAAACTTGTCTCTCACAAAACGATAGATGCAATTTTGGCACGTGGTTTGGCCGAGGAATCAAAGGGTGAATTGGGGGCATCATCACAGATGAGTCTTGTTGTTAATGATGTGATCTATTTAGTGTTTTTCAAAACCGTGGGAGCAGATTTTGTCCTAATTCAAGCTATTGATGAACAAAAAATTAATCAGATTACAGAGAATGCATTATTCGGATATATGAAATTGGTCTATTTGTCAATAATAATTTTGACCATTTCATTATTTGTTTATCAGTTTATCAGTCTCAATCGGGAAAAGGAATTGGTAGAATTGGAATCATTGCGTCGTACAATTGGAACCGTTTCCCACTATTTAAATAATCCGTTAGCTGGTGTTAAAGGATACACTGAACTCCTTGAAAAAGAAGTCACTTCAAAAAAGGGAAAAGAATTTTTAGAGAAACTGAACCAATCCATAAAATTACTTGCTGAAAGAGTCTTGGATATTCAAAAAATAGCTAAAGCCAAAAAAATTGAATATGATGGTCAGGTTGGACATAATTCGATGTATAAAATTGAAAAGGAATCCGACTAAGTGAAAGAGATTAAAATTGATTTGGAGCATGTTATTAATTTTGTTGATGATGGCAGTAAACGGAATATATTGATTGTTGATGATGATGACCTTGTTCTGAATTTGTTAAAAATTTTCATAAAAAAGTTTGGTTATAACCCTATACTCGCAAAGCATACAGATGAATCAATCGCATTATTTAAGAGATTATATCATGAAGGTTTGACTCCAGATTTAATACTAATGGATATAAAGATGCCATTTGATATGATGAATGGAATACGATGTGCAGAGTACTTAAAAAGTAAATATGATTATGATAAGATTATTTACATGAGTGGATTTATAACTGAAGAGGATACTGAGACAAAGATCAGAAAAAGTGGAAAAATCTGTTTGGCAAAACCATTTGATACCAAAAATTTCGAAAAAACACTGAGAGAGTTTTTTCTTGAATCTAACCTGAATAATTCATCAGTATTCTGCTGCGAGCCCTAATCTCTGCTCAAATAAGCCGATTAACTCAATTTTACATCTCAGTAAATGAAAATTCACTATCATTGTGAAATTTTCTCTAATCAATTTATTATGAGCGAGTTAAGTGCTCTCGCGACGAATCGCATGAATTAATCAGGCTAAATAGTTCAACTAAATTAAATCTGAATCCGTGACGTCAGGTTCAAAACAAGGTACTTAATAGTACCTTATCAATAATATTCGTGTATTTTTTGGCAAGAGTTTAATAATTCAGAGCTGGAATCAATATGGTTTCTTTAATTTTTTGAGCGGTTATAACCAGTTCTTTTCCCAACTTTGTCAAGTAGTATTTGTATGTTTTTCCTGCCCTTTTTATAAGACCAAACACATTAAGCCTTTTAATAAGCCTTGATATTTTGCTGGTATTAAACGCGGGTAGTCT
>JAJFLO010000484.1 GCA_021772675.1 Verrucomicrobiota bacterium | reverse complement strand
TGGTGACGAATGCATTAGTAAGTTTTTGGAATTTAAGAGATTATACATTATTCATCACCACAATATGCATCTTATTGAAATATCATGAGTTATGATCTTTGTCTATTCGAATGCAACTAGCTGGGAATAAGTTGCTTACTTTCAAGTGTTTAATATCAGCTATAATTCAAGTGAATAAAGCCGGTTAAATATCTCATTTCAAAACAGTTCGATTCCTATTCCATATGCCTTAGATTTTCATTTCAAATATTTCTGAGTAACTAGAATGAAAAACTAACCAAGATAGTTTATTTTATCCGAGTTTACATTTTGCAACATTAAGTCGATTGTCTCAAAAATAGCCGCTTATATAAAAAGAAAAAGGTATAGATGGATTCTTCTAAACAATTCCATATGCGACACAGTGTTCGTTGGAAACTACTGATGACCATGATGGCGTTAATCATCGGTTTGCTCGGCATTCTCACCTACGTGCAGATTGCGGCACAAAAAGAGTTTTTGGAAAAAGACCTCGCGAATAGGATATCCTTCCTTAAGGATATCCTCAAAGAAAGAGGCAAAACCTTAGCAGATAATCTCGCACGACAAGCGGTAAAAGATATTGCCATTAAAAATTTTTCTAATACAGACAGTCTTGTTAAGGAAGCAGTATTTGAAGACAAGAAGTTGAGTTATGCCATTATTATGGATCGAGATAAAGTGGCATACATTGATACCTTAAATCCTGCCTCTGAAGGTAAAATTATTGATGATTCTATAAGTAACTTTGCACTCAAGCAGAGCACATCTGAAGTCCATGAATATACCAAAGAGGGTAAACCATATGTCGAATTTATCGTTCCTTTAGAAATTGAAAAAGAACAATGGGGGGTCTTAAGACTAGGTTATACCTTAGAAATGCTCAATCTTGAGATTGATCGATCGAAGGGGGAAATGGACGAAGAAAAGTTTTCCAAAGTAAATCAAACCAATATTTTTACCATCATTTTCATTATTATTGGTGCCATAATTGTATTTATTGAATCAAAAAACTTGACGAAACCATTGACCATTCTTACCATCTCAGCTCAGGAACTTGCTAAGGGCAATTTTGATGCGGCATCAAAAATGGACATTCATTCCAAAGATGAATTCGGTCTACTAGCTGCAAATTTCGTAAAAATGTCAGACAATCTAAAAGCGTCGTATGAAAAGCTTGAAGATTATAGTCGGACATTGGAACATAGGGTGAAGGAACGGACCAAAGAACTAAACAAGGTGATGGATAGCGTAAAACAAATGAATCAAAATTTGGGTAATGTTGTTGAAAAGATGACAGAAATCGGCATGGCTCTATCTTCCGAAAAGGATTTTAACAAATTGTCAGAACTCATTATTTCTCATGTAAGAGATCTTACCCATGCAGATGCCGGAACACTATATTTATTAGATAATGACAAATTGAATTTCCTGATTATCCAAAATGATTCATTAAAGATTAATATGGGGGGACAATCTGGGGACAACATCCCCTTTCCCCCGGTAGAACTGGAAGAATCGAATGTTTCAGCCTATGTCGCTCTCAATGACAAAACCGTTAACATTCCTGATGTCTATGATTCAGAAGTATTCGATTTTACCGGTCCGAAAAAATTTGACGAAAGCAGTGGCTATCGCTCCAAATCTATGCTTGTGATTCCCATGAAAAATGACAAAAATGAAATCGTAGGAGTTATCCAGCTATTAAATGCTAAAAATATCGAAACCGGAAAAATTATTCCTTTTTCGGACGATGCGTGTAACCTCGCGGAATCAATTTCATCTCAAGCAGCAGTTGCGGTCAGCAACATTAAATTAATGGATGAACGTGAAACATTATTTGAAGAAGTACTGAATTTAAAAAACTACGACGAAAGTATTCTTGAATGTTTGAGTAATGGCGTGATTTCTTTGGATGCTGGGGAAAATGTTGTCAAGTGTAATAGAGCATCACTAAAAATGCTGCATACATCTGAAGGAGAGCTTATAGGTAAAAATATTTTGGATTATTTCAAAATGCATAACCAATGGGTTTGCGATAGTATAAATCGAGTACTGAAGACGAACAAGCAGGATATCAACATGGATGTACAGCTTACATTTGCAGATGGCTCTAAAAGTCAGGTAAACTTAACGATCGTCCCTCTGATCAGTGTAAAAGGAGAACATATCGGAACCCTTTTAATTATAGAGGATATTACCGGGGAAAAACGTCTCAAAGGAACTCTTGCCCGATACATGACCAAAGAGGTATCAGAACGATTACTGGAATCCGACGAAGACATATTAGGAGGTCAAATTCAGGAGGCTGCAGTTTTATTTTCTGACATCCGTCAATTCACAACCTTTTCCGAAAAACTTGGAGCTCAGGAAACGGTAGCGATGCTTAATGATTATTTTACCATTATGGTTGATATTATTTTTGACAACAATGGTATTCTTGACAAGTATATTGGTGACGCTATGATGGCCGCGTTTGGTATCCCGTTTGGCAATGAAAATGATACTGATCGATCCGTAACTGCTGCGATCCAAATGATGACTGCATTGCGTGAATTTAATTGCAAAAGAGAAGCAGATAACAAAGATTTGATCAAAATCGGCATTGGCATTAACACGGATGAAGTGCTGGCGGGTAATATCGGCTCACTCAAACGTATGGACTACACAATGATTGGGGACGGTGTTAATCTGGCTGCTCGTTTAGAAAGTGCCACCAAATTTTACAATACTGACATTCTTATCAGTGAACGATCTCATAAAAAACTAAAAAATGGAGTTTTGTGTAGAGAGGTAGACTGTATCAAAGTGAAAGGAAAAAATGAACCCATCAGCATATTTGAGGTACTTGATTTTCATGACAATACATCATTTCCCCACCTGGAAGATTGTATTGATATTTTTCAAGATGGATTGATTCTCTACCGTCAAAAGCAATGGGAAAAAGCGAGTGAGTGTTTTGAAAAAGCCTTAACTCTCAATCAGGATGATAACTTACAGAAAATTTACCTTGAACGATGTCAATATTTCACGACAAATCCTCCTAAAAATGACTGGGATGGGGTTTGGGTTATGCAGACCAAATAATCTACGTCAGTTAAATTAATTCGTTGCAAAACCGCCTTACCTTAATTTTGAGAGAGTTTTCGAACGTTTTATGAACAGCAATTTCTTCACAGCTCATTTTTGACAGTATATACATTTATCTAAGATTAAAGTCTACAAAATAAAATTAAATGTGTTTAAAATTTAATTTCAAATTTGCTTTCAGAATAAACCCTGTTAATTTTATCGCACTTTCTGGGACAATTCCGTTTAACGGGGTTGTATCGAATTGAAAATCTTTGATTGTTGCCTAATCGCACGTCGTATTGAGAAATGATAACGGCCGTTATTTGATACCGCGTGTGTATAACATAAAAATACCCTCTGGGAGATTAGATTGTGAAATACATTGAAGACAAAACTACACATTATCCGGATGGCCGTCCCGTTTCTGCGGGATTATACGACAGTACTTACGAACATGACGCATGCGGTGCAGGATTTATTTGTAATCTCAAAGGAAATAAATCTCACCATATCATTACACATGCACTGGAAATTCTTGTAAACTTAACACACAGAGGTGCTTGTGGGTGTGACGCACTAACCGGTGATGGTGCAGGAATTACATTACAGGTACCCCATAAGTTTCTTCAAAAAGTCAGTTCCGAATCCAATATAAAACTACCTCCGGAAAAGGAATATGGTGTTGGCAACATTTTTCTGCCACAGGATGAACACCAATGCAAGAAATGCATGTCCATCTTCGAAGATGTCGTAAAACAGGAAAAGCAAGATTTCCTTGGTTGGCGAAAACTACCGGTAGACAATAGTGGTATTGGTGAATTAGCAAGAAAAGCTGAACCGAATATCTATCAAATTTTTATCGGCAGAGGAGCTGGAATTGAAGATTCACAACATTTCGAACGAAAGCTTTATGTGATTCGTAAGGTTGTGGAGAACGCGATTCGAATCTCCAATCTATCTGAAAAAATGTTTTTCTATGTTCCAAGTCTCTCATGTAATACTATCGTCTTTAAAGGACTATTGTTGGCGAATCAGACCGAACCTTATTTCCAGGATTTGTCTGATCCAGACCTGACAAGCGGATTGGCACTGGTGCATCAACGATATAGCACAAATACATTTCCGACTTGGGATTTAGCGCAACCCTTTCGCTTTTTATGTCATAACGGAGAGATAAATACACTGCGCGGTAATGTAAACTGGATGAATGCCAGACAGGATTTATTTAAGTCTGATCTCTTTGGCGATGATATCTCAAAACTATTTCCGATTGCTACCCCTGGCGCATCCGACTCGGCCATTCTCGACAATGCACTTGAGCTACTCTATCACACAGGTCGGTCATTACCTCACAGTATTATGATGTTGATACCTGAGGCCTGGCAAAATCATAAAACCATGAGTGATAAGAAAAAGGCATTTTACGAATATCACTCATGCCTGATGGAACCATGGGATGGACCGGCATCAATACCATTCACCGACGGTAAATGTATTGGTGCAATTCTGGACAGAAATGGATTACGACCATCACGTTATACGGTTACAAAAGATGGCTTCGTCATTATGGCATCTGAAACTGGCGTATTATCAATTGAACCAGAAAACGTTGAATATAATGGCCGCCTGGAACCGGGTCGCATGTTTCTTGTTGATATTGATAAAGGTCGAATTATTGATGATGAAGAAATCAAAGATGATATAGCAAGTAGCAAACCTTATCGCCAATGGCTCGTTGACAATATGGTTCAATTCAAAGATCTGCCTGAATCTCAATCTAAAGAAGCTAAGAGCCAACTGCCGCTGCTTAAACGACAACAGGCGTTTGGATATTCTCTGGAAGATCTGGATATCATTATGATTCCTATGGCCCGCGATGGTAAAGAACCCACCGGTTCTATGGGCGATGATACGCCCTTAGCTATCCGCTCTAAACAATCACGTTTATTGTATGATTACTTTAAGCAATTATTTGCTCAGGTCACAAATCCACCACTTGATGCGATGCGTGAAGAATTAGTTACCTCATTAACAACAAATATTGGCCCAGAGCAGGATTTATTTCAGGAAACGGCTAAACATTGCCGCCAGTTCAAACTGAACCAACCTATTTTAACTGATGACAAACTGGAGCAACTTAGAAATATTTCTCATGGTGATTTGAAAGCAAAAACCTTGGAAACTATTTATGAGGTGAATGAAGGCAGTAATGGGCTAAGTAAAGCCCTTGACTCATTGTGCCAACAAGCTTCGAATGCTATTGACGAGGGCAATTCTATTCTAATATTGTCGGATCGTAATATCAGTGAGGACAATGCCGCAATCCCTGCCCTACTCGCAACTTCGGCAATTCATCATCATTTAATTCTGGAAGGAAAACGAACTAGATCTGGTCTTGTCGTTGAAAGTGGAGAACCAAGAGAAGTGCATCATTTTGCTCTTCTTTTTACTTACGGCGCCGGTGCGGTTAACCCTTATTTAGCATTCGAGACTTTAGATGCATTATATGATAAAGGCAGAATCGACTTGAAAGATAAAAGTATGGTCTCCGACTATTATATAAAGGCTATTGGCAAGGGCCTTCTAAAGGTCATGTCGAAGATGGGTATATCTACATTACACAGCTATCGTGGTTCGCAAATTGTTGAATGTCTTGGGATCAAAGAAGACGTTGTTGACAAATATTTTACTGGAACACCATCACGAATTGGTGGCGCTGACCTTGGCATTATCGCTGAAGAGGCAAAAAATCGGCACCAGGGCGGATTTCCTCCCCGAGATATTTCAGGAAAATTGCCTTTAGCCGTCGGTGGCAAATACCAGTGGCGAAGAAATGGTGAAGCCCACCAGTATACACCACTTACCATTGCTAAACTTCAGCACGCTTCAAAGATAAAAAGTTTGAGTGAATACCTGGAGTATGCAGATGTGGTAAATAACCAAAACCGTGAGGAAGGTGAATTAAGAGGACTCTTTGAGTTTGAAACCTTAAATGAACCGATTCCCCTAGACGAAGTAGAACCCTGGACTGAGATCGTAAAACGATTCAAAACCGGAGGCATGTCCTATGGTTCGATTAGTAAAGAAGCCCATTCGGCACTGGCTATAGCAATGAATCGCATCGGTGGAAAAAGCAACAGCGGAGAAGGCGGAGAAGATGAGGATCGATTTACTCCCGACGAAAATGGTGATTTGCGCAATAGCGCCATCAAACAAGTCGCTTCGGGTCGATTTGGTGTGACCAGCAATTATCTGGTCAATGCTAAAGAAATACAGATCAAAATGGCTCAGGGTGCCAAACCGGGCGAAGGCGGTCAATTGCCAGGATTCAAGGTCTTTCCCTGGGTTGCAAAAACTCGGCACTCAACGCCCTATGTTGGTTTAATTTCGCCACCACCACATCATGACATCTATTCTATCGAAGATTTAGCACAATTAATCCATGATTTGAAAAACGCAAATCCTGACGCGAGAATTAACGTCAAACTGGTATCTGAAGTTGGTGTGGGAACAGTGGCAGCAGGGGTTGCCAAAGGTAAAGCCGATGTTGTTTTAATCAGCGGCGCTAATGGTGGCACTGGTGCATCACCACAAACATCAATAAAACATGCAGGATTACCTTGGGAATTGGGATTGGCTGAAACCCACCAGACCCTAGTTCTGAATGATCTTAGGAGTCGCATTATTGTTGAATGTGACGGACAAATTAAAACTGGACGTGATGTTGCTGTCGCCTGTTTGCTTGGTGCGGAAGAATTTGGATTTGCTACATCAGCATTGATAACTATTGGCTGTATCATGATGCGAGTGTGTCATTTGAATACATGTCCGGTTGGCATTGCTACACAAGACCCTGAATTGCGGAAAAAATTTGATGGTAGTCCTGATAGTGTTGTTAATTTCCTTTATTTCGTTGCTGAAGAATTACGAAGTATTATGGCAAGTATGGGGTTTCGCACGATTAATGAAATGATCGGTCAAGTTGATAAACTCAAGGTAACCAAAGCTGTAGACCATTGGAAGGATAAAGGTCTTGATTTTTCAAAGATCCTATATAAACCCGATGTGCCGGATAGTGTCGGAATCTATTGCACTGAAAAACAGGACCATGGATTAAGCAATGCGTTAGATCATAAACTCATCAAATTGGCTGAACCCGCGATTTCCTGTAAAACGCCGGTTGAACATCATATCGAGTTGCGGAATATCAATCGAACAGTCGGCACAATGCTCAGTGCTGAAATATCTAAGGCATACGGTGAAAATGGTCTGCCGGATGATAGTATAACATTTCATTGCAGTGGTTCAGCCGGCCAAAGCTTTTGTGCATTTGGCGCCCGGGGAATAACAATGAATATTCGCGGTGATGCCAATGATTATTTTGGCAAGGGTTTATCCGGGGCTAAACTGATGATTCAACCTCCCAAAACGTCAACGATCATCCCTGAAGATAATGTCATTGTTGGCAATGTTGCATTTTATGGTGCCATAAAAGGTGAAGCCTATATTCGGGGAATGGCCGGTGAACGTTTCTGTGTACGAAACAGTGGTGTAAAGGCTGTCGTTGAAGGCGTTGGCGATCATGGCTGTGAATATATGACCGGTGGTCGAGTCGTTATTCTGGGTCAAACAGGACGTAATTTTGCTGCAGGTATGAGCGGAGGCATAACGTATATCTTAGACGAAATTGGTGATTTTGAAAAATATCGTTGTAATATGGAAATGGTCGAATTGGAAGATATGTCCAATGAAAACGATCGAAACGAACTAAAAGAACTCATCGAAAATCATTATAAATATACATCGAGTTCTGTTGCAAAAAAGGTAATAGATAATTGGGAGGATTCTCTTCAGAAATTTATTAAGATTATGCCAACTGATTATAAACGCGCATTAGAGATTCTGGCAAAGGAAAATAACCAGAATATCGCGGTTGCAAGTTAGCCTGATTAATTCATGCGAATCGTCGCAAGAGCACTTGACTCGCTCATAATAAAATGGTTAGATAAAATTTCACAGTGAAAGAGAATTTTCATTCACTGAGATGTAAAATTGAGTTAATCGGCTTATTTGAGCAGAGATTAAGGCTCGCAGCAGAATACTGATGAATTATTCAGGTTAGTACTTTAAATGATTAAAAATCTTTATATTTAGGACTTATTATGGGAAAACCAACTGGATTTAAGGAATTTACCAGGCAATTGCCAAAAAAGAAAGCTGTTGAGGAGCGAGTAAAAAACCATCAGGAATTTTATCTTGAATTCAAGAAAGAGGAAATTGTGCAGCAGGCTGCACGATGTATGAATTGCGGTATACCGACGTGTCATGCAGGCTGTCCCCTTGGCAATATAATTCCTGATTGGAATGATTTGGTTTACAAACACGAATGGCAAGCTGCATTTATGGAGTTGAGTTCTACGAATAATTTTCCCGAATTTACAGGAAGATTATGCCCAGCTCCATGCGAAGAAGCCTGTGTACTTGGAATTAACGAAGATCCGGTAACCATTGAAGAAATTGAAAAACAGATCATTGAACGTGCGTTCAAGGAAGGTTGGGTTATCCCAGAACCTCCAAAGGTGCGAACAGGAAAATCAGTGGCTGTAATCGGTTCAGGTCCTACTGGACTTGCAGCGGCTCAACAGTTGAATCGTGCCGGACACGCTGTCACAGTTTACGAACGAGCTGATCGGATTGGCGGATTACTTCGTTACGGTATTCCTGAATTTAAAATGGAAAAAAAAATTATCGACCGACGCCTTGATATCCTGATAGCTGAAGGAATATCATTTTGTACAAATGTGAATGTCGGCGAAACTATTTCAAAAGATGATCTCAGTCAATTTGACGCTGTATTATTATGCATTGGTGCAACCGTTGGTAGAGATCTACCCATTCCTGGTCGCAATTTAGATGGCGTTCATTTTGCTATGGATTTTTTGCCACAACAAAATAAAGTGAATGAAGGCGACGATTTGGCACAATTAGGCATAGATCAAATCCTTGCGACGGGGAAAGATGTTATCGTGATTGGTGGCGGAGACACCGGAAGCGATTGTATCGGAACGTCACATCGACAGGATGCAAAGTCAGTAACAAATTTTGAGCTTTTACCAGAACCACCTTTAGGAAGACCTGCCCATCAACCATGGCCATTTTGGCCAATGCGTTTGCGAACAAGCTCGTCTCATGCTGAAGGTGTTGAGAGGAAGTTTGGTATTTTGACCAAACAATTCATTGAAAAAGATGGCAAGGTTGTAAAACTACAAACCATCAACGTTACTTTTGAGCGTTCAGAAAATGGTGGTCCACCGGCAATGAAGGAAGTTCAAGGTAGTGAAAAAGACTGGAATGCTGATTTGGTATTACTTGCAATGGGATTTATGGGACCAGAAACAAACGGTATTGTCTATCAACTCGGTCTTGAAACTGATCCTAGAAGTAATATAAAATGCGACACGAGTTACATGACCAATGTCGATGGAATATTTGCCGCAGGTGATGGCAGACGAGGCCAGTCATTGATTGTCTGGGCTATTAGTGAAGGTCGTGAAGCCGCCCATTCGATTGATAGATATTTGGAGGGGAGTTCGCAGCTTGCAACAAAAGGTGTAGGTGATCTTCCATTAATTCGGTGAGTCATTCGCTGCTTTGTAACTTAAAAATTTTGAGCCTCAAAACACAGCTATACTGCAAGCAGTAGGTTTTTTGACAATCGTTATTCATTTCAGGCAATAATTTGGTGGCGTAACACGTAGGAGACCTGAGCAATATTTTTATTTTAGCTGGTTTTTTTATGCTCAACTTTTCTCAAAAAAACCAAATTATTATAGGTCATGTCAAATTAATTGATGCAAATATTTTCGACTTGACAAAATCGGCATCTGCTTATTCAGGTGCGTTCTTTTAAGCTTTATTGATCGTCCCACAGGCTGCTTCTTCCTGCGCATCCAATTCAGTTTCGGCG
>JAJFLO010000483.1 GCA_021772675.1 Verrucomicrobiota bacterium | reverse complement strand
AACATGCGACAGAAACGGTTATACGTGAATATATCAAGAACCAAGGAAACACTGGGCAATATAAACAATTGCACAAAGAGAAGCTCAGTGACAGGCAACTAACATTGTTCTGAGGAGGAGATACCCCGTCCGCTTGCGGCGGGGTAGTTCATTACGATTTTTTGTGAGAAATGCGGGCTAAGTCCTCTCGTTGCAAAGTAAACGAAAAAAGCGGGTTAGTCATGACAGTAAAAGATTCAGATCGTCGAGGTCCAATTTTTTCATGACGGATTTTTCAGCGGTCAAAATGGCATCGGCAAGGTTACGTTTGTGTTGCTGGAGTTGAAGAACTTTTTCTTCAACGGTATTCTGAACAATGATTCGATAGGCGAATACTTTTTTTGCCTGGCCAATGCGATGAACACGGTCAATCGCCTGTGATTCGGCTGCGGGGTTCCACCAGGGATCAAGTATATAAACATAGTCAGCTGCGGTTAGGTTCAGTCCTAATCCACCGGCTTTCAAGCTGATTAGAAACACCCGGCAGTTGGGATCGGTCTGAAAGTGGTCGACACGTTCCTGCCGATTTTTAGTTTTTCCATCAAGAAATTCATAGGGTAATTTAGCTGCGTCAAGCTTGTTGCGTACGAACGTGAGAAATGACGTGAATTGTGAAAACACCAGGGCTTTATGTCCTTCTTCTGCAATTTCGGTAAGTTGTTCAAACAAGAGTTCCAATTTTGCCGAGGGTTCCTCGGACAATTTGTCGTCTATGAGTCCTGGATGGCAGGCACACTGACGCAGGCGCAATAGTGCCTCAATCACCTTTATTTTTGATCGACCAAGTCCCTGAGTTTTTACCAAACCGAGCAGGTCAGCACGAAAGGTATCCCGCATGGCTGTATATAATTCTTGCTGACGGCCTTCCATTGTGCAGTAAAGGGTTGTTTCGGTTTTTTCCGGAAGATCTTTTAGCACCTGTTCTTTGGTTCGACGCAGCAGAAATGGTTGAATCGTATCACTGATAAATTTGAGCGTGCCGCTGTCGGGTGTGATTGACGGATTGTCAATGAGGCGGCGAAAGCGTGGGCCGGTGCCAAGAAGACCGGGATTTAGAAAATCAAAAAGGCTCCAAAGATCACCCAGGTGATTTTCAATGGGCGTTCCGGTGAGAACAAATCGGTGCCTGGCTTTAATTAAACGAACCGCCTTTGCTGCTTGAGATTTTGGATTTTTAATTGCCTGTGCTTCATCAAGAATGCAGGTGTCGAATTCTATCGATTCCCAATGCAGAACGTCGTTGCGCAAGGTTCCAAATGTTGTTAAAATCAGGTCGGATTTTTCAAGTTTAAGTTTCTTTACCGACCGTTCACTGCCGTGATGAATTACTACGCGTAGGTTTGGTGTGAAGTGTTCTGCTTCACGCTGCCAGTTAATTAATAGTGAAAGAGGGACGACAATCAAAGCTGGACCGGTAGCTTTTTTAGTTACTTTCATGTATTGGAACAGCGCTAAAATTTGGATGGTTTTACCCAGGCCCATATCATCTGCAAGACATCCGCCAAAACCCGCTTCATACAGATGGAGAAGCCAGATTAATCCTTCCTGTTGATAGTGTCGTAATTTACCTTTAAATTCTTTTGGTGGTTTTACCTTTGAATCGGATGCGGATTTTTGCAAGGATGCTTGGATATTCTGAAATGCTTCGTCAACATCGAATGTCATTTCGTGCATTTTGAGCAGTGCGTCTATCAGCAGTGCCTGCGATCGACGAAAACGAAGGACGCCTTGTGGTGTTTGTTCATGAGCAATTTCGAAAAGAAGTGAAAATCGCTCTGTAACATTGGCTGGCAATAATGCAAAACTGCCATCACCGAGCTGGAAAAAATTTTCGCCTGCTTTGATTTTTGAATAAATATTTGCCAAGTTAATGGTTAAATCATCATATCTTATGACACATTGTAAATCTAACCAGTCGATATTGGATTTGACGCAACAATGCAGCGCTGTTGAGAGCCGCACTGGTTTTTCCTCCGATTCGATTTTCCACCCTTCCTCGATTATTGTCGATATTTGCGGCAGTAATTTCTGTGTAAATGCCATGTAACCAAAACCGAACGTGTCAATAGCCAAAAATCTGCATGACCGTAAAACGTGGAGTAATCGTTTTTCTTCCTCTAACATTTGCCGGGCGCGTTGTCTACTTGCAAGCTTTAACTCATCTTCAGATTTATAATCAACACTTATTTCGGTGTCTCCGTACTTAAAAACGATTTCCACTTTAAGGCGTTGATTAGAGGCCCAGATGTTGTGGTTTGATAAACGAAGTATTGGAATCGGCGGTTGTGATGGAATGGAATCGACATAGGGTTCTGGATCAAAGTCCCAGATACCATGAAATTCCTCTTCCTCTTCTTTCTCTTTCTTCACATTGTCTACTGGAGGGGAAATATTTGCTTTCCGAGCCTGCTGCATTTGACGTTGTTTTTTCTGAGCTTTATTTTTTCTCTTTTTTTGTTTTCGTTTAGCCATTTATTTCAGAAACTACGTTATTTTATGTTATAGAACGTCTTAGCGTTTTTGGTGGATATTTCAGCTAATTCGTCAATCGGGATTTTCAGAGTTTCAGCTGCTTTTTCAATGACATGAATGAGATATGCAGGCTCATTTTTTTTGCCGCGATAGGGGATTGGCGCCAAATAAGGTGAATCGGTTTCGAATAATATTCGATTTTTTGGTACATGTTTTAATACTGCTCGAATTTCTTCTGAATTTTTAAATGTCAATATACCGTTAAATGATAAATATCCTCCCAAATCGATAAATTTCTCGGCCCAGTCAAGGGAACCAGTAAAACAGTGAATTACAAAACGGATATCGTCATTTAAGTTCTGCTTTATGACGTTATAGCAATCCTCAAACGCATCTCGGCAATGTATGATAACGGGTAGTTTTGTTGCGTTCGCAAAATTGAGGAATGATTTGAATACATTAATTTGAAGTTCCGTTGGCGAATTATCATAAAAGTAGTCAAGTCCAATTTCACCAATTGCCTTGACAGACGGATGTGATACATTTTTTTCAAACAAATCCAAATTAGTAAAATTAATTGCTTCATGTGGATGAACGCCAATGGCAGTTTTTACATTTGGAAATTCAGTGATTTTATTTAATAGCCACTTTGTATTTTTAATAGTAGTACCTGCCACAAGTAACCATTCAACACCGCATTTATTCGCTCGGTGAATAATGCCATCTACATCATCTGCTGGATCTAAATGAAAATGGGTATCAAAAATATTCATATTTAATCATCAACTGGCTTTTATTTTTATTCAATTATAGTAGCATATACACGATATAGATGGACTGGAATTAATATGTTCCTGACACATCAAAGGAATTTTAATTACAATACCATGATTTCTAACTTATATTTTGAAATATGAACAAAGATCCACGTCAATTTAATTGGGAGGTGGTATATCATCCCAGTAGCGTTCATAAGAACAATGGCGTTCACTCCAATTTAACAAAATGTTTTCGGGTGATGCTTGTTATGCTCGGCATTTTAATTTTACTATATGGGCTTAGTGGAATTTTACGATGACTTGTTTGCATTCTTCGATCGTTTCAGAATAATAAATCAGACCTATTATAAAAGGGCAATTTCATGAGCTTAGTGGATAGAGTAAATAATGAATTAAAAGACGCAATGCGTTCCAAAGATAGCATACGATTGGATTCTATCAGAGCATTGAGAAACGAAATAATTAAATTAAGCAAATCCGGAAATAAAGCTTATGTGCAGGATGACGATATTATCAAAATTGTTAAAACTTTGATAAAGCAACGTCAGGATTCAATCGTAATGTTCGAGAAAGCTAGTCGGAACGATTTGATAGAAGTAGAATCATCACAAATGGGTATTCTAAAAGAATTTTTACCTGAACAATTATCGGAAGCTGAATTGCAAAAGATTATTCAGACCGCTATTGAGGCGTCGGCTGCATCATCAATTAAAGATATGGGGATTGTCATGAAAACAGTGATGCCGTTGATAAAAGAATCGGGTAAAGATGCTGACAACAGGTTGATTTCAACATTGGTAAAATCTGCTTTAGTACCTTGAGGAGGGTTGTGGTATTGTCATGCCAATTTGTGTTTTTTCCTGCATTTAAGATTTCCTTTTTATTCTTACGGCAGGAGCGTTTTTTGCATAAAAATACTGTTCTCTAACCCGCATTTCGCACAAGTTTTTCGTAACGAGACTTGGTTTCATACCAATCGTCACTGATTCAGGATATAGGCTCTACATCAGTGGGATGAATAGTAATAGTGCTAAGATTAAACGTCGAATTAAAATGCTTTCCTCAGAAATTTAATATTAATACCAATTATCGACGATCTACAGATTCCACCTGATTGGGTTGATCAAAAAAGTCCCAAAATTTTAATAATTTAACCTTTCACAAATCACTGATATTGAAATAATTAAAAAAAATGTAAAAAAACATTGGACAATGCATACACTGTTCAGTAAGTTACTTCTTCTTTTTCAAATTTAACTAAAAGTGAACAGAAAAGTTGTTCGCATAATAGTTTCGGAAACGAAAAGATAGATAGAATCACATATCAATTAATATAAGAAATATAGACGTCGATGGAAAAGCAGGCAATAGCCAAATATATAAGAATTTCACCATATAAGGCCAGAGAAATCACGCGATTAATTCAAAACAAATCGGTTGCTGATGCAATGGCGCTTGTGAAATTTACTCCCCGAAAAGCAGGACATCTTGTTGGTAAGGTATTGCATTCGGCGGTAAAAAACGCTGTTAACGATCCGGAATCAAATAATATAACAGAAGATGAATTGTTCGTTAAGGAAGCGGTTGTGGGTGAAGGCCCGACGCTAAAACGTTTTCGTCCGAAGGCCAGAGGTGTTGCAGGCCGAATTCGAAAACGGACGAGCCATATAAAAATCATAGTCTCTACCTATAATTAATAGGTACTAATAAAAATTACCAAAAATAAAGTTAGGAACATAAGTGGGACAAAAAGTAAATCCAATTGGTTTTCGTGTTTCAGTGACAAAAGATTGGCGCAGTCGCTGGTTTGCAAGTAAGGCAAATTATGGAGATTTGTTGCATGAAGATTTGAAGATTCGTGAGTACGTCGGCAAGCAGCTAAGCCAGGCTGCCGTTGCGCGAATTCAAATTGAGCGATTTGCAAATCGAGTGCGTGTCACCGTACATTCCGCACGGCCAGGTTTGGTCTTTGGCAGGAAAAAATCCGAATATGATGTTTTAAAAGATGCTTTGTACAAGATGACAAATGGCAAAGATATTTATATTGATGTTGTTGAAATTAAAAAACCTGAATTAAATGCTCAGTTAATATGTGATAATATTGGATTGCAACTGGAGCGCAGGATTGGGTTTCGCAGGGCGATGAAAAAAAGTATTCAAACAGCCATGGATATGGGTGCTTTAGGCATTAAAATAAGATGTGGCGGTCGATTAGGCGGCGCCGAGCTTGCGCGAAGTCAAGAGTTCAAGGACGGAAAAACACCTTTACATACACTAAGAGCCAATATTGATTATGGTTTTACAGAAGCAAACACAACCGCTGGAATTATTGGAATAAAAACCTGGTTATGTCTGCCTGACAAAAAGGAGGAAGATAGCAATGCCGTTAATACCAAAGAGGGTAAAGTACCGAAAGGTTCAGCGGGGAAGCTACGCCGGAAACGCGTACAAAAATAATAAGCTTGACTTTGGAGATTTCGGTTTACAGGTATTAGAGTCCGGCTGGATTACAAACCGCCAAATTGAAGCCGCTCGTGTTGCTGTGACGCGTCACATGCAGCGTCGAGGACAAATATGGATTCGTATGTTTCCGGATAAGCCGATATCCAAAAAACCGTTGGAAACCCGTATGGGAAAAGGGAAAGGAAACCCCGAAAGCTGGGTGGCCGTTGTTAAGGCAGGGCGTGTGATTTTCGAGGTAAAGGGATGTTCGGCTACTATTGCTCGGCAAGGGTTATCCCGGGCGGCAAATAAGCTTGGATTACGCTGTCGACTTTTAAGCAGAGCATTATAATAGGGGACTGGTATGAAAGTAAGTGAAATTCACGAATTAACCGATGGTGAGCTGAATAAGTATTTAGAGGATGCCAATAAGGAGCATTTGAACCTACGCATTCAGGCGAAAATTGGTCAATTGGAAAATACTGCAAGGCTCCGTCTGTTGCGTCGGGAAGTCGCACGATTTAAAACGGAACAGAAACAACGTGTCATCAAATCGAAACAATAGTGAAGAAATTTACAAATGAGTGAAGATACACAAAAATCGCAAGGGCTCAGAAAAGAGCGCATTGGTGAAGTAGTCAGCGACTGCCAGGATAAAACGATTATTATTAGAGTTGATCGCAAAACTGCTCACAAAAAGTACAAAAAAATTCTTTTGAGAAGTAAGCGCTTTCACGCCCATGACGAGGAAAACGAAGCAAAAATGGGCGATGTCGTCAAGATTGTTGAAACGAGACCTCTTAGTAAATTAAAACGATGGCGATTAAAAGAAGTAATCAGAAAGACGGGACTTTAATAATCTTATGATTCAAACCGAAACAAGTTTAGAAATAGCTGATAACTCCGGCGCAAGAAGAGTAGTTGCCATTCGTGTTTTAGGGCAGAGAAAGCGGTATGCAGGAGTTGGTGATCTGATTACTGCAACAGTAAAAGAGGCGACGCCGGGGGGGATGGTAAAGAAAGGTGAAGTTGTGAAGGTTGTTGTTGTGAGAACTTCGGCACCCATTCGACGCAAGGATGGATCCTATTTACGGTTCGATCGAAATTCCGGTGTTGTCATTGATGATAGCCTGAATCCCCGAGGAACCCGTGTGTTTGGGCCAGTTGCCAGAGAGTTGCGGGAGAAGAATTTTATGAAAATCGTTTCACTTGCACCAGAGGTTTTATAGAATGGCGAGAAAAATACATAAAGGGACCACGGTTGTTGTGATCAGTGGAGATAGTCGGCATTTACCGTTTGAAAAACGTGTTGGCAAAGTTAAGTATGTCGACAAAGCTAAAAACCGCATTGTGGTTGAGGGAATTAATATCCGCAAGGTTACCTTGAAGAAGACCTCTCAAAATCCTCAGGGAGGGTATGTCGACAAAGAATGCCCAGTTCATATCTCCAATATTATGTTAAAAGATGTTTACGATAAACGAACCAAAGCAAAGTCATCCAGCTAAATAAAGATTGTACCATGTCTCAAATTGCAATAAAATATAAAGACGAAATCATTCCCAAACTACAAGAATCATGTGGATACAGTAATGTATTTCAAGTGCCAAAAATCGTAAAGATGGTCATAAGTTCGGGGATTGGTACGGGGAAAGATAGAGATGTTTTTGACGAAGCGATAAGAACCGTAGCAGACATCACGGGGCAACGGCCATATATCACGAAATCTAGAGTCAATGTTGCCGGATTTAAGTTAAGAAAAGGCAGCAACGTCGGTGTTGCAGTCACACTGAGGGGAAAGCGGATGTATGATTTTTTCACGAGGTTAGTAAATATTGCGCTTCCCCGTGTCAGGGACTTTCGGGGTGTTTCTCCTAAATCATTTGATGGCCGCGGAAATTTCAGTATGGGCATTACTGATCAATCTATATTTACCGATGTTAATTTGGACAAAATGAAACACACAATCGGTATGAACATTAATATAATAACCACAGCAGACACGAACGAAGAAGGATTTCAATTACTGTCAATGATGGGAATTCCATTTAGAAAATAAGAGGTGAAACTTGGCAAAAACGTCTTTAGTAGTTAAATCAAAACGAAAACCCAAATTCTCAACACGAGCTTATAGTCGGTGCCAGCGCTGTGGTCGAGCGCGTGCTTATATGAGACGATTTAAACTTTGCCGAATATGTTTTCGAGAATTAGCCGCTGTCGGTCAATTGCCTGGCGTGATAAAAGCGAGCTGGTAAAAGGAATAAATGACATGAATATAAGTGATCCAATAGCAGATATGTTAACGAGAATACGGAATGCAGGAAATGTGATGCATCCCGAAGTCTCTATGCCATCATCCAGGCTGAAAAACGCCATCGCAAAAGTGTTGAAAAAAGAGGGATATATAAAGGGTTTTAAGATTGAGGATGAGGGGAGTAATAAAAAGTGTATAAGAATCAGTCTGAAATATCTCAACGATACCCATGTGATTGAAGGATTAAAACGAGTCAGTCTACCATCTTTAAGAGTGTATGTGAGTGCTACGGAAATACCACGTGTTTTGGGAGGATTGGGTGTCGCAATTATGAGCACCGCAAATGGTGTTATGAATGGCAAACAAGCAAAAAAAGAGAATCTTGGCGGTGAAGTTTTGTGCTATGTTTGGTAATGAATTTAAGCCTTTTTGGTACCCAAATATCTAACGATAACTCATTAATTACCTAAATATTACGATAATTAGAGAAGCAGATTATGTCACGAATTGGAAATAAGCCAATTGAACTAAATAATAACATCAATGTTAGTGTTCAAAACAAGGATGTTACCGTCAGCGGCAGCAAAGGCGAATTACACCATATTATCCCTGATTCTATCAAAGTAGAAACCAGCGATAAGCAAATAACCGTTAGCGTAACAGACAAAGGCCGTAAAACTAGAGCGCTGCATGGCTTAACCCGGAGTTTACTCGCAAATATGGTAAAGGGAGTTGATGCCGGATTCCAAAAAGAGTTACAAATTAATGGTGTTGGATATCGTGCTCAGATTAGCGGCAAAAAGTTAGTAATAAATGTAGGGTACTCTCATCCCATTGAATTTGATGTGCCCGAAGATGTTAAAATCACCGTGACTGATAATACAAAAATAGTTGTAGAAGGTATCGATAAACAACGAGTGGGACAGGTCAGTGCGACAATTCGTCAGTTCAGAAAACCAGAACCATATAAAGGTAAGGGAATTCGTTATGCTGATGAATATATTCGGATGAAAGAAGGAAAAACTGTATAATTTTAATAGGATTTTAAAAATAAATCATGGCATTTCAATCTCGAAAGAAACTTAGACATGTTCGGCATATGCGAATACGTCAAAAAATAAGGGGAACATCAGCGGTCCCCAGATTTTCTGTGTGCGTGACAGGAAAGCATTTGTACGTTCAATTTATCGACGATGATGCTGGACATACCTTGGTATCAATTTCGACGCTTGATAAAGAAATGCGTGAAAAGAAAGTGGGCCTAAATTGCAAAGGTGCCGAAATATTGGGTAATGCAGTTGCCGAGAAAGCACTTTCAGCCGGGATTAAAATTGTTGTATTTGATCGGGGTGGGTTCAAATACCATGGACGTATAAAATCCCTTGCCGATACGGCCCGAAAATGCGGGCTCGAATTTTAATATAGGAGTTCAATTAGTGACAACCAAAGAGGCATCAAACGGCACAACTTCCGTAAAAGATTTTGAAGATAGAGTCGTCTGTATAAGGCGATGCAGCAAAGTTGTCAAAGGCGGACGTAATTTCAGTTTTAGCGCGTTGGTCGTGGTCGGCAATAAGAGCGGAAAAGTGGGCTATGGTTTAGGTAAGGCAAACGAAGTTGCTGATGCGATCAGAAAAGGGAATGAGCTTGCCAGAAAAAGTGTTATTGATGTGCCATTGCACAAACATACCATCCCACATCAAATCGAGAGTAAATTTTGTGGCGGTCGCGTGCTGATAAGGCCGGCTTCCCCCGGAACTGGATTAATAGCAGGCGGTGCTATGAGAGCGGTTCTAGATTTGGCCG
This sequence comes from Verrucomicrobiota bacterium, assembly GCA_021772675.1. Taxonomy (GTDB): domain Bacteria; phylum Verrucomicrobiota; class Lentisphaeria; order JABSQK01; family JAJFLO01; genus JAJFLO01. The sequence continues at coordinate 12,210 of JAJFLO010000483.1, read as the reverse complement.
GCGTCAGTGATGTTCTAACAAAATCACTTGGATCAAATAACCAGATTAATGTTGTTAAAGCAACGTTTAATTCGCTGTCAAAACTATCAAGTCGGGACGCAGTTTTAACTAAGAGAGGTCTGACCTCACTATAAGGATTGATCGAGATCATGATGAAGCTTAATACTTTAAAAAATACCTGTCCTCGCAAAAATCGTAAAAGAGTAGGTCGGGGAGATGGTAATAATTGGGGAAGAACATGTGGGCGTGGCGAAAAAGGCCAGAAATCAAGAAGTGGATATTCCAGAAAGTCTTACTTTGAAGGTGGACAAATTCCATTATTCCGCAGACTACCTAAGCGAGGGTTTAATCATCCTGCCAATGTTGAATATACTGTCATAAACGTAAAAAATTTAGAAAAGAATTTCGAAGATGGTGAACGTGTTACTGCCGATATCCTGATATCAAAAGGAATGGCCGGGAAAAATGTAATCAATATAAAGATACTGGGAGACGGTGATATCTCTAAGGCGCTTACTATAGAAGCGACCCAGTTCTCTGCCTCGGCCAAGGTGAAGATTGAAGCTGCAAAAGGAACATGCAAATTAGTTTAGATTCAAAAGAGCAACCTTCAAGACCATCCGATTCTCAACCTCCCTTAATTGAATATGAAACTTGGTTTCAAGGTAGAGTTGAGGACTTAATGCTGGCACCTGAAACCTGAAACCCTAAAATGATTAAGTTTCAGAGGAGTGATTTTTTCTTCTCTGCCAATGTTGTTAGTCAACACACTATGTTTATTAAAATCTTCCCTAAACAAAATCAGGTTAGTTATTCCAAAACAAACGAGTTTAGCTTAATCAAATGATATCCGCATTCGCAAACAGTCTAAAAATAAAAGAACTTCGGAAAAAGATATTTTTCACATTAGGCATCATGGCATTGTGTCGTGTTGCTGCCAATGTCCCCTGTCCTGGTATTGACCCTGATGCTCTCCAGAAAATATTTGAACAACTTGAACAGAGTTCAGGTGGATCTCAGGGAATTGTGGGGATGGTCAATTTATTTAGTGGTGGTGCATTACAGCGTTTTGCCGTCGCTGCTTTAGGGATTATGCCTTACATTTCTGCATCAATTATCATGCAGTTAATGACGCCGGTAGTACCACAGTTAGAAAAGTTAAAAAGAGAAGGTGAAAGTGGCCATCAAAAAATCACTCAGTGGACACGCTATTTGACCTTGGTGATTTGCATAATTCAGGGTGGCCTGTTGGCAAAAGGCATGTTGAATCCAAGCGCCTTATTAGGTCAAAGAGTACCAGACATCGTTGTTAATCCGGGAGGTGCATTTATTGTAACTACTGTGATTATTTTAACGTGTGGGACTATGATTTTGATGTGGTTGGGGGAACAAATTACTGACCATGGCATTGGGAACGGGGCATCGTTAATCATTACGGTTGGTATTTTAGAGCAATTGCCTTCAGCAGTTTATGGAATGTGGAGTCTCTTTCGGACCCAAGGTACCGGTGAACAGCAATTTACAGTTATTCATATCTGTATACTGCTTGCATTATTTATCCTTGTTACGGCTGCAACCGTTACTTTAACTGTGGGTGTCCGTCGGATTCCGGTGCAATATGCAAAAGCGATGGCTGGCAGGAAAGGTTCATCCTCGCAGAGTTCCTATATTCCGTTGCGTGTAAATTTTGCCAACGTTATGCCTATTATTTTTGCGAGTGCTATCCTGATGTTCCCGCCAATTATAATAAATTTCTTGTCATCTCGAGTGTCTTGGATGGGGTACTTGGGAAGCTTGTTCGCGTACGGATCTCTTTCCTATATGGTTTTATATGCAGGATTACTAATTTTGTTTTCATTTTTTTGGGTGGCCAATCAGTTTAATCCGATTCAAATCGCTGACGATTTAAAGCGTCAAGGGGCTTATGTCCCGGGAATCCGTCCGGGAAAACCTACATCGGATTATCTTGATAAATCAATGACCCGTGTCACGACGGCTGGAGCTCTTTTTTTGACGGCCTTAGCGCTATGTCCCATGATTTTTACCCAACAGTTAAATATCCCATTTCTGATTGCATCTTTTTTTGGTGGCGCCAGTCTATTGATCATGGTTGGCGTGATGCTTGACACAATTCGGCAAATTGAATCGCATTTGCTTATGCATCATTATGATGGATTCTTAGAGCGCGGCCACATGCGAAGTCGGCGTAATCTCAAGTAATAAATTTACTATTTGGGCCAAAAGCAACCTTTCATGGAATTCAGGTTTCAGAATGACAAATTTTCTTACCTATTCTTTTGTCCCAGATATCTCATGAAACGGTTATTTTCGGACTAACTCTTTTGCTTTTTCGGTAATTTTAAAATGCAATTTTGCATATTTTCCTATTTCTTCTTCGCCGTATTCCGAAATGATTTCACTCGCACATTCAATAACCCTTGACGACGCTCCTTTTGGTAATACTTTCTTTATTTTTTCCCCCAGCTGACCCAATCGTTTTACAAACTCATCTCTTGCTAAAATAGAGGCCGCTGCTACAGCCACATCACTTTCTGCTTTAGTGTATTGCTCCAGATAGATTTTTTTCCCTCGGCTCATTAATGCCTTCAATACCGTTGATTTTCTTCCAAATCGATCAGAAATTGCATGTTTACACTCTGGACGTTTCTCTAAAAGATTCTCCAGCGATTTAGCATGACCCCAGGCGAGTATTTTATTAATATTTTCCAGTTTGTCATACATTCGGTTATACGCTTCATTGCCAATCGTGACCACAGCATATCCGCCGTCGGTTGCTTTTTTAATCTTATGTGCCAGAACAGACATTTTCTTATCACTTTTAATATTTTTTGAATCTTGGATTCCTGCGTTTAATAGTACTTTCGCAGATTCCTCTGTAACAAAAACCGATGCAATCACTAAGGGACCAAAATAATCCCCCTTGCCACTTTCATCTATCCCACTATGGGGTTTCAGCATGTTGGGATTATCAAGCTCAGTCCACTCCGGTTCATAACCAAATCTAAATTCCTTTGATATATAGGGTTCAATAATGAATTGAACGACCTCTGCTGTTCCTTTGCCTTGCATTGAAACCTTACCTGAGGTGTAAGCTGTAACGGTGGTCTTGTTTTTTCGAGCTTGCCAGTGCGCGTAGGGTGCAGTCTTTAGTTCCCAGTATTGATATTCCAAAATTCCCTTTAGTTTATCAATTTGTTCACATGATAATTCACATACGTAATTTGTCTTTGACATTTTTCACCATGAATTTTTTAATTATAGCTATGTCCCGCAAATAACTTGATTGTCTAGGAATTTGTATTCTAAGTTGTTCTTATTGCCCCAAAAGCAAGATTGTCAGTGAAACAATTATTTTGGAGGAGCGTGCGTTTATAGTTCCGCCAAAAGGCGAGACTACAAACCTAACCCAGTCCATTTTTTGTGGTGATTTAAAATTCAAGTTATTTATACTCTCCGACTAACGGAGTTAATTCAATATTTAACTGGTACGTGTTAAAGGTAACGTGAGAACAGACGTTGTCCAAAATCCGGAGATTAGGAATTGGAAATAAATAAATAGTCGATAGAGCGCCCAGACTTGTGTCAGATTTGGAAGTAACGATTGAACACCCCTTCAGGTAGGTTTCCTACTGCGAGGACGTTGTGATTGACTTTGGATCACATATGCCGTGAACCTGAGATGCCAATATCGATGAGTTACTAATTTCCAGTTCATTATAATTCTCTAAATCATTATAATATTTTGTGGAGATGGCTTCCAGTAATTCCTGATTCTTTAGTTAGAGCCCCAATTGAAACGGTATCGCAATTACAATGGTACCTTTTCGAATAGGTTCTCGTTACTATAAATCATAAAGACGCCTCAACTCTATTCAATTTAATTTTATTTCATTGATTTTTACTCAATGTACAATTAATTAACTTGTTATTAAATCTAAATTATAGAGAGGTTACACTCATGTCAGCAAAGATTTTAGTTGTGGACGATGAAAATGATATTGAACTTCTAATTCAACAGATATTCCGGCGTCAAATTCGGAAGAATGAATATAGTTTTATTTTTGCTTCCAATGGTAAAGATGCATTAAATAAACTGCAAGAAAACGATGATGTTGATTTAATATTGACGGATATAAATATGCCGGAGATGGATGGATTAACATTTATTAGTTGTCTCCCCGCGTTAAATCGATCTATTGAAGCCATTATTATTTCCGCCTATGGTGATATGGAAAATATCCGCACCGCCATGAATCGAGGCGCTCATGATTTCCTGACGAAGCCATTAGAAATAAATGAGCTAGAAATAACGGTTAAAAATACATTAGCCCACCTTCAACAAGCGCGCGATAATGTTGGTTTAATCCAAGAAAAGGAAGCAGCTAAGGCTGAAAGCGAAGCAAAAAGTTCATTCTTAGCCGGAATGAGTCATGAAATCCGAACGCCTCTGAATGCGATTCTTGGAATGACTGATTTACTGGTAGAGACGAATTTGGATAATACTCAGAAAAATTACGTTAAAATTCTTGATTCAGCTGGTGAAGCACTGTTGGATTTAATCAATGATATTTTGGATTTATCGAAAATTGAAGCTGGACGAATTGAACTGGAAACGATTAGTTTTGATATCCATGATTTAATTGAGAAAATTTCGGGAATTATGTCGATAAAGTGTAATGAAAAGAATCTCAAACTTATTTGTATTGTTGACACGAATGTTCCGCATATTTTACTGGGTGATCCGTCTAGATTGAGACAGATTATAATTAATTTAATCGGCAATGCTGTCAAATTTACGGATTCAGGAAGCATTATCGTTAACGTATCATTGGAAGATCTTAATCATGGTAAAGTTTCGTTGCGGTTTGAGGTTAGAGATACAGGAATAGGAATTCCAGAAGACAAATTGGAATCGATTTTTGACATATTTTCTCAAGCCGAAAGTGGCACAACTCGAAAATATGGAGGAACCGGGTTAGGGCTTTCCATTAGTCGTCAGTTAGTCAAACTCATGGGGGGTAAAATCTGGGCTGAAAGTGTTATTGATGAGGGCAGCAGCTTTTGTTTTACGTCGTCGTTCGGTTTCAAACGTTCATTAGTTTCAAGACCTCCTAAACGAATGAAAACGTCGTCGATAATATATGACACCAATTTTGAAACGTTATCTTCTGAAGCGACAAAGTTACGGGAATCGTTAAGAATCTTAGTTGCAGATGATTCAGAGCATAATCGCATTGTGATTCATCATTATATGAAGAATCAGCCTCATATCGTTACGTTTGCTAAAAATGGATTGGAAGCATTGGAAAGTTTTAAGAATAATCAGTTTGATGTTGTTTTTATGGATATGCAGATGCCGGAAATGGATGGCTATACATCGACAAGGGAAATGCGAAAATGGGAAGTGCAAAACGGTAGGGAAAAAACTCCGATTGTTGCCCTAACTGCGATTGCATTTAAGTCTGAAATTGCTGAAGCAATAGAATCCGGGTGTAATGAATGTGTGTCAAAACCGGTTCGAAAAGCAAAATTTATCGACACTTTAAAAAAATATTCAAATTATACCTGGAGAGGCGAAAATTTTGAGCAATCAACACCTTTAAGTCAAAATTTGAGGGAAGTCGAAATCGATCGGGATATGGAGGATATTGTACCTGATTATCTGGAAAATCTTGGAGAACAAGTGACTGTTTTTACCCATGCTTTATCGCAGGGGGATTTTGATAAGATCAATATGGAAGGTCACAAATTGAGGGGGAGTGGCGGTTCTTATGGATTTGACATGTTAACGGATATAGGTAAAAAGCTTGAAATTGCTGCCATCAATCACGAACAGACAGATATACAAGATCAGATAAAGGAGTTGTCGGAATATCTAAACTCAATAAAAGTTGTTTATGTCTGAACATAACCGAATTGTATTAATTTCAGGGTACATCATTTGGATTACTTTTGGCGTTATCATAATACGACGAGGATTTATAGATAAAACGTGCGGGTATCCAATGGGGGCAATTTGTTTGGGATTGCCTTGGGAATTTATTTTTTCATTTATCGAACCACAGATTCCAGTCATGGCCTGGTTTAACCGGTTTTGGTTTCTTTGCGACTGTATTATTTTGACATTATTTATCAGATATGGTAGACGATATTTCCCAAAAAACCTGTCACAAACTCTTTTTCTTCCCGTTTTGCTGACTTCCCTAATTGTCAGCTTTATTGGTATACTATGTTTCACCTATCAGTACGGCGATTTAAGCGGGACTTATTCCGCGTTTTATATCCAGTTGATTATTTCGCTTTTATTTGTAATAATGATCATAAACAGGGATAATGTAGATGGACAATCGATCTATGCTGCGTTAGCAAAAATGCTGGGGACATTGTGTTTTGATATAGTAAGTTTTCAACATAATCCAACAGCTAAATTTCTCAATTTTGTCTACATCATATCATTTTTGCTGGACTTCATTTATTTTGTGCTGGTGTATCTAAAATGTGTTCAACTTAAGATTTCACCATGGAAGCGGATTTGACCTGAATCCGTAAGATATTTAAAATTAAATTTTGTCACGCTTTGGATCAGAAGACGTTGCAGAAGTACTCAGTGATATATGCAGATCAGGGAGTAATTAAGGGTTAACTCTGAGAAGTGCTCTGACATGGCAATATGTCTGTTGGAGTTGACTCGCCGCGGCGCGATACATAGCTAGCTGAAAAGCCATCACGCCGCGGCGGATGAACTCCAACAAGCGCTTTGACATATATATTGAATTATCCAAGATACCCAGAATTATACGAATTGTTGTGTGACTTTATCAAATTCAATGCCTGAGAAACGTTCACCTATAATTGCTGCAGATCAGGGCCATTTAAAAAGAGGTTTTAGTTATTTATTTTGGCATAATCTATAATTTGCGACGCAAAGAATCTGGAGATTACAGACCGGTCTGCACTTTAAAGTATCACGCAGTGGTACGTCGGTCAGCCATGTTATTAAAATAATGCGCAAGGGCTGACAACACATCCTTTCGCTCCTCGAAATCTAAAAGCGCAGACTGGTCTGCGCACTCCAAAGACGATCTAAAAGAAGCGTCAAAAATCTTAAAAAGACAAACCATTACTGCTTTTGAATTCGGTGTATTTGAAAATATACTTACGGATATTCGATAAGAATCCGAAAAAAATTCGAACCTGAACACTGACACCCGAAACCTAAAAATGCTTAAGTTTCAGAATTGGTCGATGTCTTTTTTTGATATCTATTGAAAAATAGACCCGGAATCAGTGCGATTATTAAGTGTACCAAATAATACTTACTGACTCCTATAAGCCATCCAAGTGTCATGTCGCTGCGACGATTCCAACTCCACAATCCAATGGTGACACAAAGTTTTTCAAAAAACGGCATAAAAATTGAAAATCCAATTAATAGCAAAGAAAGTGAAATAATCATTTTGAGACTTACTTTTGAGAACGAATTTTGCAGTTCTTGTGCTAGATGGAACATAAGCAATGTCAGACTAATTCCTGCTAATAAAATAGATATAGGAAAGCTATGATCGGGGAACCAAAGAGAAAATTGGGGATTGTATGAAGTTGCATTCGTGGAATAGGCATTTTTTAGTTCACCCATCGAGATCGTTACAGCTGCTAGGGCTGCCACTACTAGAGCTGAATAATTATTCAGCTTTATTATATAAAAGAGAAGGAAAAGAAAAAATACAATAGCTCCTAACTCAAAGATAGGTATCAACATTGTTATCGACCAAAATTTAGACATTAAAACTAGGAATACTCTATAAATAATTTATACTGTTTCCGTTTATTTAATACACACTCCAGATAAATGAAAGATACCGGAGTTTTGAGTTCCGTCTTCAGTCGAGTATTTTTACTCAAAACAACCGATAATTAAGTGAAATAGGAACATTGCTTTAACTTACTCATGAGTGCGTTGGTTGGGGGGCGTCGGAGCACTCCTTGAGGCCCATCCGATTATAGGCCTCAGGTAGTTGAAAAAAAAAATTGGTTTTGGGTGTCAGGTTTCAAGGCAGAACCGAGCACTGAAACCTGAAACCTGAACCCTGAACCCTGAACCCTGAAACCTGAAACTGAAACTGAAACTGAAACTGAAACCTGAAACCTGAAACCGCAAGACATTGCAACGCAATATTTGTCTCCAATTGAGCAAAAAGAAATAGTATGACCACTTAATATACTCGCGCGTATGTCCGTCTTCTCCCGCAATATATACTGCTTCAAAGTGTCACACGCCTTCTCTAATCATATCTTACCGAATCACCGTCTAATTATTTGTGCCAACTAACCGAATCCCATAACACCACTTTTGTGTCTGAACTTCCCGTCACAATCTGTCTGGAATCCATACTTATTGCTACTGCGTTTACAGATTCATTGTGTCCTTTTAATGTCGTTAATTCCACACCCTGGGATACATTCCAAACTTTAACCGTTACATCATCACTTGCGGAGATTAATCGTTTGCCATTTGGACTAAAACAAAGTTCATTTATTTTTCCCCAATGTCCATTGAATGCATTAAGTTTTTTTCCCGTTATGGAACAGGTAAATATCTGACCGGTTGTATCACCCACTGCGAACACTGACCCCTCACTATTAATGGCGATAGATGATAGACTATGGGTGAAATTATTTAATATTGATACTACATTACCAGATTCCAGTTCCCAAATTTCAACAATATTATTACTGCCAATTGACAAGGCAAGCTTGCCCATAGGCGACAACTCAACGCCTAATACGTCGTCGTTACGACTCGTATAGGTATGTGATAAACGACCATTTATGGCATTCCATACTTTTACTGTGCCGTCACTTGCTCCTGAGATTATCGTTCGATTATCTGTACTTAATGCTAATGAATTTACCTTGCCCGAATGTCCTCGCAAAATTAGCCGTTCTCTTCCAGATTTTACTTTCCATATTCTTAGTGTTTCATCTTCACTTGCGGTCACGATTTGTTCATTATCATTAAAGAACGCTATGTCAGTAACCGATTTGGCATGTCCTGACAATATATTGAGTTTTTCCCTAGTTACTCCAGACCACAATTTTACTGTATTATCAGAACTACCTGTTGTTGCAATCATCGCTTTGTCATGGCTGATGGCTAGTGCCAGAATTGCTCCGCTTTGACCGCCCAATTTCTGCGTCTCTTCTACTTTCGCTGAATCCCAGATTTTAATATAATTATCTTTTGCTGCCGTAATAACTTTATTCCCAAGCTCATCTGAAACAATGGCGGTTATTGGTCCTGCATGGCCCTTATAAGAATGGATCAGTTTGCCGGATGAAATATCCCAGGATTTTGATACGAAATCTTCTCCACCAGTGATTAAGACGTTGCCATCTCCACTTAAGCTAATCGCGCCAATGCCATTGTCATGTGCCTGGAACGCCAATTGCAACGTGTTGGTGTTGGTATCCCAAATTTCGATTTTCCCATCATTTATCCCAGATACAATATAATTAAGCTGCGGGTCTAAATTTATTGATGATGCCTGAATAATTGGGTCACCGTAACCACGAATTAAATGACCGTTCACACAATCCCATAACTTTACGGATTCACTCAAATTACAGGATAATAATCGATTACCAGCATTATTCAGTGTCACGTACTCCACTGCGTTGGCGTGGGCATTTATTGTTTTTAACTTTTTTCCACTTGTGACGTTCCAGATTATAATTGTTCCATCCGCACAGCCAGCCGCGCAAATGGTATCATTTAAATTTATTGATACTGAGACAACAGGAGCTGAATGGCCTTGGAGCAGTTTCATTATGTTTCCATTTTCTAAGTTCCAAATCTCAATGGTATTATCCGTACAGCCACTTAACAAAAACGTGCCATTATTGCTGATTTTGATCGATAAATTATCCGCATTTTCTCGTTTTAGAAGGTGTGTTGTTTCTCCAGAAATTGCATTACGGACGATAATACCCCATTCCTTATTAATCGTTGCCAAAACACGTCCATCTTTACTCATTGTGATTGCTTTAAATGAAACATCATTTTGAATCGATATATCATCACGTTCAGTTAAAAATTTCAATCGCCCCCATTCCCAGTCCCTGAAAATAGACGGACAAGAATCAAGGGATTCCCGTGCGGCATCAAAGCGTCGATTTTGGATACTTAGATCAGCAAAACGAATGTTAGCAACGTAAGAATTAAAATCTGCTTGAAATGTTGCTTGAACTGCTTCCTGTTTCCGATTCGTCGCGAGTTCTTTATTCTTTAGTGCTTCGGTTTTTGCTGTTAATGCCTCTTCCAATATTGATTTGCTGAGTTCCTTTTCCTTGAGCGTTTCCTTGATCTGGAAATTGAGTGTTATCATGAAACCAGTTATCAGACACGCTGTAACAAATATGCTGGCGACAATCAGCGTCACTTCAGTTTTACGCCGTCTAAAAAACAACATGCAATGCGTCAATATGCTGCCTTTTTCAAATGACGTTGCATAACCTTTCAAATATGCTTTTATATCATTTTGCAGGTTTTCAACTGACGGATACCTATCCTTTTTATCAAGTGCCATAGCCTTCATGATAATGGCCTCAAGCTGATTTGGAACCGTTTGCTGAGATGTTCGTTTTCCGGGCGGGACAAAATTTCCACTAATCGTATTCCACAATATTTCCGACGTATTCTCTCCGACAATAGGATATTTTAATGTTAGTATTATATAAAGTATTGATCCCAAAGAGAATACATCCGATCGTTCGTCGATTTCATGTATTTTCCCATCAGCCTGTTCCGGAGCCATGAAGCCGGGTGTTCCCTTTATGGCACCATCTTCAGTAAATCGCTCATAATTATAGCTCAGAGAGCTTGATTCCTTATTATTTTCAGGAATCGCATCGTTGACCAATCCAAATTTAATATTAGTATTATTAAGATTTAACATTGCTGCCAATCCCCAATCTAAAACGAGCACTTCACCAAATGAGCCGACCAGGATATTATGCGGTTTCAAATCCAAATGAGCGATTTCTCGCGAATGAGCAAATGCCACGGCATTGCAGGCGCTTATAAATATTTCCAATAGCGCAGGCAGATTGTATTTTTCCAGATACTCGGGTTCCCTCTTGCGGATTTTATATAAGATATCTGCCAGATTTTCACCCTTTACCCATTTCATCGTAAAATACGGTTCTCCAAGCGAGGACGTTCCAATGTCATGGACAGGCACGATATTAGGATGTTCAAGGTTTGCAACAATTTTTGCTTCCCGCATAAACCGTTTTGCTGCTGACGAGTTAACATCAGCATTGAGCATGACCTTCATTGCGACGTCACGTTTCGCGTCATTATCCCAGGCTCTTAGGATTGCCCCCATACCTCCGACAGCGATGGCATCGATAATTTTATACTTGCTGTTCGTTGACCACGCAATTTCGCAGGAGAATTTTGCCTCTTCAAGGTGATCCTGCTGGGATAACTTATTTTTTTTAGTATTCAGGCCGACCGAACTCGTATAAAACTGAGACAGATCTGGAGGGTCATTGATCATACTGGTTTTATATGAGTGTGGTTTATTCATTTCTTAATTTTCAATTGTAAAAACGTTTTTTTGCCCATCCGCCTTCGTCCTGCATCACTACGGCGCGACAGGCTGAATGACACGAATGATCATGAATAAGAAAATATTAATTTAAAGTATTTGTGATGATCTGAGTAATTCATAGGCAATAAAATTATAATTACCTTTTAGCCTGGATTATTCATGAAATTTTGTGATGAGAGTTATTAGATTGCGTGAAATCAAAGAGTTATGAATAACGTTCGCGTGCAGGAATAGTGAACTATTTCGAACCAAAAGATCTTTATAACTCGTTGACATTATGTGATATAATGACTCGTAATAGAAAGTTTATGCATAATCCAGGTTAGTATAAATTAAACATGTTAAAGCTCAAAAGCAATTTTAGCCTATGCTTCAACACTTATTTAGCTTTGGCGAGATCGGCTGGGTCACACAGATAACCACAAATAAGATATTTATTCCAATATATAAAACCACGTCCTCTGGGCGTGGTCAGAGTCCATCGGCTCTGCCATATGGACGATTCAGGTTTATCTTACAATCATGATATGTCCATCAGAATTTCCTGACATGCATACCTCATGATTCGTTTCAA
>JAJFLO010000482.1 GCA_021772675.1 Verrucomicrobiota bacterium | reverse complement strand
AGATTCTTGATCATATGCAGCCCCCTAATATGTTGGAATTGTAAATATATCTTAACATATTGAAGCATAGCATATTACATCACAATTTCAAGTCCAAATTATGAGAAATTATTGCTCAAAATGAACTGCAAAACTTGAGATAGTAACTACCTAATTTAGAAGTTGTTATGAATATCACACAACGTAATTTCCCTAGACCTATGCGTGGAATTGTACCATTTTCAGTGAAAACTCATTTCAAATTTCAGTTGTAACTATTTCTTTAATAGTATTTTATATATTTCGGAACAGACACTAATTAGACCTTTCAGCGAGTTCAAGCCAAAGTTTTTGTCGATTCAAACTACTTTTTTTAAAAAAATATCCATAATCACATCTGACTACCCAGCTATGTTCAAGACTTTTTTTGTCCGTATTTCTTACAAGATTGCGAGAAACGCGCCCAACGGCCGCCCTCGTTCGTGAGCAAGGCGGGACTAACCCCACCCGCGATACAAAAGTGAAACGACCCCACTCAAGAGCGGGATGCGGATTTCCCTCTTTTGTGAGAAATCCGGATTAGGATCAAAGCGCCTTTGCTTTGAACTCTGTGATTACCTGTCAAAAACCAGATGGCGCAAACCATTCCTGCTTGTTTAACAAGGTTATTGTTTAGCAGCAGGTCTGGAACTTGAGCAAAATCGAGTGAACTCTGAAGAAATTATGGCATAAAAAAGGTTCTAATCGACGTTGTCCAGAAACCTCTGGCCCTATCGCGTATCATAATTGCATATGTTTTACTTAGGCACATAAATAAATTGGCAGTTCAAAGGGTATCTGTAACATCGTATTTTTCGCGTTCAGATTTAGGTCAGTTTTGGGCGTATTGAACGAGAAAAAGCAGAGAAATAGCGAGCTATTGGGAAGTTTTATCGACCGAAATAGTTCTGCTGTCCAGCAGAATGAAACTGAAATGCAAAAATGTCAATTTATTTTCGCGCCGCCCCTAAGCGATAAACCGCATAGCGGCTCCACTCAGAATTAAGGGAGTCGGCAAAAATAAACTGTCTCGGATTGCGCTTAGACTTGCATTAGATTCGTTCGTTCCGATTGAGCAAAACCGCATGAATAGTTTACCTATTTAGAGGATTTTGCGATTGAGAAGTGATCGAAGACAGTGTCAAGATGAGGTGCAATGTGGGATAATTTATTTTTTCCGACTCCCTAACCTGCTATATGAAAATATTTAGAAAGACAAGTGAAACATCGTTAAGAAGTAAGAAGTAAAAAATAAGTGGTGAACAGTTAACAAACGAAATGTGGTGAATGAAATTATTCAGAGCTGGAACATAATGAGAAGGACCAATCTTCTTTAACTTTAATCCAGTACCCTGAACCAAGTTTGAGTTGTTTGAGGAAGTTTTGGGCGCCAAGCATGTCGTTGTCAAAACTATCATAACCATTCATTACTTTTTCAACATTGGCGTTATCAATAATATCCGATAGTGTTTCTCTGACATTTTCACTATTTCGCAAATGATAGTCAAGATTATTCCAACCCGCTTTAGTATAACCTGAATCCGTGACGATAAGTATAATACCGGTTACCTGAAAGGTATTTTACATTTTAGCAACCGTTCTGCTATTGCAGAATGGCTTTCTTTTAATGCATCCGCCTGCGTTTTGCATAACTGCGTCGAGACAGGTTTGCTTTGTTATCAAACTGTTGAAGCAGTTTACAGCAGAACTAAAATTTGATGCCTCGCATCTACATAAAAAGAAAGTAACCGTTCACGGTTCAGAGGTTTCCGTCGCGACGGATTAAAAACCTGAAAATTCCCCAAAAACAATCCCTAAACACAGTTTAACTTTCTTTGTCTTTAACCGTTGAACTCCTGAACCTTGAACTTTGAACCCCGTGAACGGTTACAAAAGAAAGCCATCCCGTCTACTTAGTGAGGCGGAACTCCAAACTCCGACAATCCACTATTAATTTCCCTATTTAATTGGTATAAAAATGGATATCAAGAATTTGGCCACTGGTCAGACTTCCGATAACAAGTCGTGATCCGGTTTGTGTCAAATTCGGGTCAATATCATTTAAGGTCCAACTGCTGCCTACATTTATCGTCAGACCATCTATCGCATCTCTCGTCTCGATGTGCAATGTCGCTTCAATTCCATTTATAGAAACATCAAGATCAACATAATTTCGTGCAAGCCACCACTGCCCAAGCTCAGACATTGTAACATAATGAGGCACGATATAGTCCAGTTCGTTACCTGGATCAAAAAATTCAGTCAATTCTCTCTGGTATTCCAATTTGTGATCGAGAATATTGGGATGAATCAACACATTAAATGTACCGCCATATGGCGCAATCCTTTTTACAATGTCTCGGCTTTCTACCATGAACTGCGGCGCATTCATAGGATTCTTGAGCTCGTCTTCCCAGGTTATTGGAATTTCAACGATATCCAACAGGTCTCTTACACTACCTGCAGCAAGCGCAAATGTGAGATGAGGAATATGGGTCATTGTATCTGCTGCGGTTGTTGTAGATTCAAATTCAAATCCGGTGGCCTGTAACGATTCATTTAAGCGAACGGGATATAAAAGATGACCGGGCCTGAATGAACGTACGGTATAATTTGACAAGAAGTGTTCCAGCAGGAATTTACTTATTCTCATCTCTCCTAGAACGGTGCCGCCATCAGTGCGAAAACCACTGGGTTCAGTAAGATCTTCAGCGTTAAACGGTTGGTATCCGGGAAATTGAGAATCACCTGTGCCCAAGTCAAAAACTGCAAATGTGAATGAGTGGGCGACGGAGTGACTGCCAATTTCCATCCCCTGTCCCTGTAAAATATTTATAGAATCAATCGCATCCTGGTTAAAGAATTTTTGATCACGTTCATCTGTTAAATACTTTGTTTGCCAGAAATAGGTTCCTTTTGTCCCTTGATTAAGTTCTAAGTCACCAAAATCGCGTGCATTTACATTCGAACTCTGCGCATCAATATCATGGGTATAGAGGATATTAACATCTTTATTATCAGCAACAGGCCATATAGTCACCGCATTTACTTCATGCTCTTCATAAATGTTTTTGACTATCCGATAAAACGTATCAACACTCGGATCATAGGCATTAATATAATCTCTTCCCATGCCTCGCCTATATCCGCGACGTGCAAACTGCCCTAAATCCCATCCAAATGCAAAAGTCTGTCCAAGACCGGAAGTGTTTTTAATTATTGCTGCCTTATTGCCAATATCATCCCCATCTAACAAATTATCATAAATAGCCATTATCGTTTCAGATCCCAATGTAGAAACGTCATAACCATACGAAGGGAATAAAACACTGGAACCATTATCCCATAAATTAATTCGTTTTTCACGTTCATCGGTAAATTCAGACGTAATTTCAGGAACATTGATATTTAATTTAGCTTCTCGTATATCTGAAAACGGGAGATCAGTCATTGCATAATAATCATTAATTCCAAATACGGCCTGCATTGCATCCTGGACCTGAATTCCCAACAACGTCCCTCCTTCATTCACATAAGTGGTTAGTGTTGATATGTCTGATGAAGATAATATCACCGAAGAAATTTCAGGATATACCATGAGAACATCATGATTGATTGCTGTAGATAGCACTGTATGAAGTTTTACCGGCACGCCAAAGTTCTTCAATGCATGTGCAAGATGCAGCCACTCGGAATTTTGGTCAGCAACATAAATACCCAATCGGCTGCTGGTACCCCCTGTAAATTCACTAATGAGCGTATCAACAGGAGTGGGAGGAAGCTGGGCGGGGATATTACTGCTTACCTGTAATAATACATCAACATCTGTAAATTCAATTTTGTCAACCAGAATAGAGCATTTCTCAGTGACTTGAGTTCCCAAATTTTGAATTAATAATAGAATTCCAATTTCTTTAACGTGTGAATGTTCAAATAAAGAACCATCATTTGGAGA
The DNA here is from genome assembly GCA_021772675.1 of Verrucomicrobiota bacterium. Lineage (GTDB taxonomy): Bacteria > Verrucomicrobiota > Lentisphaeria > JABSQK01 > JAJFLO01 > JAJFLO01. The sequence goes on along the minus strand of JAJFLO010000482.1, from coordinate 3,729 downwards.
CGTTCGTTCAAAATTCTCTAAATTCATCGGTAACACAATCTCTTGATACGGTTGATTATACACATCCTGCAATGAAACGATTGACGCTGTTTGCACCCATGATGAATCGTTAAATCCATCATGTCCGAGAAACAATTCCAATGCAATGTCTACATTCGCCACATTTGTTAAACTCTTAATTGAATACCTTATTTTCGTCAATGAGCTGGCGTCTTGCGAAGTATCAAATTTTGTAAATGCTCCCGCCCCCCAATTTGTTAATCCTGAGTCAGCTGTAAATTCTAATGCAGAGCTACCCGTGAGCTTATCACTTATTTCTTTTCTGTAGGTTAAATTTTCCTCACCCGAAGTATATATCGAATAAGAAGCGTTGCCTGTAGGTAATGTTTGTTCAAAAACATCAGGGTATACATAATCATTTGCAAATGAAATATCGTCGATGTTTACAATTGTTTGTATTCCGGTAAGTAATGAATTTCGCCTAATTAGAAAATGAATTTCAGTAATGTTGCTCAGATCAATAGACGTATCAATATTGACAATCACCTCGGTCCAAATACCGTTAATTTCGGTCAATGAAAAAAGTTCTGCCGTTTGACTCCAGGTTGTGCCAAAACTATCTAAAAGCTCTATCCCGATAGTCATATCGCTGTTCTCATTACTTTTCACCCAATAATGAACCGTATTAAAAGCAGAAATATCAAGATTCGATTGTAACTGCAAACTACCCCCAATACCAAAGCCCGACTGAATTCCCGTTGGAGCCGACTTTAGAGTAACGCCACCACTACCTGATCTAAATGTTGTAGAATCACAATCAAATGAAAATGAATCATTGCCAAACGTTAACAGGGAATAGCTGGAACTGCTCAAACCAACATCGCATGAATCTACATTCGTTTCGTGAGTAAATGAAATATCATCAACGTAAATTGTTGTTGCTGTATTTGTTGTCGCTGTATTACGCAGTATTAGAAAATTTATTGCGGTAACATTGGTTAGATCTATGTTAGTTCCCAGACTTACGGCAACTTCAGTCCAAACACCATCGATTTCTGAAAGAGAAACGATATCGGTGACCTGCGACCAAATGGTATTGTTTCCATCTACAAGTTCAATTTTAACATCCATGGCGACAGCTTGATTGCTTCTCACCCAATAACGAACCGTATTGTTCGCCGAAAGATCAATGGGTGAGTCTAAATCAACCATACCGCCGATTCCCCAGCTTGTAGTAATTCCAGAATTTGCAGATGAGAGTTCTACAGATTTAGTTCCACCATGCACCACAGCAGTATCGCAATCAAACATAAAAGAATCTTCACCAAACGTGGACAATCCATAATTAGAACTGCTTAGACCAATATCACAAGCATCCAGACTATTTTCATTTGAGAACGCAATATCATCAACATAAACTGTTGTAGCTGAACTTGTCACAGCGCTATTGCGAAGTATAAGGATACTTATGGAATTAATATCATTAAGATTAATCGTCGTATCAAGAGCAGCAACCACTTCTGTCCACACGCCATTGCCAGCTGATAATGAAACAACATTTGTGTTTTGCGTCCAAATACCGCCAACGCCATCTACTAACTCTAGTTTAACATCCATTGCGACTGCTTGATTACTCCAAACCCAATACCGAACCGTGTTGGCTGATGAAATATCAATATTAGAATCTAACTGCAACTTACCGCCGATGCCCCAGCTCTGTGATATACCGCCCGCAGCCGAAGTTAACTCCACGGATTTAGTCCCGCTATGGAAAGTCGTTGCGTTACAATCAACGATTGCTGAATCTACCCCGAAGGTGGATAAAACATATGAAGTGGACGTCAATCCCACATCACAAGCATCATTTCCCGATGTATTTGAAAAAGAAACATCATCAATATTAATCGTTGTTTCTGATGTGGTGATTAATCCATTCCTCAAGATTAAAAAATTGATATCCGCAATATTCACTGATTTTCATTCAGAAAATATGGGTAGCTATGACGTGGTCCCAAACTCAAATTTTAAATCAATTCCCAGCGACGATATTTTTGTTTCCTCATTTAGCCACTGAAGTTGCATTAGGTATGGTAGATAGGTCTTCTTTTTGAGATATACAATGACTTGATTGTTTTTAATTTTTACTCTGCCTCCGTTTTCAAGAAAATTTCTACAAATAGTCTGGACTGTGCAACGCTCAAAACCTGGGATTTGATTTGTCAGCACGCGATATAAATTGTGGGCCAGCAGTGAAAGAGTTAGATCAAAATCTACTTTTATGATAAGTGAAGATGAAGGTTGATTAAGATGGAAAAATGCGATTTGTTCGGCTATTTCCTGTTCAACCAACCACCGTCTTGCATATTTTTTGATGACTTCTTTTAACTCCATATTGAAATCATTGGTAATCAAAAATGTGGGTTGTTTCCGACCATGTTTAGTCAAGATCACCTGGCGGATTTCACCCTCATATTTACTCAATTTACAATAGCCATCATGAACTCGTATCTTATTAACTTTTCGCTTCTCACCTTCTATCCTAACGGTCTGCCACTCGTGTTCGGATATCCCATTTACTTTATCAACCAGATTCTTACCTCGACGCCGCAAGGTTATAAATTTAATCTTTTCTTTACTTTTATTAAGCTTGTCTAAGTTTTCATAAGTCGTGAATTTGGAGTCAAAAATTAACATTTTGGGGGACTCAGCTCTTCCTTCTTTCCAAAAATCCACAAAATCCAATACAGCATCTTTTTCATATTGTTTTTTCATAGTCGCATCCGTATAAGAGAGAAAGCCGGTGACGGGATCTTGAACGATCAAGGATAATATGCTTTTTATCGCTTTATTCCGGGATCCCGACCAATTTTTGTCTAAAATACTCGCGTCTCCCCAATGGGGAATGGTTTTGAAGTCAAGATTAAATTCTCCTTTTTCACAATCACCCTTGAATATACCACACAGAGAAGTCAGAAATTTTCTATTTGATTCACGTGAAACACGATATGAATAGGATGAAAGAGTGCTTTTCTTAGGCAATACATTCAACTTGGCAAAAAGACCTAATGCCCGATCAAAATTCCATGTTGTATCATGGGAAAGACGTTCGTTTCCAATTAGTTTTAAGGCCAAAAGTGATAGTATTGAGGAGACATCAGATAATACTGATGTTTTTGGAAAATCAGCTTTCTGTATTGCCTCTATAATTCCTAATTTTTCTATAAGCGGAAGGAATATCATCGGGGCAATGCCTTTATCTGTTGTAAATTCCTCTTCCTTATATTCCCAGGGAACGCTTTGCGGCGGCTCAATATTTTCTGGAATTTCTACAGAGAATCTCTCTAACCTTGTCCGTTTGGGCAGCGGAGCAAATCCCTCACTCCTAAAAGTATGCTGTTAATGGTATCAAGAGAAAGGATTATGGTTTTAGCATCTAATATGGTTTTTATGTCAAGGATAGAATGATTTTTTTTTTCGGAGAGCGACAATTTCTTCAATTATTGTTTTGTCAGTAAATCTATTTTTGGGACCAGTTTTTTTTACCGGAAAGAATGGATTTTGATTAGATTTTAATGTCTGAGAAAATTCGTATCGTAACTTTTTAAAGTAAGATGGAGAAAAATTAAATTTCTGTGAGGCTTCTAACGCGGAATCTCCATCGACATAAAAAGCTTTAAGAGCTTCATATTGCCTTTGCGCTGGTGAAGCGGGGTTTGTGAAATATGATAT
>JAJFLO010000481.1 GCA_021772675.1 Verrucomicrobiota bacterium | reverse complement strand
GTCCCATACACTTTTGTCTGACTAGCTCGGACAATTAACGTCGATCAGTTTCCCGATTCAATACCCTATATCCAAGGCCCGGACTTGTTCAACAAGGATTTGATCTCACGAAAAGAAGTAAGATCAAATCTAGATATGTTGTGTTTCGTAAATTCCATCCAGTCATAATTGCTTTCAATTATCATTTCTACGCTTCAGGCGTTGGTTAAGGGCTTGCCGGCTTAACCCCAGTAATTTGGCGGCAATTGATTGATTTCCCTCAGCTTCCTTTATAGCGGAATCAATCGTTTGGTCAATGACATTTTTAAGCGTCGGGAATCCGCCGGTATATCCAAACGTTAAAGAAACGGTGTTTCTCATTGGCGGTATATGGTCAAATTTGTCCCCCAATTTATCACGAATTCGCCCTGTAAGATAATCCAGCATTGTTGTCCCTGATAAGGTCCGGCTGACTGCGTCAAACACGAGGACTTCTAATTCCCGAATGTTTCCCGGAAAGTCGTATCGCCCTAGAATTTCAATCAGTTCCACAGAGATTTTTGGCGTTATAATACCCAGTTCGGCAGCCGCCTTTTTTACAAAATACTTCACTAATAACGGAATGTCACACTGTCGATCGCGAAGTGGCGGGAGGGTTATTTCGTGAGTACCTGCACGATAATACAAGTCGGCTCTGAATTCTCCGGTCTTAAGCAGTACGGAGAGATCACGATTCGTCGCCATAATAATGCGCGCACTGCTCAATCTGGTGCTATCAGATCCCAGCGGAAGATATTCATTGTCCTGTAACAATCGCAATAACTTAACTTGTGAAATGGCGCTTAGGTCTCCGATTTCATCAAGAAACAAACTGCCGTTTTCCGCACTTTCAATGAGCCCCGATCTCGTTGATACCGCTCCGGTATAGGCTCCCTTAACATGACCAAACAATGTATCGGAGAACAGATTATCATCCAGGCCGGCGATATTGACAGATACAAACGATCCGTCACGTCCACTGAGATTATGAATCGTTTCGGCAATAACCCCCTTACCAACACCAGTTTCACCGGTAATAAGAACCGGACGAGTCGATTGTGCAACCACCTCTACATATCGAAAGAGGGAAATCATTTGCGGATTTGCTGTTATGATCGGCGAAAATACGTCGGGATTTTCTAATTCGTCGTTTAAAAGATGGGACCGTAACGATTCATTTTGTGACCGAACTTCCAGCCTGTCGGTGTTGATACTTGAAATCAAACGATAGGATCGTAATGAAGCAATAACGGTTGTAAACAGCTTCTTACGGGTCAGCTCAGTTTTGGCCTTGTAATCGTTAATGTCATAATCAACGATCACCCGATCCTCGGGTGCGTAACCCGGATGAGCAGTGCGTAAAATTATACGCGTTATATGATTGTTTAATTGATCCCGTAAATACTCGATAACTTCGAAACCCGCATTACGATTTTCCATAACGACATCTAACAATATCAAGGCAATATCCGGGCCTGAAGCGATCATCTCTTTCGCTTCTTTACTGGAATATGCACTGAGAAATTGCAAGCCTTTTCCTTCAAACGAAATGTCATCCAGAGCAAGGCGTGTTGCTTGATGAACATCCTCCTCGTCGTCAACGATTAGCAGTTTCCACGGCTGTACATTGATTCCAGGCTCATCAATGGCATCATCCATTATGGTTAAACAATCCTCATCTAGTACGTCTTTTTTAATTTTCATCCACGCGACCCCAAAAGCCCATTTTTATTCTCGGTAACTACATTGAGTAAACTTTACTTAGAAGAGCCTCTTGCAAAACTCTTCCTGGCCGAATTTCGGCGCAAGGCGTACATCTGCAAAATCTGCATATAAAGCACATAGCACCAAGGCTATGCGCGTTTATATGCAAATTTCGAATCTGCACATCTTGCACTCAAAATCAGTCTCAGACATAGTTTTGCAAAAGGCTCAGAATTCAGGAAATGAACGTTTCAATGTGGGAAGTAAACTTCGTCTGGCACTGACTAAATAAATAAAAACAAGTCGTGGGCCATTCTTCTTCAGAGAACCACATTGTTTACCTAATTTCTAAGCAATCTCCTGGTAAATTCCAAGCTGACATCGACAGTAATCCCCTTGCCCATACCCCCTTACAACCACATGTCAACAAATCAATCACCATTTACTATATGTAAACATAAACACAATACTACCTATTTATAATAACTTAAAACTTAATTACAATAATTATGTCAATAAATATTTACAAATCATTTTAGTCAACGCTGCCAATACAGAGGAATTAATATTGCAATTCACGTATTACAAATCACTTAAAATCGCCATCAAGATTGACGGCATGGTTCATGTTAACATTAACAATTCAAAGAGTTTTAAAGGTATTTTACCGTTCAATTCAATAATCAACATATCACAGGAGTTAATAATGAATCAATTACACCGTGACAAACGACGACTAATGATCCCTGCAAAAATTCAAGAGGCAACCAGCATTATTTCCGGACAGATTAATACACTTCCTTTTGCCATATTTCTCCTATCTTTTTTATTACTTTACCCCGGCGAAGCGTTGGGCAAAGACCAGAGGCAGTCTCTTTTATTGAAAGCAGGGTGGGTGAATTACTTAAACGGTTACCAGCCGGCAATGGCGATTAAAACGACAACAGGTAGCAAAACAAATCCCCAGGGCATTATCACCATCACCGGAATGCTGAAGGGTCCCAATGGGTCAAAATGGGAGCACATGGCCACCCTGCCGGTTGGTATGCGGCCGAATAAACGCCTTATCTTCAACGTCAACACACAGGACCGAACGGCACGAGTAGATGTTCTCCCGAACGGTCAGATACACTTTATTGTCGGCCATACCGGCTATGGCTGGGTCAGCCTGGACGGGATTTCATTTCCTTTAGGGAAGAGCTGGGACCTGCGGCTGTCGCCTGGCTGGAAGAATTGCGACGAAGGGTATGCTCCGGCCGGAACTGTAAGAACGGACAATTTAGTCATGCTCAATGGTTTGGTAAAACAGGAGACAGGCAATCTTATTGCTACACTTCCCAACCACCTTCACCCCAAAAGACGTCTGATTTTTAATCTAAATTCTCATGATCAGACGACCCGTGTCGATGTCAGGCCGAATGGAGAAATACGCCTGGTCACTCAAACTCCTCGTAGTCGTTGGGTAAGCCTCAACGGGATTACATTCGAGTTAGACGGAGGCAAACCCCTAAAACTGGTCAATGGTTGGCAGAATTATGGGGATGTGTTTACACCCGCATCAGCTTCCAGAGTAGGGAATCGGATAATAGTTAGCGGGCTGATAAAAGGGCAAAACTGGGGTCACGTTGCGACGCTTCCACAAAATATGTGGCCAAAACATCGGCTGATATTCAATCTCAATACCAACGAAACGACGTGTCGTGTCGATGTCGTTGCTGATGGTCGCATTATTTGGATCGCAGGTGGTAAGGGAAATGGCTATTTTAGTCTTGACGGGATTTCCTTTATATTGGCGGAGACAGGAGCGTCACTTACAGTTCAGCCCCAAATTGGAGGTCCCCGAATATTGACCAGGCCTAAACGGCAATTGCCAAAACAACACTTCACGAGTCATAAACGGCTGCCACTGGCAAATGGATGGAGTGACTATCTTGGAGACTATAGCTCGGCCACGGTATCAAAAACTGGAGATTTAGTGATTGTATCAGGATTGATCAAATCACCAAGCAAGGATTGGAACCGCATTGCCACACTGCCAAGTGGGTTGCGACCACCCAAACGCCTGATTTTCAACCTTAATTGCCAAACCGACACTTCACGAGTAGATATATTCCCCAATGGCGAGATAAAGTGGATTGCAGGCGGGCATGGGCACGGATGGTTGAGTTTATCGGGCATCCAATTCTCCACTAAAAGCGGAACGTCTCTTCCTCTTACCTCTCCATGGAAAAACTATCGAGATGTTTTTAAGGGTGAACACGCACCCGCATCAATGACAAAGATCGGCAGTATCATTTCTTTGAGCGGACTCATCCTGAAACAAACAGCGCCATTCACAGCAAATGAGCACATCCTCACGTTGCCGGAGGGGGCTCGTCCATCAAAAACGCTTATGTTCAATGTCAATGGCCACTCAAAAACTCAACGAGTAGATTTGAATCCAGACGGAAAATTGCATTGGATTGCAGGGCAGCACGATGCCAATTGGGTGAGCCTGGATGGGATTACATTTTCCGTTCAATCGGGAACCCAGGTCAACCCACGAAACGGGTTTAGAAATTATGGGGATGGATGGTCAACGGTCCAGGTTAAACATGAGAGTAACCTGGTATATCTCTCCGGTTTGGTTAAACCTGGAGCGCCAGGACAACCGATTGTCCAACTGCCTTCAAACCTGAGACCGAAGGAGCGAATGATCTTTAATCTTGGCAGTGACGGCAGACCCGTACGTATGGATGTAGACGCAAACGGTAATGTCACCCGAATCACTGGTCCACGGGATTTTAGATGGGTAAATCTAACCGGCATCAGTTTTCCACTTAACCTCCCAACATCAGGAAGCGGAAGGAGCAAAGACCAGCATGCTCGCGCCAATAGTTCAGGTAGTGCAGTAGAAGGCAGTGGTGGAGGCAATGACGGGTTAGTAAGGAGTATAGTTATGGAATTTAAGAATGATCTCGCAAATCTCGGTGCCAGCAGCTCAACGCTATTTTCTGGTATTAGCATCAATTTTCCGAATGATTGGCTCAGCAAGCGTGATGCCTGGGTTCCCAGGACAGAAAATGTCGGCCATGGCGATACCCTGCAAACACTCGAAAAATCAATTACGGTTAAGGTTCCATCAGCACCATCAATCACCTTTAATTTATTTCTCTACAGATATAAGCCTAACACCCAAGTGGCAAAGAAGCCGCAACTTGCCATCACAATAGAAAAAGCAGCGCTGGATAATATTATCGGTGAACTGAAGGAGACACCGCTGGGTGAATTAAAGGCAAAATCATTAACATTCATATATGTCCCGATGCCTAAATCAGGTCATAAGGAAAGCTTTCCTAAGCGGGCGTTTCCGAAAGATGTCTGGACTCAAATCAGCAATACTTTTTCTGGGTTTACAACTAAGTTAGGTAGTGACCTGGATATCCGTCCAGGATTTAGCGTATGGGGTTTAGTCGCCAATGAAGATACCAGCGAGGTTACAACTCTCCTGGAAGAAGTTGGTGGTGATCTTGGAACAGTTCGTGTTTATGGGGCCATTGGCAAAAAGAAAACCAAGGTACGAGGTTCCAATAGAAGTAAAGAAATTAATTCGAGATATATCAGCCTGGTGCGTCAAGGTGATTGGCATCCGTTTGGCGTCACTGATATCACCGTAAGTCAGCCAACCCTTCGCTATGAACAATGGGGCGGTCAAAATAACAAAGGTAAACGAATCCAATTTTGGGGACAAGGTAAGGTGGTACTGAATGGCGAAGAAAAATCCAAAGCATTCATGTTTGCCCAACGAACAAAGGACCCCGGCGACAGTGATCGCAAACCCAATCCCAAAGGGACAGGGTTTATTCTTGATGCTCAAAATTTGAGTTTTACCGATGCCTTTGCACTGATTGACGCCTATTCCAATGCCGGGGAAGAATTAATCAAAGAAGGTCTAAAAGACACCCCCGATGAGGTAGTAAATAGTATTACTACGCTTATGTCTGGTATCAATGGGACCAAAAAAACTTTTGGCAATGCGCTGGACATACTTAAAATTGAACGGCGAAGCAATTATCCTGACAGTCCGGCATTAAGTGATCATAGAGAGCCGATCTTTGCTTTGGTAACACCATATGAAGTGATTCCTGATGAACTGTCTACCAGCAACGATTCATCAAACGTTTTGCCTCAGGAAGGAAAGTACTTCCGGTTCAGTGGCGACATGACCATTTTTGGAAAAAAGATCATCGGGTCCACAATAGATATCAGCAAAAATGGTATTTCCGCCGACATTAAACTTGCTGATCTAGGCAACTGGGGTGTGGTTGATTTAAATGACGTTAGTTTTGGACTTGACACCTCGAGTCCTGATCCATTGTCTCTGGTGAGCGATGTGAAACTTTTCGGACTCCCGGAAATTAAGAATATCACGATTCCGGCAACGGCTTCCGGGTTCACCATGAAGGTAAATGAAAAATGCCCTCTGTATCCATCATTTTCGGTGACCGCCGCCGGATTTATGATCGGTGAGGGAGATGGATTTTCCGGATCTCTTCCTGACCCAAAAGATTGTGCAGGGGAGGTCCTAAAGTTGTTGTTAGAGAAGGGGGAAGAAGCCGTCGCCGCCGTGACATCATTTGCTAAAGATACATTTGATGAGGCAATCTTCGGCCCGGGAAAAGATGTAGCCGACTGGTTCAAGTCCAAAGGTGTGACCGGAGCAGTGGTAAAGAAGTTCAGTGACGCAAGGGATACGTTTGAAAAAGGTGGAAAGGATGCATGGAACAAGACAGGGGGTAAGGTTTTTTCCTTGCCCTGAACAAACAGTTTTCCCGGATTTGGGTCAGTTTACATTTTCTAACTCATTGATTTCAAACAATCTGATGGCTCTCACTACAAAACTTTATGAATAATCCAGGCTAAAAACATTACAAAATAAAATTGGAGGTAACACTTATGAGAAGCATATCTACCTGTATCAACGCTGTTTTTTCGTCTCTTGGTCTTTCAAAAAGCAAATCGATATTTAGTTCATACCCAGCGACGTTCCAACAGCATCGCGTTCTTGCCGTGGTAATTCTGCTGGGATTTTTGATCGGCTCCACGTTTGCGTGGGGTCCTCCACCAAAGCATCCAAAAGGAACACCTGGAACCGAATGTAACGAATTAGGCCTGTCAAACCATTTTCTCTGGTGTGGAGAGTGTTACAAAAATCATGCGCTATTGTATCAAAAAGTTGATCATAATGGTTCTGGTTTAGTGTTAATTTCCCAGAATAGGAAGATTTTCGGTCGGCCATCAGAAGCTGTTGACGGGTCTCTGGAAACGAGGAGCCTTGGCAGCTCTGTAACGAGCGGAATTGCTTGGTGGGAAATCGAATTGAAGCACACAGTCCGGGCCCAAACTATTGTGCTTATTTCAATGATACCAGCATCAACAACCGAGGTTACGGATGTTGTGTCAGGGACTACAAGAACCGTCGAAACTCAAGAGAGCGAGACATCTCTAACTGGAGCAATCGTTGCTATATCAAATACTGTAAAGGGAGACAATTTGATGTACGACACCTCACCAGACGTATCCCGCTTTTATTTAAAAAACGGCGATACCGCCACATCGATTAAAGTTGGTGGAAAACCAATGCGCTACATGAGAGTATACAAATTCGCTGATGTCAAAAATGCTAACGAGATATCCAAGAATACTGGTGGAATGGGGAATGCAATGATCAACCCCGTTAATATATCCTTAAACGAAGTCGCAATCCTGGACACAGTCGTTGAATGCAGTTCTTTAAAAGTAGGATTCAAATCAAAATCCCAATTCTAACTGTATGAAGCTACGCTAAATGTGAAAGAATAAGGAATACATTGGGAGGATATCGATGAGTTTCAACTCACGATTAAAGCTAATTTTAACTTTCTCAACTCAAACGTTTCTTTTGACGGGGCTTATCGTGTTGTTTGGATGTTGTACCGCCTCAGGTTATGATGAAATAACGGGGAAAAATGGGGAGGGCGATACCGGAAACGTTGTAGATTTCCGGGAAGAAATTCATCAACATTCTTCTATACACCTTGCTCAAATCGATGACGTCTATGACTCGACAATGGGAGACTACAAATCTGAATCACCGGCTGATACTGTGGTATTCGAGCAGTCGGCGGACCCAAATTTAGTGATAGTGTCTCATGAACAACCGTCTATCAGAATCCAATCACCCTTTAGCAGCCGTAAACAAACACTGAAACTTCATAATGCGATCGCAGTTGAAGTCTTACTAAATTTCGGTTATACAGAAAAAAATGCGGATCAAGGTGATTGGAAAACTGCAGAGATGACTGGTCTGACTGACCAAAGATTTTTTGAAAAAATAAAACCGGGTACGTCAACTCTGACCTTCGAATTATCAATCGCTGTCAATCCGGCAACCGGATATGATCTCATTGTGTATGGCCGATCAACAGTATCAGGAGACAATAGTCATAATTCGGAATTGAATACACTGGCCAAGACTGCAGAGAAATTAATTGCGTCTCTTCCAGAAAGTAACGGGCAGTCGGCATATAATGATATCGGTTATCAAATATATAAACTGAGTTATATCAACACGAACCGCGCGCTGGGAATTCTCGAAGCAATGGGTTATGAATACATTGAATCTAGGGCTGAACGAGGACAATCCGCCATAGACCCTTCTAAACAAAATGTCACCAAGCTGCCCTATATCATCGAATTGTTGGATCCAGCCAAAACCAGTCTGATGGATCCATCACCTAACGGCGCATCGGTAAATAGCGGATATTCGGGAGGAGGACTTGGAATTTCATCGATACCGGATATCGGCGGTACTTACTTACATCAAACGACGTCCGGCGAGCCGGTACAGCGGTTGTTAATCGCCTATGACCGAAACAACATTGAAGACTTCGAAAAACTGATCCGACTCATTCAGGAAATGATTGATGTTCCGGCACGACAGGTCGTGATAGAAGCTCTTGTGGTTGAGCTTAATACTGATCGGTTTAGAGAGCTTGGTCTGCAATTCTCAGGGGATCAAGACCGATTCACCTACAAATTTGAAAAGCAGGCTGATGCCATAACCCCATTTGTTATGACATTTGATGATACAATCCCGCGTATTGAGGGGACGTTCAAAGGAACTTTAGAAGCATTGATCGACAATGGCGAGGCAGAGCTGCTATCGAGTCCCTCGGTTTTGGTTTTAGATGGGCGCCAGGCTCGAATTCAGGTTGCGGAACAGCAGCCAGTCACAAAAAACGTATCAACGGCGGCGGCAAGTTTTGGCTCGGTAGAATATATACCCATTGGCATCGTACTTAACCTTCGACCCCGAATCAGCCGAAATGGTCGGGATGTGACGATGCAGACCGAAATAATAGTGAGCTCAACACTGGAAGTTCTGGAAATATCCAAGGGGGCTAATGCCATCAACGCACCGGTGATCGACAGCAGAAAAGTACAGACGTTTGTTCGAGTAATGGACAACCAACCCTTCATTATCGGCGGCCTTATCAAAAGACGTGACGTGAATGAAAGAAAAGGACTGCCAATCCTAGGTGAATTACCATACATCGGACGTTTATTTCGTAAAACAACGACATCGCGAGAAAAAAAGGAAGTTATCGTCGTCCTGACTCCCCATGTCATGCCGTTGGACGAGGGAAACTTTACCTATACTATCCCAAAAGACCACGATATTTTTGATGCTTTCGATCGGGATTTATTTCGTAATCAATACCGAATTAAACGAAGTGACGTTTTCGACATGAATTTTCTACATAACGCAGATTCGCTGAAAAAACTTATTGCCACAATACAACGTTACGCGGCTGCCGACGCCGGAGTAGCCATTGATCCCGAATTTTCTCGGATTCTAAATGGTGGCGTTCCGGGCGAAGCTATTTTGATTCGGAGGATGCTGTACGAAATCATCTATAAAAAATTGAAGTATTACGAAAATATTCGTACTGACAATATCATATTCTTCGAACCACGGAATGATTCCCCTATGATTGAGGCACGATTCCTTAGTGATTATCTTGCTAAAATTGATAATAAAGATAATTGCCTTGCCCTTGTTTTCGATACGCAATCGGCAGAGAATACGGAACGAACTCTCCACCCGCCTATGCCTACAATTCAATATGAGAATCTGTCTTCGGAATCAGAATACCGCCAGCGACTAACAGAGTTGAACTCAAAACGGACTGGCGAAACTCATAAACAATCGGCAATCATCCTTTCGGAAGCATTGGAAAATATTAATCGTTTAAAGTCAGTATTGATTCTGAAGCGGTTGCTCAAAGTAAACCAAACGCTGCCGATGACAATCAAGGGCTTTGAAGCAGGGAGTTATCTGGCATTTCCAGAGAAACAGGTATTGCAAAAACGCAATCATGTTATTGATATCGACATCGCTCGCTATTTCTATGAAGTGTATCACTATTATGGCGCATTTCAGTATGAATTCATACAGCAGTCGGAGACTTTATTGGCCAGGCTGGAAAAGACTACAAAAAAGTGAAGGTAAAACACAGTCATCTCATAGATTAGTGGAGTTATGGATTATTGGGAAAGAACAACTTATGTTATTTTTAAGCAAGCCTTAAAATGCAAAATGCCAATTCTCTATAATTGGCCACAAAGCAGGTTAACGTTTCAGGTCCAAGTTCTATCTCAACACTCCGTTACTTCAATTTTCCATAGCTCCACCATTCCAGAGGATGATAGTGAACGTTAAGAATTTCTGAGAAAAATGATTCCACTTATTTTATATATATATTGGTAAAAGGCCGGTTATGCATAGCATGAACTGTGACGGGCAAAGCCGCCAGAACCATAACGCTGGTCAGTTTCGGGCTCGGGGTTTCAATAGGAAAAATCGCCTTTTTACAGGGGAAACAAACCGCCAATGTACCTGCTGTAAAAGAATCTGTGTGCCATTTACTGAATGCTTCAAATTACGAAGTATCGAAGCAGAACCACCCAGAAATCGCGTTAAAATTTATATCAAATATAGCAGGCAGCCTGGCACGTCGACCGGCCGCGAACACTGATACAATTATGGAACAGTAAACTTAACCCTCATTTCTCTGGGCACCTTGCCGCCAGAGAAAAGCGGATTAATTAAGATCCACCTGATAAAAAGCAAAAAAGATTTCCCCGCGGATTTCCAGTTATACGCTAGCGTGCATAAAGCACGCTGGGGTGCCATTGTTTTTTTATTGTGGTTGAAGTGGTTACGGTACTATCGGACTTTACTGCGAGCATCCCCCCTGCCATTCACCTGTTTTCATCCTATTGCAATCTGCTGTATATAATTGTTTTCCGTGAAAGTACATATTCATCAGAACATTCGCCTCAAGAGTTGAGTTTATTGAGTCAAACAATGGCATGGGCAATGCATGTAACCATCTTCATCCTGGTAACAGTGTGCTGATGTCCTGTCGCACCAGGGTTCGTAGGAGTAATTGCAGTTATCTACAATATCACTGGCTTGAGGTGGGCTGGCAGGGTCAAAATCGCAATAACATGTTCCAGAAGCAGGTTGTGGTACGTGCCCATTACTTGCCATTGTCACTGCCATTTGAATCCCTCCACTCTCTGGCTGTCCAATTTTGCCCTTAACGTATATTCTACAGTAAATTTAGGAAATTTCATGAATCTATATCCTCCTTTGAGGTGCTATTGAAAATTTAGCCAATTTACAACGCAATTGGCGCTCGCTTGCCACATTGAAAGGGACAAAATGGCAACAACTCAGAGAATCGATACAAAGTAAACACTTCCTGTAAAGGCCGTTGTCGTAAAAATCAATTGAAAACTCGTTAAGAATATGTTATGCAAATGTTAAAGTTACGAATTTCTGTCTGCAATGTTCACCTTTTGCCCATATCATTATAATAATAACGATTTTATGGGGCGATTTGTGAATTTTTCGAGTTTCTGGAATATCTACAAATTGACTGAAATTTTCAAGAATTTCCGCTATTTTTCACGGATTAATTTCGATAATCTAGCCTGGATTATGCATAAAGTTTTGTGATGAGAGTTATTAGATTGCGTGAAATCAATGAGTTATGAATATTATTCGCGTGCAGGATTAGTGAACTATTTCGAACCCGCAGAACTTTATAACTTGTTGATATTACCTGATATAATGACTCGTGACAGAAAGTTTATGAATAATCCAGGCTAAGTCCTCGCGTTACAAAGCTGTTGAGAAAAGCGAGTTAAGGGTTTCCATTGCTGAGAACCTTTTGAATAACATTCTTTACCGTTTTAAGTTCATAGGGTTTGTTGATAATTCCCGAAAATCCATATATTTGATAGTTCGATAGAATCGGTCCAGTCGAGTAACCACTGGATACGATTGCTTTAACATCAGGGTCAAATTCAAATAATTTTTTAATGGTCTCGGCACCGCCAAGTCCACCTGGTACCGTTAAATCCAGTACCACACAATCAAATGGGCGTCCGAGTGACTGAGCATCCCGATATCGTTGTACTGCTTCATTTCCATCGACGGCACATTCGACTTCATAACCAATTTTTACTATAATTTCTGCGGCAAGCTCACGAATAAATTGTTCATCATCCATAACTAAGACACGACCTTGATGAATAAACGATTCTGGTTTGGGTAGAAGGGGCAGTTGAGTTTCAAACTTTTCGCATGCCGGTAAATAGACAGTGAATACAGAACCGCGTCCCGGTTCGGACTCAGCTGCAATATACCCATCATGATTCTTTACAACTGAAAAAGCAGTCGCTAGGCCCAATCCGCTGCCAGTTTGCTTGGTGGTATAAAAAGGGTCAAATATCTTTGACAAATTATCAACTGAAATCCCACATCCACTATCTTGAATTGAAATTTTCACATAGGAACCAGCAACCAATGGGATCAGGTCGATTTGATGATCTACCATGACATTTTTCCCAGATAGTTTAATGATGCCATTTGAATCCACTGCCTGTTCAGCATTCAGAATCAAATTTTGCATAACCTGTGTAATTTGGCCGGCATCAGCATAGATGCAGGCCAAGTTCTCTGGAATATCATGTTCGTATTTCAATGAGGAGCCGTGCATCATAAATTCCATCGAATCTCGAAGTAATTTTGCAATCGAAAGATTTTTACGGACAGGTTTTCCGCCTTTAGAAAATGTAAGTAACTGATCCGTTAACTTTTGAGCTTGATTTGATGCGATTTCCATTTTTCCAAGATATTTTTTTATCATATTCGGGTCTGTAGCTGCGATTTTTGCTAGTGAAATATTGCCAATAACTCCAGTGAGTAGATTATTAAAATCATGTGCGATTCCGCCTGCGAGGACGCCTATGGATTCTAATTTTTGAATTCGCAGTATTTCATTTACCATTTTTCGATGATCTGTCACATTTTGTAACATAAGAATGCCTGCATATATATCACCACTGCTATCGTAAACTGGATGTGTTATGTGAAGAAATTCTTTATTGCCGTAGTTTTTTTCAAATTTTTGGCGCTTACCGGAAAGTGTTTCTCTAAGTTTCGGTTCAAGCTCATGCCAAACTTGGGGCGGGAAAAAATTTGATAAACTTTTCATAGACAAGGAATCCAATTCTAAATCAAATGGGACCTCAGTACCTCCGGATATCATACAGTTTAGATCAACATCAAATAGTATCACGGCACCACCTGGAAAATTATTTACTAAAGTACGCTGGAGTTCTTCACGATGTCGTAATTCTTCATTTTGACGGGAAAGCTTTTCGCTAAGTATACGCAGATCTTCCATTGACGTCTTCTGCGCCTGCAGTAAGAACATAAAATCAGTTATTGAATCATGAATAGGAAAATCCTTCAACGTGAGACCAAGATTGGTAATTGATTCAATATCTCGTACCCAAGGCGAGCATAGAAAAAGTATGAGATTCAGGTCGCTGATATGAATCATTTGTCCCTTTAACTGCACCGCACTTTCGAGGCTTTTTACTAAATAGATGACATCAGATCGCCGACAGATTTTCTTAAACTGTGCCTCTTGGGACGGATGGACAATCTGGAAGTGCTGCGAGAATAAATCTCCAACGTGTACTTTGGGGAGAATTTTCGCTAACAAATTTCCAGAGTCGATGATGGTCATTTCTTCGTTCAACACAAAGTGGAAAGGAAAAATTTCCTTCAGATATTTTGCTTTTAGATTTAAAATATTCATCGATAGATTTAGATTTCTATTGCCACTCAACTAGAAATTTATCATGGTCTTGTGTTGTATTTTGGCGACCGTCAAAACTGATAGATACCCTATTGTTAAATCGTTTTGCCAACCCCTTAACGAGACCAATAACCATTGGACCTAAATCTTTTCGTTCGCTATAATAGTGTAAAGTCAGAAAATTATCATTGATATCAGTGCATTTGAATTTCGGAGGTCGTAGGTACGGCATAATCAATGCCACTTTCGTATGTAACATATCGAGATTCTGAAGAAATTCAGGTAATGTGGCACCTGCCATTGCAAGCATTTCACCGTATCCTTCCTTTCCTGTGTACAAAACCCAATGTTCTCCAAAAGCCTCTAACAATTCCTCTGTGGATAAGTCGAGTATTTCCGCTGCTGCATCAACCAAACGAAACGTTGTTTCATCTGGGTAATCATTCATACTGATAAAATCTTCGTCCTTAACATTTGCTGCTTTTTTAATCTTTTGCCAAATTTCGTCATTAAACCGTGTTCTCACCAAATCTTCCACTGCTTTGTTAATTAGTCCGTACATATGGTTTTATCATCCTCAACTTATTGGTTCTTCAATTTGATTGAAATTTACTTCATTATTATTGAAATAATGATTGAATATTTCCTTATAATCACCTTTCATATACATTGACAATTTAATCTATCGGCTAAACTAAATAAAAATCATCAGTGAAATTTCAAAAGTTATTTAGCAAGAGCACTAAATGGAATAATTAAGTAAGAGACCAACAATTTTGAAAGTAATTAGTGCTGCCTATACACTTCGTCAACAACGAAAAAACTTCTGAGTGGATTGAGCGCCAACCTTGGATTGTACAGTATTCCCTTGGCTTCTGGAAATTCAAGTTAAAACAATGTCTCGCAATAGTATTCGCGAGATTTTCTGGCAAGGATGATTTTTCCACATTGCGCGGACCGAGCAACACAGTGTCAATAGATCAATTAATTGTAGTGTCTAACCTGATTATTTCATCCGGCTTCTACTGCGTGCGCATATCTCACTTCATATAAGCGAGCTATGAAGAACCCAAAGACTTGAGATAGTTCACTATTCCTTCACCTTCAGAACCTACATAACTCATTGATCTAAAGTAAGCTAAGCACTCTCGTAACGAAATCGGATGAATTAATCAGGCTAAACCATTTAGGAATGTATTATGCTTAATCATAACTACAACATATTATTGAAAATTCGGAATTTAATTCATAGATTTCAACGATCTTTAAAAAACAGGTCGTATCTAACCTGGATTATTCATAAACTTTCTATTACGAGTCATTATATCACATAATATCAAAGGGCTATAAATTTCTATGGGTTTGAAATAGTGTAACGATTCAGTATTATGTGGAGCTTCACATAATGATTAGTATTTTATCGATCGTGCACCGACAAAGAGGGCTGAAACAAAATAGTAGAGGGATGCCTGTGCATGATCGATAAAATACTGTTGAACTAAGCCGAATGTCGGTATTGGCAGTAATCTTGATAATCGGCTCTATGGGTATTGTATGTTTTTTTGTCGGCAGAACAAGTAGTTTGATGGATGATTTTTTGGACAAGCAGGAAAAACAATTG
>JAJFLO010000049.1 GCA_021772675.1 Verrucomicrobiota bacterium | reverse complement strand
ACGGTTATACGTGAATATATCAAGAACCAAGGAAACACTGGGCAATATAAACAATTGCACAAAGAGAAGCTCAGTGACAGGCAACTAACATTGTTCTGAGGAGGAGATACCCCGTCCGCTTGCGGCGGGGTAGTTCATTTCGGGAAAATTATATAACCGTGTAAAATTTAAGGCTCAGTACGATTTTTCTGATGGAGCACATGAAATAAAAGATGCATACATTGGTATTAATAAACTACGCACTATCGGAAACGTAAAGGTTGGACGATTTAAGGAACCCTTTAGCCTTGATGAGTTAACAAGCAGTAAATATGGATCTTTTATGGAACGATCCACATCTACAGAATTTGCTCCGAGTAGAAATAATGGGATCATGATTCACGATGATGTGGATGAGCGTTTAACCTGGGCTCTGGGAGTATTTCATGATACCAATGATCAGGGAAAAGGAACAGCGGATGGAAAGTACAATGTTACCGGTCGAATAACCGGTGTTCCCAGGTTTGAGAACAAAGGGAGAAAGCTACTCCATTTGGGTTTGGCTTACAGCTATCGGGACCCGGATGGATTGGTAGAATATGATGCACGTCCAGAATCCCATCTTAGTAAAAAACTCTTAAAAACGGCAGTCCCTTTTGCGGCAAAAACGATTAGCCTGGTAGGTTTAGAAGGCGCCACTGTACTGGGACCATTATCGCTGCAAACAGAGTACGTTCATAATTTTGTGAATAGACCCATCGGGCCCGACGTTGAATTTAATGCCTTTTATGTACAGGCGAGCTATTTTTTCACCGGCGAACATCGTAATTACGACACCGAAGCAGCCGAGTTTGGTCGGGTCAAACCACAGAAAAATTTCGGAGACCAAGGAGGAATCGGCGCTTGGGAAATCGTTGCCAGGTACTCACAAATGGACTTAAATGATGAAGATATACGGGATGGAAGGCTTCGGGACTTTACCCTGGGGTTGAATTGGTATCTATATCCGAATGTTAGATGGATGTGGAACTATGTCCTCGCAAACCTAAATAATGTGGGTGATACCAATATTTTTCAGACCCGGTTTCAAATCGATTTCTAAAATCAAAAACAATTTTTCCCGCGAAACACACGAATTTACACAAAGGAAAGGCAAAAAATTGTCCTGGAAATCGTGCAAATTGAGCATAATACACATGGTACATTTATATCTTTCACGAAATTTCATGCGTTTCGCGGGCCATTAAAAAAGCACTTAAATGTCGCTGGAGATCCGGCTAACAGACCATCAACACAAACAAGTAACCGAATAAGGGAGGCGTGGTATGCCAAAGCGAGCAATTCTTTTTGCTATACCTGTGATCGTATTGATACTTTTTCTTGTAAATAAAAATCACAATGATAGCACATCCAAATCCATAGAATCGCCCACTCGAAAGGAACCAGAACAAACTAAAAAGATTTTAAGAATTGGCACCATCGCCGACCAACCACTGGACGAAATTAGAAAATTCCAGCCGCTGATTGACTATCTAAATGCACATATTAATTCCGCTGACTACACATTCCGCGCTACGGCAGCAAGTAGCCTTGGTCATGTGATTGATTTCTTTAACAATGGTAAAATTGACATTCTTATTGATAGTCCATTTCCCATTTATACAGTTCAAGAAAAAGCCAACCTGAATGTTATTTTGAGGCGCTGGAAGAAGGGCGTTAAAGAGTACTACAGTGTTGTCTTTGTTAAGAAGGATTCCGGAATCAATTCAGTTAATGATCTTGAGGGAAGGATAATCGCCTTTGAAGACGGTTTTTCAACTGCGTCGTATGCCTTACCTAAGGCAAGCCTCCACAAACAAAAATTGGACCTGGCCTATCAAAAGAGTCCTGCCGATCTTGTTCCGGCAGACAAAATCGGATTTGTTTTTAGTGAAGATGATGAAAACACAATTGTCTGGGTACTCCAGGGAAAAGTAGCGGCGGGAGCGATGAACCACATTGCCTTTGAGAAACTTGCGGGCACACAGATAAGTGAGCTTAAAATTATCCATAAAACCATAACAGTCCCCCGGCATTTAGTTGCCTGCAGAAGAGACTTGGATCCCTCTATTTTGCAGCCCCTGACAAACGCTTTGCTATCTATGAACGACACGGACGACGGACTAAGAGCCCTTGCCTCGTTTGGGAAAACAGCTCGATTTGACCTAATTCCGGATGGGGAGAAACTCCAGGAGTCAGTAGATAAAATGATTGAACTCCTAAATGAAAACAAACAAAATTGAATGGGAATACAAGCAAAACTTATTGCCTATACAGCCTTGATTGTCATAGGTGTGGCGGCGATTCTTGCCTATTGGTCAACGGATCGGCAACTAACCGCGATAAGAGAATTAAATATTCGTGAAACTCAAACATTGGCAACGAATCTGGCAATTATTCTTGAAGAGGATATTTACTCTTATCAAGTCCATAGACTCCGTCTGGCATTAGCGGGATTACGTCGTAACCCATATATTATGGATACGTTTATACTTGACGCCGAAGGGAAAATCCTCACCGATGGCACTGACGAAAATCTGCGACGAGGATCAATTCCAGAAGATTCGTTTTCACGGAATCTAGTAGTAAAGAAAAAGCGTTATCACGATATTGCCAACTCACTACTGTATGCCGGTGACACTGCAAAAACAGTAAATGGAGATATAATTGGTTACATTATCGTTGCGTTGTCCCTTGAAAATGAAAAACGCCTTAAACAGGAGGCGATCAAAAGTTCCTTTCTGCTGGCCGGAGCATTGGTCGTCGTTGGGATTATTTCGTCTGTTATGCTCTCCAAATCATTTTCGACTCCGATAATTAAACTAAAAGAGGCAGCAATAAATATTGGCGAAGGGATATTCGACACTCGGGTCGATATAGATCGCAAAGATGAACTTGGTATTCTCGCTCGTACATTTAATCAGATGATAACTGACATCAGCCACAAAACCGTCTCCAAAGATTATGTTGACAATATCATCAGATCAATGGTCGATTCCCTAATTGTCGCAAACCCGGACAACACGTTAGCACGAACCAATACTGCCGCTTGCGAACTCTTTGGCTATGAATCTTCAAAATTAATTGGAATGCAAGTTGGACAACTATTTAAACACGAATCGACTGCTGACAAAACCATCATGGAACTAATTACAGATAACGATTTTGTCAGTAATCATGAATCTATCGGGTTAACTAAAGACGGCAGAGAAATACCCATATCGTTTTCGGCCTCGACAATGACTGACGACAACAGAAGCGTTCAAGGTACGGTCTACGTCATCAAAGATATTACTGCACAAAAACAGGCTGAGGAAGAATTGATGACGGCTAAATTTCAAGCGGAGATGGCAAACCAGGCCAAAAGTGAGTTCCTGGCTAATATGAGTCACGAGCTGCGAACACCACTCAATGGGATAATCGGTTTTACACAAATTATGCTTGATGATCGTCTGACGTCTGAACAACGTGACAACCTTGAATCTATCAGTCGCTCATCTGACACCTTGCTTGACTTGATTAGCGACATTCTTGATCTCGCAAAAATCGAAGCCCAACACATTGACCTGGAGTGCATACCAATCAATCTCGAAGATATTGTTTATGATAGCGCCGACCTTATCCGCAGTAAAGTTGGGGACAAACATGTTGAGATTCTTGTTGATGTCGGGGATATATACTCTCTGGTCTATGGTGATCCAACCCGTTTACGACAAATAATTTCAAATCTCCTGAGTAATGCTATAAAATTCACTGACACCGGAGAAATCGAGACATCACTGAAAACTGTAAGAGAGGACGATGATACCAATTGCATCGAGTTTAAGGTTCGCGATACCGGAATCGGTATGTCAAAAGAACAACAAGCCATCATTTTTGAAGCCTTTCAACAAGCTGACGGCAGTACCACCAGAAAATATGGTGGTACCGGGCTGGGGTTGGCTATCAGTAAGAATCTGTCTGAGCTTATGGGCGCGACATTGCAAGTAGAAAGTCAGGAAAATGTGGGCACAGCATTCTCATTTCAAATCGCTTTTAAAAAAGCAGCGTTAAATGTGGAAGAATGTCCGATATTATCGCTCAACCAAGACTTAACAGATAAACATTGTCTTATAGTCGAAGACAATCCGGCGGCCATGCGGATTACACGAAACATTGTTGCTCGCATGAGACTCAAACCAATCCTGGCCGTCAACGCAGAGGAAGCGCTGAACCAGTTTACGAACAATAGCTCCATTGAAATTATCCTTACTGACATATTAATGCCGGAAATCGATGGATTTATGTTTGTGGAAAAACTGAAAAAGAAATTCCCGCAACGGGTTCCAAAGATCATTGCGGTCACAGCAGATATGAGTCCTGCTACGATAAATCGAATTAAAGACTTCCACTTTGATGGCTATCTATTTAAACCGTTTGGCCGATCCTCACTGGTTACAATGATTAATTCCTTTTTTATTAGCGAGAATGAAAAAACAAAAACTCCTGATATTCACGAGACAAAGACAGAAAATTTCTGCCATTTTACAGCAAAAATACTCCTTGCGGAGGATAACAAAGTTAATCAGAAGCTAGCTTCAAAGTTGATCATGCGAATGGGCCACAACATAACAATTGCCGGCGATGGATTAAAAGCTATTGAAATGGTTCATAAGCATGATTTCGATATCATTCTTATGGATGTACAAATGCCGAACATGGGTGGTATAGAAGCGACAAGGAACTTACGTGATATGGGAATTACAATACCCATTATTGCAATGACGGCGAACGTCATGGAAAAAGATAGGAAAGAATGCCAGCATGCTGGCATGAACGATTTCATCGCGAAGCCTATACAACGTGATATCCTGAGGGATAAAATAGTGCAGTATTCTGATTATCGCATAAAAAACTCGATAGATAAGGGATCCTGGGTGTTGATTGTCGATGATCATACTGAAATGAGTGAGATATTGAAAGAAACTCTGATACGCCAATTACCGCTTGTTTCGGTGAAAATTGCTAATGACGGTGTCGAAGCATGTGAACTCTTGGGCAGTCTTCATCCTAACGTGATCATTACAGATATTGTGATGCCGAATATGGACGGTATAGCGATGATAAAATTTATCAAAAAAGATGAACGCTATAAAGATTCACTAATCGTTGTTTTAAGTGATTTGGATGATACCGACCCAAAAATACAGGAAATACAAGAATTGGGAGTGTCAGATATTTATTTTAGACGCGATGATCTAAGTCCACTTATTGAAATAGTAAAATCCGCTGTAAAATAGAATACGGTACTCACCTGTAAGATTACGTTTTTTCTTGTGCCATTCTTCAGTTAGTCGTCGGGACTCCAACCAATGACGGACAGGATGAACGTCGACGAAATGTTTTAGGTCATTGAAGAGTGATGCAACCTCCTGGAGACGCTTGTATTCTTTGACGACTGTCTCCGGGGATAAATCTTCGCGAGTAGTGGTAAGCATGAAAATACCGTTATACCTATTTTTATTCTCTATTGCCTATTCGTCAAGTTGATAGCCGCAAATGGCTTCCAGATTCTCTTGGTGTTAGTTTTTTGGGCAGTAAAAACAACACAGGCTCTAATTCTGATCGAGACTCTGCATCAGAATCGTTAATTTCATGCCGTACCCGTGCATTATCTGAAATTCCTACCAGAAAGCTTCTCCCGCCTGGGAATGCCAGTTTTTTGGGTATAGATCGGCCTATCAAGTCAAATAATCAACGACATTGACTACAATTATTAGGGTGTCTAAATGGAATTTCCGTGATCGATGATTTTGCTCATAACCCTGAAAAAATAGCTGCGTCACTTAACCCGGGTTCAACAGTTTGGAGGCCATTTTGGCCGATTTTCAACGTTTTTTGAGCGTGGCAGAAAAAAATGAGTTTTAAGATGTGGTGTAAACTTAAGTTAAATCTTGCCAATTTTTGGGATGCTTCACAAGATAGTTTACACTTTTGAGTATGCTGTGATAGAAAATGCAAAAAAAATAATATCGAATATCGAACAAGGAATGTAGAATCATGAAGTTTTTTCCTTCGTCATTCATAATTCCTTGTTCGATATTC
>JAJFLO010000480.1 GCA_021772675.1 Verrucomicrobiota bacterium | reverse complement strand
TGAACACATGACCTCAGGGATTTTCCCCTGAGACGAAATGATATAAAATCGCTAAATCAGTACCCGGAAAGCGATACTGTGTTTCATTGAGAAATTCTATTAATTTCTTTATCACTTTATCTTTCTTATGCGTGTCTTGATAGTGCAATTTTACCTCCAAGATCTTATTCTCATAATCCGGATGGATGTCTGCGGATGTTTGAAAAATATTTTTTATGATATGCCGGGCTGTATCTTTGTCATGCTTTGTTAGGTGTGGCTTTATTATGTTCGCCATAGCGGTTTCGGCTCTATAGACGATCATCTTGATTCTGTCTATAAATTTTTTGCGCCCTCCATGAAACATTTTGAATTTAAACTCTTCCGGGAGTTCTTCCACGGTAATATGTTTGGCCGTGTCTTTTTTTTCTGCCTTTTTTATCTTAACGATGTCGGTCAACTCCTCAATCTGTTTAGTCAGTTCCCCTTGTCTGGCCTCATATCTTTTGATATCTCTCTCTGAGGGATTGTCTTTTAACGAGATTTCCTTTCTTTTCAGATGCTTACGACCCAGCTTGCCAGCGGCAGAGCAAATATCTTTTTCAAGTCGGCGATACTTGGGGTTCACCACTTCTACGGTCTCATCCACATCCGTTTTCTCATATGACCCAAGTGTATCAATATTATACTCTTGACGACCATATTTGAAAAAGTTTTCCTGAGACTTTCTGCAGTCCATATGGACTAAAATATGGTTAGATTCAACATGAAATCCTGTGGAATAGATTGATATCTGGTGACCGTTTTCTGTTAACTGCCTAACCTCTCTTATCCAAAAATCTTTTAAGCGACAAACCCCGCGTTCCGCCATTTTTACTTCTTTTGTAATTCCAAACGGAGTATCCAGAAAAATCGTATTAAATTCAGTTTCGGGCCAGTCATCTTTAGGATATTTATTGTAGGTCTGACAGGCTATTCTATACTTATCCCAGAGTTCTTTGAACAATTTAACGTTGAAGCCTTCCCGGTCAAAGATCACCGTGAATCGGCAGAGCCTTTTATCTTTTTTCAACTCTTCGTCTGATGGCTGATTCGGCACCGTTTTAAGCAATTCCGGAATAATTTCCTCTTTCAACATGCTGATCAGACCTTTTGAAAAAGGGGTGGTCACACATAAAAATGGTTGTCCTGTCTCATCGTTTACCCAATAGTCCGTCATGCCCCTCAAACACAACTTTTGACGGGGAACATATCGATAGAGCAAGTTCGCAGTATTGCCAAAATAGGTTCGCACATGGCCATCAACAAAAAAATGACCAATCACACTTTCCGGAGTATTCATCCAATCTTCGGAACGTTTCGCTCTCCACGTATCGAGATTTATTTCATTACTCTCATGTGACAGCAAATCAACTTTATTACGTAAAGCCTTCATTTCCGGGATTCGATCCAGCCCCAATAGGCATCCCCATTCCCCAGGAGAAACCTCGCTTAAACGATTGATGTTTTTCACTCTTGCCAACGCCTTGAACGCGATGACAAGAAAAATATCCTCGATTCTATAGTAGCCAGATTTGAAGTCAAACACATTGAGAGAATCCAAAAGACCGTTTGCCAACAATGCAGGTAAAGCCAGCAGCACACCTCCATTATCAACATCGAAAACCTTCTCGAACTGGGTCGTTGCCGATGACGACAAGCCCAGCGCCGCAGTAACACGCTCTGTCAAGTTCGAGCACGCTTTTCCTAATAGTTGCTCATTGTCCTGAATGTTACGGTCGCTTTTGGTGCTTCTCTCATAGTGATTCTTTTTTTTTCCGTAAGCTTCCCCGCCTGAATCGCTTTTGAAAGTGTGTTGGCCTTTATCCCAAGTTTGTGGGCCACATCCGTCCTGGCTTCCCCTTCGTCCAGTAATTTTTGTGCTTCCAGAAGTATTTTCTCGGTCAGTACTTTAGGCCCACGTGTCAGTCGCTCTTTGAAAAAAGCGCTTATCCCCCCAGTTCGGTATTTTTTCACAGCTCGTTTGACAGATATCGAGGGGACTCCAAAAGCATTTATTATTTCAACATTACGACAGTGCCCATAGATGATTAATTGAGAGGTGATAAGTTGGGAAGAGCTTTTCTCATTCACACAATGACTATAAAGTGGATGGCAGTATAAGTAATAATAAATCGTTTCGGTTTTTTTATCATACTCATAATGAATTTTTTCATTTATCTGATTTTCCCCCTCTATGAAAAGGGGTAATATTTGCTGTCCCATATTTATTATTTTTTTAGCTTAAAAATAATTGGGATCAATTAAATATCCAGCTTTTTTATTTTCCCCCTATACGGGTCATCTGATCAGAGACTTGGGCATCTGCTAATTTTTTATAGGAAATTACTTTATTGGGTAGGACACCATCTAAACTTCCTATCACTGATCGTAGCTGTTTTTATTCGTAGATTTATTCCTCATTCTTGGCAGTAATTATTGACTAGTTAACCTTTTAGATTTTTATATATGTCACCGTTTTGTTATGCCAATATTCCAGTTAATTTCACGGACATTCTCTCCTTTTCCTTCCCTAAACTGTGCCCCAAAAAACGTACGTATATTCTATACGTATTTAATCAGTACCTCTTTTGCACTACCGAAAAATATTTAAGAATCAAAGATTTTTGCATTTCAAGAACTTATCGATTCGATGTAGGGATTCTAATCCAGGGTACTGGTCCCGGCGAGGGCATTCTACCCTGGGTTAGAATCCCTACTGCGTCTCAGTGAAGATCTACCAAATTTATATGACTGGGAGGTATTGAGATAAAATGCCAGGATTTGACTATCTGAAATGTGCAGACAGAAAAGAACAAAGATTATTTGATGACCCGAATGTCGGCGAAGCGGACAAAAGTCACGTTAAAAGATTCCTTTTGGACTATGATGTGACCCATGCACGCAGATCTATTTTTTTGCAGTGGATAAGGGAGTTGTTATTGAAGGTAACAGACTTCAAAACAGACATGCATTGTGCAGAAACAATCATGGTCATTTATCGGTCGTGGAGAAATAAATACAGTCCTGCCACATATGGAACAACAATCAACGTTGGCAAAATGTATGCCCGTTGGCTAAATGATGGAAAATTGCCATTAGGGTTCCAAAAACTTAAACAGATTCCAAGATGCAAATGGAAACGTGACTTGCGGCCAGAGGACATGATCACCTGGAAAAACGGGTTGGACCTCGCCAAGTTGGACCCAAGTATACAAGTCCAAGCGATTTTGCTTACCCAACTCGACGGAGGATTTAGACCTAGAGAATTTGCTTCTCTGAAATACGGTGACGTACGAGTAAATCAACACACGGTTGTTATCCACGTTCGCAATGGTAAAATGGGTAAGCAACGGTTTGTTGTCCTGTGCCTATCTGTACCAATTTTCTTGAGATGGTACTATGCGCATCCCACAAAACGAAAAGATGATTGGCTATGGGTTAACGAGAATCCCAACCTAAGTCATCCTGTTGAGCCTAAAGCATGTAAGGGGCACTCAACAGTACTTCCCTATGAAATTGGCGCGATGTCTGAACGAATGCGGGGGTTGAGGGAAAAAATCAGTTTTGATAAACCATTGGATTTTTATAATCTGCGACACTCAGCTGCTGTCTTAATGAAGAAAGATAATGTCCCGGTAGATGTTGCCGCTGCAAGAATGGGACACAGCGTTAAGTATTATGTGGAAGTATACGGTAGACTTTGTGCAGATGATGAAGTGGCAAGGTACGAAAGTCACTACGGTCTTTCCAAGAAAGCGTCAGAAAAACCTAAGAATAAGAATTGTCTTAGATGTAAATATATTAATGAATCTATATCAGAATTTTGCTACAATTGTAGTGCCCCATTGACGCTGAAAACCGCTATAGAGAATGACTGTGGTGGTGAGGAAAGAGGTATTTCAGGGCAAAAATCAGGACTCTCCGATCAGCAGATTCAGAAAATTAGAGAACATGCTATACGAATTGCAATCAAGGAAATCGACGAACAATTGAAGGGTATAGCTTAACCTCAGCTTTTTATTCGAAGAAATATCCTGTATGGCCTATGACTTGCATTTTTTGCTGAGTGGACGCGATCATAGTAGATTAATGGCTTTTCATTTGAGTCTTGAGGAACTGTGTTTGCGAGCATACGCACGGCCGCAATAACACTCTTGCCATCACGATTGCAAAGCTTCATCAGTCGAGACAAATTTAGCTCGTACCGACAAGATCCTTTCTTTTGATAGAGTTCCTCGTAGTACAGTTTTATTTTGGCGTGCACAAGCGTAAGCAGATCCAACTGCCTCTTGTCAAGTTCCTCAATTATCCCTGAGCGAATCCATTCTCTTTTTTCCATATATTTTCCCTCCCATATTTATCATTTCATCAGTGACAACTCCTTTCTTAATGGGCACAAGTGGAAACCTTACTAAACATGGTGAGATTCGTGATTTGACCTTAACGATTGCTTCTCCAACCGCAAGTCTATCAAGGAACACAGCCTCGTCTTCATCGAGAAAGAGTGCTTTCTTCGCTGTTCGAATATCATCTTCATGCTGTAGGCCGAAGTAGATTTGAGTATTGCAATTTGCCAGGATTGGCAGGGGAATAAGACTCGGATGCTGGGTGATACTCACAATTCCCTGGCCGAATCCTCGCACCTCTCGGAAGAGATTCTCAAGACCGTTTGAGGCCTGGCGTTCTATGCTTGATCTTGGGAAGAGATTGTGAATTTCTTCGAGAAATATCACGTGTCGTAACGTATCACTCTCCCCCTGGCCCAGGCGATATAGATGGAGCCAGCGTAGCACAATTTCACTGAAAAACACTCTCAGCGACTTAGGTAATTCCATGTCCAATTCAAAAATAACCTGCTTCCCAAAAAGGTTTTCCAGTCGTACGGGATCACGGGCGTTGAATGCTTCCGCAGCTGGCCCTATTTGAGTAAATGTTCTTAAAATCCGTAATGAGCTATCTTGCCAAAGCAGTTGACGTCCGCGCAGTTTTAGGCGTTGAACCTCTTCGAGTGCGTCAAAAAAATTGGGATGGTCAGTATTGGACTCATCACTCGTTGCGTACTGAGACAATTGATGACCGAGTACTCTCGTGAGAATTTCGCTTACACCTGGCCCGGAGAGATGGCTTTTTTCCAGGACCTCACAGACAGTGCTGAGCCATACTTGCACATGAACTCCTGGTGGACCTCTGAGGGGATTCCAATGAAATGATGAACCAGTATTTCGCCCAATGGAGTAGACCGTAATGGCTTTGATAGAATTGTTCGCCAGAGTCAACACCGCTCTCCAAGATCTGCGCCAATCAATGACTAAGAACGGAATCTGTACTTCGGAAAGTTTTGTCAACAATATGTGGCCCATGTTTGTCTTGCCACTGCCCGTAATTCCACAAATATTAACGTGTTTGACAAAATCACTTTGATTAAGATACAAGGGACAAAAACTTTGATTGCTATAGATGATAGTGCCTAATGCGAAGTCGCCAACTCGACTGGAAGTGGAGGTTGGTGGCAAGTGAATCTGATTGTCATCTATGCCACTGCCCAAATATTTTAATGCAAACATATTCACAAATGTCTCCATTCGAAATTGTTCGTCGAGGGTTTCAGAGGTTATATACGCCTTGAGCAAGTTATTCGCTTTCTTACGACCTATGACTGGCACTAATCTCTTGCAAATTCGCGTAATCTCTTCAGTTATTCTTGTCACGTAAGAATTCCCCCCTGGATTTAGCTTGTTCATAGGCTTCCCAAGTTAGCAACCAATCTCGCATCACTTTAACAACGTCCCGCCAGCACTCGGTGTCCTGCTTTCTTCGTTCCAGGTTTATGTCCAGTGTTTTCTCATGCAATGAAAGGCTTTCTTTGATGTTTTGATATAGACTCTCGCATCCACACGCATCAAATTGCAGTATCCAATTACTAACTCTGAGATCGTCGTCC
>JAJFLO010000479.1 GCA_021772675.1 Verrucomicrobiota bacterium | reverse complement strand
GTAAATTTTGCCACTGGCATGTATTATTAAATAGTCATAATCTTATCTTGGGCCCTCTGGAGATCCAGAGGGACCACTTTCAAAATCGAATTGATCTTGATTTGCCTCTGTTTTAAGACAGTGATCAATCTTAGTATTTATCAGGTTAAATGCTTCCTGAGTTCTCTGTTGCTGTGTAAGGAAGTCCCGATGTATTTCCTCAACACGTGTTTGCTGATACCGAATCAAATTAGCAATGCTATTTTTGGGATTAATGTTGAATTGAGGGTTCGCATTGGATGATTGATGTTGATCCGTGTTAAAATTTTGAATCCATTCATCATTGGCTAAATCTGGATGATATAGGCTGAATTCCATGCCATCGGTAGTTGGTTGATGTGTTTTCGTAATTGCAGATTTTTCACTGAATTCTTTCAATGTATCCAAATTCATAGAAGCACCTGCACACCATAATTGAATGACAGATGAATAAAATTGGTCAAGGGACGATTTTTCGGAAGTATCCATAGACACCGTTAGTGGATCTTTAGTGTCGAGAATTGAAGCGACTGACGATGATAGAGAATTTCGGGGGCCATGTTCCAGAAATATTCTAACGCCATCCCTCCATGCCTGATTGACGACCTTTGGGAAATTGATCGTATTCGATGCCTGATCGGTTAGAGCTTTGGCAACATTTTTTCTATTTATTTTATATGATTTTCCATAAAATGACGAATAGAATTTGATCTTTCCGAGGGATTTAGAGGGAAGGTTATGTATAGCATGCCATGTTTCTTTAAACGGTTTGATTGCTGGACAATGAACAACTAGGTGATGAGGTTGAATAATACAGTTTTCACGCCCAACGCGATTAACAAGGCTTCGGCATTCCTGCTGTTCACCACCAATGATACAATCATTGTCAGTGTTAATAATTGTTAGAAATACTTTTTTAGTATCCTTTACAAATTCTTGAATCTGACTTACGGGAAAGAACAATCGCCAATTTTCCCAGACAATGGCTGAGTTACCAGGTAAATTCCAATACTGTCGAAGTGCATTGAATTCTCCTCCTAGCTCTTTGGAATAAAGTTTGGTTCTACGAATTTCTGCAAATATATCATTGATGGATTTCCAAACGCCCATAGCAAGCAATCCATTGGTTTCCCCTGATGATAGTCCGAGAACCGCATCAGGTTTTATTCCCAAAACTTTTGTGCTCAGAATAGAATGGAATTGACATAAAAACGATGCTCCATATAACTGATCAAGTGGATTTAGTAAATCATTTTTATGATCATTAATTATCCAATTCATAACCTCATCAATAGAATCTACAGAATTGCAGATATCTCTAACTAATTGAGGGAAGGCTAACATTAGATCCAATCCCATGTCTGGATACGCTGATGCAGCACCTGTGAACATGAATCCAATTTTGCCTTTTACCGGTTCTCGGGAAAAACAAACAGGGCCAGTCGACCATCTTCTTTTGTCATTGTTCTTAAGTAAAATTTTGTTGGCTTCTTTATGAACGTCTTGTCGATCTTTTGGATTTGCAAAATAGGCCAGTCGACAGGATCCAGATTCACTTTGAGTATCATGCTTTAGCATTTGCGCTAATTCATCAACATTCTCTGCTGCATAGAGATATAGATTTGGATGAGATATGGGCGGATATCTAAAACTATAAGAATCCTCAAATTTCTCAATTGTCCAGGTTTTCTGCCGTTTTGTAAATGAATGATTTCTAAAAAACTCAATTCTCCTTTTTGATTTTGGAATATAGGGAATCGTTTTGGAATGATCAGATTTGTATTGCAGGTTGCCATTTATCTTTAGTATATTCTCACCTATATGCAATAAGCCTGATGCTGTATGAGCAGATCCAATAGATTGAATGATTTTGGTGTTTCCTAAAGAATCGCTGGCTGCAACGTCTGGATTTTTATTAGATGAATTAAGAATTGCCAGTATGTGATCTCCATTTTTCTGAGCGTCCTCTAATGTTTTCAAAATAAGTACGATTGCAGCATTTCCACTATCAGGTGCTTTTCCATTGCTAACTTTTTTCATTGATAGTTCGTGGACGGCTTCGTTTGAAAAATCGACGGCTCCGACTAAGGCGGATTTAATCTCTTTTTTTGTTAATGCATCTTGAGCCAATTGTAATGCAATATCGCCTGACAATTCTTCACCGTTCACCGTAAATCCAGGACCGCAACACTTGAATTGATTATTCAAACGATTTGCGGGAATATTAGGCATGGTTCCGATTACACTGGCTGGTCCTAAAGCCGGTATAATAAAATCTTTCATCTTCCCCGTATCTATTTTTTTCGCAATCTCAGGATCCAGCGATTTTAAGAGGTCATCAAGTCGCATTCTTAATCCGTAACGACACACATTCATATCAAGGCCGCATCCAATAAAAATCCCCATATTTTTAGTATCAGAAATCCCACTGGATGATATTGCTTCTCCGGCGACTTTTAATAACAACAACTGTGGTCCCATTGTTTGATCTAAATCTTTTGGTGGAAAAACGATTTCATCAGGAGAGAAACAGACTGATCTGTTGTTTAGCTTTCTTTCCTCCTGAAAATTAGCAGGCGTATTAAACAATAGTTCAGTCAACTCATTGATAGTCGATGTTTTATGAGTTTGCACAGCCATGCCAATGACGGCAGTTTGTTGACATTTAATTGGTTTTCGGGGACGTCCTGATGGTGATTTTTCAGTCCATTCTTCGACAATCAAATGAGCATTATTTCCACCGAACCCAAAACTACTTACACAGACTACTTTTGGTTGAGGCGTATCGGCCCAGTTTTCGGGCTTCTGCAACACCTTAAACGGTGAATCATTGATTGCATTAATTACTGGATGGGCATTGGGGGTAGAGGGCAGTTGATTGTGCTGAAATGCATGTAGCACTTTGATTAAACCTGCCGCACCAGATGCCGTAATAGTATGACCAATATTTGCCTTGAGTGAACCAATAACAATATCAGACTTTATTCCAAAAACTTTAGCCATGCTGTGAATCTCGGCACGATCTCCATTTTCTGTGCCTGTTGCATGGCATTCAATTAAGGACACTCTTGACGGTTTAATACCTGATTGCTGAAAAGCGTTGTTCATGCATTGGACTTGTCCTTCTTCAGACGGCAGTAAAAAACCACCACTACGACCATCATTTGATAATCCAATGCCACGAATAACACCATGGATATTGTCATTGGCTTTAATCGCATCATCAAGACGTTTGAGAGAGACTAACGCAACTCCTTCAGCTGGAATCAGGCCATCTGCCTGATTATGGAATGGTCGACTCTGTCCCGAAACGCTCATTGCCTTAAGTGCACAAAATCCAACATGTAAAAATAATGGATCACTTGCATTTACACCACCTGCAAGCATTAAATCAGCCTCCCTGTTTTGCAGTTTATCGCAAGCCAGCTTAATGGCGTACAACGCAGATGCACAGGCTGCATCCAAACAAAAGCAATCACCCTTAAATTCAAATGAATTACCAATGAATACTGCTGGATATCCAGACATGAATCGATTTATTGGATGAACGTTTTGTTCAGAAGTTTTTTTATTCCCTATTAACGGATTTAGAATTTCAGTTTCATACAGCTGACTAGCCCGTCGTGTGGGATACCCGAGGTTTCCTAAAATAACACCTGCCTTTTCTTTTATATCAGATATATTGTTAATCTGTTCTAATGCCTGTTCGGCTGCATGCAAAGCCCAATGAAACAGCGGATCTAAATTGGCAATTGGTGTGGAATTTGACGTGTATTTATCTTGATTAAATACAGAGTTAAAACCAGTGATGTAGCCGCCAAGATTTGTCCAGGATTTATCGTGAATATATTTTCCTGCCACAGAACTCAAAACCCTATCCATGGAAACCCGCCAAGAATTTTCAGGAGGTGAGGTCATATGGATTCTATTATGGAGAACAGAATCCCATAGTTTTTTTGGAGATAAGCAACCGGGAAGAACACATCCCTGCCCAACGATAGCAATAGGTTCAAATTGATACATTACTTAAATTACAGCAGTGCAATTAAAATAAAAATTGGATGTAATAAAATATTGATGCAAGTTAGTCTGTATTAAACATGAACATTTTATATCTTGCATAAGATCAACGAATTACAAACTTATCTGGATTAAAGATAGGTCAATATTCAAGTACACGGTTAAAATCCAAAATTATTTAATCTCACCTAATCTGATGATTGTTTACGAATAATCCTGGTTAGTTAAAAGTTTATTATCAGGCAGTCTTCTTTAAGAAAGTTTTTTTCTACAAAAAAACTAAACAATGATAAAAATTGATATTTTTTATCATATAAATTACATTGAACTAAACCGCTTCGCGGAGTGTCTGCCCTAATCCGAGCCGCCCTTGGCTTCGCCTTTTCCTCGCCAATCCTTACGCCCAATCGCACCTTGCTGTAGATTACCTCCTGTTGTGTTGGTCCCAGGCCAACAATTCGT
>JAJFLO010000478.1 GCA_021772675.1 Verrucomicrobiota bacterium | reverse complement strand
AGATTCTTGATCATATGCAGCCCCCTAATATGTTGGAATTGTAAATATATCTTAACATATTTAAGCATAGCATGTTACATCACAATTTCAAGTCCAAATCATGAGAAATTATTGCTCAAAATGAACTGCAAAACTTGAGTTTATACTAAAGGTTGGGTCTCTCGTTATAACCGGAAATCCCGCGAGGGAAAACCCTTTGCCAACCCAGCCATTGCCACCGCTTGAGTTATATTTCAAAGCAAGTGCAATTTTCATGCCGCCGGTACCGGGAGGCAACTCTATCGGAATATTGTAATTGAAGGAACCGTTGGGAAGCACTTCCTGAGAAAAGCTGGTGTTGGAGATTAAAAGAGACGTTAGGACTGCTATGACAAAATTTGAAAAACGACTATTCTTACCCATGATTTAACCCTTTTTTTATAAGCTTCTTTCAAAAAGTCTTTTCGGCTGTATTTCGGCGGAGCCGAATTCCTCTCTAACAGAG
This sequence comes from Verrucomicrobiota bacterium, assembly GCA_021772675.1. Taxonomy (GTDB): domain Bacteria; phylum Verrucomicrobiota; class Lentisphaeria; order JABSQK01; family JAJFLO01; genus JAJFLO01. The sequence goes on along the minus strand of JAJFLO010000478.1, from coordinate 8,877 downwards.
GAATGAGACGGCAATTCTGCTGTCCGGCAGAAATTAGCAAAGCGGCAACACGTACATCTGTAGCCACAAAGAATAAAGCACATAGAGTCAACGCTATGCACATTTACACTTTGTAACCACACCTGCACATATTACACTCGAAATGCAGTTCGAACATACTTTTGCAAGAAACTCTGATGTTAACTGTTAAACTTTTTAAGATTTATTAGGAAATTTGAATTGCAAATGATCTTTTTTATTTTTGCCCATCCGCCTTCGCTTTTTTTTGCTTCGGCGAGACAGGCGAATAAAGAGCTTTTTAGAAATAATTGTGCCAATTGTGGAGATGGGAACCATTATTTATAATAATAGTAATAGTTTATGCGTATCTATGGTATAGAAGTACCTTGTGATTGGAGAGGGGATTGAATAATAATTGATCAGGTTGCACAAAAAATGGACAGGGGAGATGATTGTACCCATGAATCACGCGAATCTTCTTAGCGCGGCCAAGCCGCAACCAAAATTTAACTTACACCACGGATTTTCACGGATCGACACGGATATAAAACGTGGTAGATCGCGCTGCTCAGGTTCTTTTCCTAAAACTTGTATACAATAATTATACAGAAAATCTGATAATTTCATAGTATAGGGATTGGTATTCTAAGTTTTTGAAATTTCCTATCTTATATAAATTTACAGAATATCTCGAATAAGGAGCGTGTGTTGGTTTGTAGTTCCGTCTTTAGGCGGAAGTCTCAGCGATGCTTCAGCGAGCGATTAAAAACATTGTTCGCTGAAGCTCTCCGAAAACTTCCGCTTAAAAGCGGGACTACGAACGAGTTGCAATTAAATTTATAGCATCGGTGGTTTGGAATACTCCCGTTCATGAATAGGATTGATTTTGCCAATCGTAGCAAGAAAAAGCCTCGGCGAAGCCGGTTAAGTTCTACGATTTATGGATGTTAAGTGGATGACGGTTGGTTATTATAAAGTGAGGAAGTAATGCTAGATAAGCTCGGCGTAAGTCCTTCGGGTGTGCACGGAGCAGTTCTTGATGGAGTTTCGTTTGCATGGAAGTAAGTCGATCCGAGGATCGACGTCTTCTACGCAAATGAAATTCTGCAAGAAATGCCCGCCCTTTGGGTTGTCTGTACAGGCGGATTTGCATCCTTAGAAGATTGAGGGAGTACCTAAGTACGCCTCAATCCTCCAAAGATACAACTCCATCCAGTACAGACAATGCACACCCGAAGGACTTACGCCGAGCTTATCTAGTTATTTTCCTATTCCGCAATGCGTAAGCTTCCCCGATACTTGCGGCTTTGAAGCAGATCTAGTTAACCTTTTTGTGGTTGATAAGCAAATATCATCATTAAGTCTTCTTGGTCAAACATGTCGGTAGATTGGAATTTTCCAAAAATGAAGGCGTTGTGGAAAATTGTAATAGCAACGTGTGCGTCGTTTCATGTATGTTAATCCTCCGAAATACTCTTCTGAAATACATCATGCTGTCAGCCTGCCGTATAGTTTACCCCCTGTAGTTGCCAGAATGTTTGCTAGCAGTCTGTCTGACTGCTAGGATTTGCTTTGTATATAGGGCAATCTGCCAAAATTCCCATTCTTCACCTTACGATCAATCAAACCATGTTTTATGCGGAGAAAACTTCCCTTACAGCCCAATGTGACTGGAAAATATTTCCCATTAATATCTTTTCCCAACCCAAAATCATTTCTTTAAGAAATCAGCATTCACCTTAATAAACTATAATTAAGTTACTTATGTCTTTTTTTCTTCGAGAAGAGCACGGATGGTATTTGATATGCGCCCAACAGTAATGTTCATAGTTATAGTTTATTATAAAGTTTGATTGACTTGTCCTGCTGGGATTGTTACTGGAGACTTCAGTTTCGTCACAATCTGAGCATATTATAGCAAGTTTGTTCACCAAATTATATAGATCGGAAAATAGCAGATTGAGCAAGATTCTAATTATCTTGAATTGCATCATAAATTACTTGAAAGGAGGTGGTTGTATTCGATAAACAGTGGATATAAATATGGTCGAAGTGAATGACGTTTTTGCCTAAATCATTCATTCGTAACGTTCTTAAATTAATCAAAGTAGCAAACTGAAACGGAATTCAGTTCATACAAATAACAAGGAGGTTTATTATGTTAGCAATAAATAATAATTCAACAGCATTTAGTGTTTTTGCTAATTTTTCAACAAATATGGGTGCACTACAGAAGTCAATGGGGCATTTATCCACCGGCGTTAAAACGGTGGCGGATGATGCATCCGGTGTAGCCATTAGTGAACGTTTACGTGCTCAGGCCAAGAATTCAGCATCTGCGCGCAGTAATGTGGACAATGCAATATCATTCACTCAAACAGCTGATTCATGGCTGCAAAAGGTAAATGATGTTCTTGCGCGGATGTCGGAACTGTCAATCGCTGCTAACGATAATACTAAGAATTCTGCAGATCGAGCGAATATCCAGCTCGAGTTTTCAGAAATGCAGAATGAAATATCCCGTATTACCTCAAAAAGTACTGCGGCAGCTAAATATAACGGTTTATATTTATTTCGAGGTGGAACTGGTGTAGCGGTAACCTCAGGAGATTCAGTGCAATCGGGAAATATTGAAGTTCAAGTCGGTTCAGATCAGAATCAGACTTTAACTTTGAATCTCAAAGATCTCCAGGTCACTAATACTGAAGTCATAGGTACTGTTACAAATTATGCCTATGATAGCTCTAACGCTGTCACTGGTTCGACCAGAACTGCCGTACAATGGGCCAGTCTTATCGATAGTGTCAAACTCAGTTCCACATCATCAAATGCCGTAGGTAAATTATCTCTTGCGATCGATCACATTGCAGATTCACGGGCAAGTATTGGTGCCCAGCAAAGCCGATTGCAGCAAACCCGATCGGGGTTGCTTGCTTATGAGGACAATATTAGAGCCGCAGAAAGCAAAATTAGAGATATTGATATGGCAAGAGAGTCTGCCGATTTTGCAAAATCGCAGATTCTTATGCAAATAGGTAATGCTATGCTGGCACAAGCAAATCAAATTCCAGCACAGGCAATTCAGTTAATAGGCTAATTTTACAAGAAATTAATTATTAATTGATCAGCTATATAAGGCGCTCACATGTGTGAGCGCCTTTTTCTGAAAATATAGACAGTGCTTCTTGCAATATTTTATTCAAAAAAAAACACCTTCCCAATTTTGTCTAATTAGACCCTGTCATTTGTGTAAATTCTTCTTTCCAAACGCAACATAAAATTAATTCTAATACATATTGCTGTTTATAGGTTGCTAACAATAACATTTACGTTTTTATTACTAAAATCTTTTTTGATATCAAATAACCAAAAACAGCTAACAGATTTGAGAGAATTTCATGAATTACAAAACTTGTTCAATACTATGTTTTATTACTACCCTTAATACGTTCGCCGGTCCGGCCGCGAAGACTGTACCCTTCACCCAGGTGATAAAAGAGGGTGGTTGGCCAATGGGTGTATTGGGACTTTTGTCAGCTTTTGCAACCTTTCTTGTTGTCTATTTTTTTATTACCCTGCGAGAAAATCTATTAATGCCAGAGGAATTTCAGACAGAGGCAGAAGACGCAGCAAATACGGGTAATATTGACGAATTATCAAACGTATGCCGGCGATATACTTCGGCGGGATCAAATATCATCGGATCAGCTGCTCAAATGATGCAGATAAACCCTGATGCGGATTATCATGTTATTCGAAGCATTATTGAGGATGAGGGCAGTCGCCAGGCAAATTCATTGTGGCAGCGGATCCAATATTTAATGGATATTGCAATTATCGCACCAATGGTGGGATTATTGGGAACGGTATTAGGTATGATCCAGGCGTTTGTTGGACTGCAAACCGACTTTGGTGCAGTAAAACCAATCGCACTAGCCAGTGGCGTATCCAAGGCACTTGTCACGACTGCAGGTGGGTTAATTGTGGGTATAATATGTATGTTGCTTTATTCTTATTTCCGCGGTCATGTCAGTCGATTAATTGCTGTTCTTGAAGAACGTTGTAACACGATCATACATCACATGATCTTTAATAAGATAAAATCGCCGTAAATCGTCAAATATTAAATTGATCTGAGGCAGAAAGTGGAATTATGAATTTTCGCAAAGGGTTTAAGACAGAATCGCCTGGTTTTCAAATGGCACCTATGATTGATATCGTGTTTTTGCTTTTGATTTTTTTTATGGTGGCATCTATCTACGCACAATGGGAATCGAAAATCGGTATTAATGTTCCAACTGCAGATTCAGGAGTGGACGCTAGCCGAACTCCGGGCGAAATCATAATAAATCTTGATAAAGATGGGAACATTTATATTAATTCAATGTCATTCACACCAGAAAAATTACAGGATTTACTGAATCAAATCGCGGAGACATTTAAAGGGCATCCTGTCATTATTCGTGCAGATAAAGAAACTGATTATGAAGATGTGATTACGATCATCGATATTTGTCGTAAAGTGGATATCTGGAATATATCGTTTGCAACCCTTTCCTCAGGTAACTCGCCACACTAGTTTAATTTGTCACTTTCTGTGATCTCCATATGGATTAAATTATTCATGGATTTGTCCGTATTGCTGTTTAATCTAAATATGCTCTATGTTGAATCTCTATTATCCAATGATAATTATTAGAACTCGTTTCTTATGTAATGACCGTGTTTTAATTGATAAAATCGCTGTCTTGTCCGTATTCACAACGTTTACTTCGTGGACAAGATGGGTGCGTGACCTTTGCTGCTTTTCAAGACCTACTCCTTTATGCCGCAAAATCAGACCGTCCTATTCACTCATCATTATATTCCTTTTGTCGCTTACTTTGGTTTGTTTAAGTGATACAAATTCACCAGACGAATCTCAAGCCGACGACGTAGCAAATCAGAATAATGTCATTGAACGTTTCAGATTTGCAGATGGCTTGATCCGGCGTGGATATTTTGATATGGCAGAAAAGGAGTTTCTACAATTGTTGACGGACAATCATTCTTCTAACTTAATACCGAATATATTATTTAAGTTGGGCGATTGCTTAAGACAGGCCGATAAGCTTGATGATAGTGTGGAAATATTATCAAGGCTAAAAGAAGAATTCCCAAATCACTCGTATTCGCAAAAGGCAGCAATTATTATAGCAAATATTTGCATTGAATCAGGCAGGCTGGAAAAAGCTGAATCAGAATTGACCAGTATTATTAATGCCACAGGGATTTCTGAAATAATTACGGAATCTGCCAATTATTACCTTGGTGTGATATACAATTTGAAAAGTGATCATGAAAAATCCATTGCTTATTTTTCAACGCTATCCGACAAACCATTTTCTGAGAATCATGTTTATCGTCCTTATGCGGTCTTAAATCTAGCACTTTTATACAAGAACCTTGATAATTTTAATAAATCTCTGGAGTATCTGAAACGTCTTTACAATTCCGAAAATATCCCGAAATCCATAAAGGAGGAAGCGTTATTTCAATTGGCAGAGTTGGAAAAGACAAAAGGAGCAAAAGAAAATGCAATATTCTATTACGATCAACTACTCAAAAACTATCCTACCAGTGCATTTGCAACAAATGCATTAGCTGGTCGAGCCTGGGTATTATTGAATCTAGGTGACTATAAAAAATTAATTCAGCTATTGATAGAACATAGTCGTTTAATTTCGGAAAATAATGATGAATTAATCTATCTGCGTGGTCTATCTCTAAAACACTTGAATCGGTTTAAATCTGCACTAACAGATTTCATTGAAATAGTAGACAAGTTTAAAAACAGTGGCTATAGACTTTTTTCATTTTACTACGCAATCGATTGTCTATATGAGGTGGATAGATACGACGAATTAATTGTTCGGGCGAATTCCTTTGTGGAAGAATTTCCGGAAAATGAACTGGCTATAAATGTATTATTTCTTCAATGCCAGGCATTAATATCAGGTAATCAAAAAGCCGACGCTCTTTCATTGTTACACCGCATATCGATTTCATATAAAGACGAATTATCGGGGAATAGTGAATCGTTGTTGCATCTGGCAAAACTATTTACGTCATTGGGAAAATATAAGGAGGCCGCATTGGTATACAGAAATCTTGCTGCAAAAGCTGGTGTTGATCATCAATTTCAATTTTTAATGAACGCAGCTGAATGTGAGATTTTGGGAAATGATTTTTCCGAAGCTTATGACCTTTACCAATCGCTACTCTCGTTAGATCTACCCAAAACAGTTGCTCCTAAAGTGCTTATGAAAATGACAGAAATTCGAATTCGACAGAAAGCAGAAAAAGATGCAATTGTCATTCTTGATGGTCTAATACAGGATTACCCCGCTGACAAACGGTTGGGACGGGCGCAATATTTGAGGGGAACATTGCACTATTATTTGGGGAATATTGAAAATGCGATCATCGATTTGCAATATGTAGTTAGCGATGCCCGAATAGAAGAGCTTGAAATTGCTAAACTTTATCTGGCTTATTCCCTATGGATAAAACAAAGGAAAAGTGAATCTTTAAATCTATTTTCTGATTTGCTACGGAAGAACAAAGTAATCGAAGATAATCTGGCAGCAGATCTTATCAAAGAAGTCGGATATGAGTTCATAAAAATTAATCATTATGATGACGCAGAAAAATGTTTTCTTTTATTGCAGTATTCCTCTGATTATGTTACTAGTCTTCAGGGTGAATTGGGAATTGCAGAAATTGAATTTTCCAAAGGAAATTTTGCAAAATCAAAAGATTTATTTTATAAATTGAAACAGTCATCTAGACGTGAAATTGATGTCTATGGAATTTGTTTATCATATTTAGGCGAATCCTTGGTACAATTGAATAAATCTGATGAGGCATTCATTTTATTTGAAGAAGCCTTAAATTTGAATTTTGATAATTCTGCTGCTAGATCAAGATGTCGATATGGAATAGGATTTATTTATGACAAAAATGATGATTTAGAGAACGCATTACGTTATGCTATGAGCGTTTTTGTTTTATTTGATAATAACAACTACGTTCCAAGTTCGATGATACTATCTGCTAAAGTATTGTATAAATTAAACCGTTTTACTGAAATGAATGAGATTCTTAGTGATTTGGCAATGCGTTATCCATCACATTTCAATGAATATAAATCCAATCTTAAATATGAGTATATTTTTGACAGTTTAGTAGATGATAAAAAGAGCATAACTAAATAGAGCCCATTTAATAATCTCAGCCTGATCGCGACAGTGTGTCGAGACACACAGAATTCGACAGTCAAGGTAAGATATTGAAATAACGTGATATACATTCTCGTAGTAGATACTTTGAGAGAAATGTGGGTTAGGAACTTAGACTTTCCTATATTTGTCGTTGAAATTCTTCATTTTGGTATGGAAATTATGGTGATACAGTCAGCAAAATTTGATAGAATTTATTGAAATTTGCGAAGATAAACAGAAAAAATTTATGAAATGATGCGATTACTAAAGAGCCTCTAAAGACTAAATTAAACTAAGGAAAATATTAGATTTAATGAAAATGTGTGACTATATTGAGAGTCTATTTTGTGGCTGTAACTCAATATATCAGGAGTGAATCTTGGATAAACATGATGATCAAAATAGAGAAATAGTCTCTCATTCAAAACCTCAGCTAAAGGTTCTTGCGCAGATCCCTGAAGATAATGTAACAAATAATAGGGAATCCTCTTCGGTTAGTCAAACGACTAAAACAGAACCTCAAAAGACACTAAAAAAACTGGGAACGGCTCCGGCGATATCTGTACATGCGCCGACTAGGCCTAGGGTAAAGACGAGGACACAAGAACAGAGAATCAGCTCTAGCCGTGAAAATGAAGCCTCCAGGAGGGTGACGGGTGAGGTTGAAATTTACCCTTCAGGTAATCAATCATCTCAAGCAGAACCCAAAAAGACACTAAAGAAACTGGGAACGGCTCCGGCGATATCTGTACATACGCCGACTAGGCCTAGGGTAAAGCCGAGGACACATGAACAGAGAATCAGCCCTAGGCGTGAAAATGAAGCATCTAGGAAGGCAACGGGTGAGGTTGAAATTTACCCTTCAGGCAATCAATCATCTCAAGCAGAACCCAAAAAAATATTAAAAAAGCTGGGAACGGCTGCGGCAATATCTGTTAATAAATCAGCGAGGCCAAGTATTAGGCCGAAAACGCAAGAACAGAAGGCAAGACCTTCGCTTGGTGGTGGTGCTTCTGGAAAAGCGAAACTTGAAGCGATGGGAGTAAAATTTAAGAAAAAAGATAATATAGAAGGAATGTCTACAGACGTGCCTGCCGTGAAACATGCAGTTAAACCTCCTCCTCCTAAGCCAAGACCACTTGGAATCTCACCAGTAAAATTCGTTGAAAAAAAGGATGAATTAGCTAAAGAAGCGCCTCAGACAGATATAGAAGAGGTAGCAACTACTCAAGAAAAAAACAAAGTGGAACCGCTTAGTTTAAAAACAGTCATTGTATCATTGAATATCCTCAATCCACCCACTGCTCTTACTTATACTCTATTTGGAATTTGGTGCGTTCTATTGGTCGTATTGGCGAGCCTATTCATGATGAAAATAATTTCGTTGTAATTGAAAAAAGTGCGAAAAAATAGAGTATGAAAGTAATAGGTATGGATTGATTTTTTTAATAGTAATTCAATACCTGAACTTAAGGTTCTTCTCGGATATCTGTAAAAATCATAGGTTTCTGATGATCCTTAGATTAGGTAGATCAAATATTTTCAACTTAAAATATTCTTGATCTCGATACCCATAAGCCTGCCTGTTCAACCAGCCAATCTTATTATTGAATCC
>JAJFLO010000477.1 GCA_021772675.1 Verrucomicrobiota bacterium | reverse complement strand
TCTCCACAGCGTAGAAACTGACAATAAATATTTCTTCCTCCACCAAAACCAATAATGACTAACCAGTCTTAGGCTTTTTACCAAAACATCACCGCCTCAATACGTACAAATTAAACAGGGTAGAGATAACGATTTCACAATTCACTTTCATTGTGAAATTTTCTCTAATCAATTTATTATGAGCAAGTTAAGTGCTCTCGCGACGAATCGCATGAATTAATCAGGTTAGATTGCGTTATTTGAGTATTTTACCTCTGTATAGAGAATGACCGTGTGTTGAGACACACAGAATCCGATAGTCAAGGTAAGATGCTGAAATGAGGTGATATACGTTCTCATAGTAGATGCTTTATGAGAAATTCAGGCTAGCCGCTCGACTTAAAGCGAGTCAATCAAATCCATTCCCTCAAGAGCTAATCCTGTACCCTTGGCGACACAGTAGAGCGGTTCTTCAGCAATTGAGACGGGAAGGCTGGTTTCCTGCGCGATCGATTGGTCAATTCCACGTAATAGCGCACCACCGCCAGCGATAGCAATACCATGATCAATTAGATCACCAGATAATTCCGGTGGGCATCGTTCCAGAGTATTACGAACCGTTTCAATAATTGTTGTAATAGGCTCTTGTAGGGATTGCCGGACTTCTTCTGAATTAATCTCGATCGATTTTGGTGTACCTGTATTTAAGTCCCTCCCTTTCACGTCAAGAGAAAGCTCTTGCGCTAATGGGAAAGAACTACCAACCTGGATTTTTATATTTTCTGCAGTTCTTGGTCCAATCAACAAATTATACGATCGCTTAATAAACCGTTCAATAGCGGCATCCATACTATCTCCTCCGGTGCGAATACTTCGCCACTCGACGATTCCTTTCAACGAAATTACTGCAACTTCAGTTGTTCCACCACCAATATCAACAATCATACTTCCAATAGGTTCTTCTACTGGCAGTCCGGCTCCCAGTGCTGCGGCCATGGGTTCCGTAATCAGTTTAATTTCTCTTGCTCCGGCACGTTCAGCACTGTCTTTTACTGCTCTAATTTCCACTTCTGTTATTCCCGATGGTACAGCGACAAGAACCCGGGGACGCATCAACTTACCACGGCTATGAACTTTCTGAATAAAATAGCGAATCATTTCTTCAGCGATTTCAAGATCTGCAATAACGCCTTCTTTCAAAGGACGAATTGCTTCAATATTACCCGGAGTCCGACCTAACATATTCTTTGCTTCAATCCCGACAGCTAAGATTTTTCTACTGTTGACGTTACGAGCGACCACGGACGGTTCATTTAAGGCAATTCCCTGGCCTCTAACATAAACAATGCTATTTGCCGTTCCTAAGTCTATGCCAATATCGCTACTGACCATATTTTGAACTTTACTAACAATATTTACCGACATTAATTTCTCTCTTACAAAATATATAAATTAGTTCCTATATTTGAAATAATTATAACCTACAATTATTAGGTCATCTAGCCTGATTAATTCATCCGGCTTCTATTGCGAGCGCATATCTCACTTCATCTCAGCGAATTATGAAGAACCTGAATGCTGGAAATAGTTCACTATTCCTTCGCCTTCGGAACCTCCATAACTCATTGATCTACAGCGAGCTAAGCACTCTTGTCACGAAACCACATGAATTAATCAGGCCAGTACTCTTCAAAAAGGCCCATTTTAATTATTATTCTAGTGTCCTCATTACTTTGATTATTGGTTGTTTTTGCATGTGGGATAAGCCATACACTCTCACAGCCGATTTCCATAAATGAATCAAGTTGGCCAAAAAGGTATTCAACAAAACCAAAGTCAAGAGATTTTCAAATATAATAAGACAGTGTAATATTTTTGAGTTTACCGTAACACTTTTTTCCTTGAAAATAACAACTCCCAGGTAGTAAGGCAAATCGAAAAAAATCTTGGAAGAACCGGTAATTGAATAGACAATTTTAACGTCAATATTCAAGAATAATCGAAAAGTATTTTCATTTTTTAAAAGAATTCCGACAGTTCTATTGTATTGACATCTTAATCCGGCCAAAAGTAGTTTTGCAATTAATAAATTTTTAGATACACTTCAACTAACGTCCAAATCGACGCTTTCGCAGATGGTATGACCGCAATGCTCTGAGGAAATCTATTTTTCTGAACTGAGGCCAATGAGTATTACAAAAATAGTACTCCGAATAAACACTCTGCCATAATAAAAATCCTGATAATCGCACTTCGCCACTTGTCCTGATGATTAAATCTGGGTCTGGATTACGAGAAGTATATAAATAAGGTTTGAGTTTTTCAGGTTCAAGAGATTGTATTAATTCATCGATCTCAAGACCGAGTTTTTTTTGATCTAATAAAAAAGCTTTACATGCATCAACAATTTCTTCTCTTCCACCGTAGGCAACGGCAACATTTAAATACTGATTGCAATAATTTTTAGTTACAGATTCCATTTCACTGATAGCATCACGTAAACTTTGAGGCAGCAGTTCAAGTTTTCCTATATAATGAACTTGCACCTTTTTTTTATGAACATCATCATTATCATTTGTGTACTCTTTCGTTTTCCGTTCAATGAGTGCTAATATTGCATCAACTTCTTCTTTTCCCCGTGAAAAATTATCCAATGAAAATATCCAAATACTGATCACCTTAATATTAAATTCCGTACACCAACCCATCACCTCAAATAGTTTGTCAGCACCTAGCTCATGCCCGATAATAATATTTGATAATCCAAGACTTCTAGCATATCGGCGGTTGCCATCAAGAATAATTCCAACATGTTCGGGTTTTGACCAATTTTTGGATTTTTTTGCTAATCGAGCCTCATAAAGTCTGTATAAAGGGGATTTGACGTATTTACCCAATATTGACGTTATAAATTTAGTATCCATTTTAACTATCGTTATTTATTTTTTACCGCACGATTATATATTTAATACAATGTCTATATTGTATCAACACTTTTATAATACCTTAAAATCAGGCAATTCAGAAAAGCGATGTTTATTAAGTTATTGGTCTACTATTAACTTAAATGATTAACAATGCTTATGAACTGTTAGTTTTAAACTCGGTTATGTTATATATGCAAAAAATTCCAAATAAAATTTTTACCTTAGCATACGTATTGTGTTTTATATTTATTTTTGATGTACAGGGTCTTGATCTGCAAAGTGCCACGATCATTCGAGTTGCTCAACCCTTGATAAATTCTACGATAAGAGACAGCGCAAAATTACCAGGTATTGCATCAGATATCGTATATTTGCCAAAAGGATTAGCTAAATTATCAATGTCAGTACTTCCAGGACAACGATTGGGGCGGGGTATAAAAGATGTTAGTAAAGGATTAGCTACTCCAATCAATCTAGTAAAAGGAGTCGTGGCCATTCCTGTAAATGTAATTAAAGGTATCATGCCTGGGAAAAAAAATAGAAGAAGACGGTAGGCTTAATTGAGTCCATATTATATGGAGTAAAACGTGTTTTAATGAATAAAGAAATGCAACTAAATTTGTTTGATAATAATCAATCTGTTGTTAGTCATTCGGACGAAGAAATCATTGACCAAAAATTGGATCCGCCGAATATTGAGCAGTCTTGGCTTAACGAACTTCTTGAGGAATTTCATAAACCTTATATGAAAAATCTCAAACAGTTTTTGGTTAAAGAAAAACAAAAATTTTCGGTTTATCCCAAGGGAAAAGATATTTTCAATGCATTTTGGTATACACCATTTAATCAAGTCCGTGTTGTTATTCTTGGGCAGGATCCCTATCACGGAATTAATCAGGCGCATGGTCTTTGTTTTTCGGTAAATGAAGGTATTCCAAAACCACCGTCGTTGATTAATATATTTAAGGAACTAAAAACAGATTTAAATATCTCGATACCAAAAAATGGTTGTCTAACCTCATGGGCAAAACAAGGTGTATTTTTACTAAACACATCGTTAACAGTTAGAGCGAATCAGGCCAATTCTCATGCGGGTCAAGGATGGGAAATATTTACTGACAAAGTCATCTCAATCCTTAATGAGAGGAAAGATAATCTTATATTCATATTATGGGGCCGAAATGCAAAGAATAAGATGCAGTTAATCGATTCGAAAAAACATTTAATTTTATCAGCTGCGCATCCATCGCCTTTTTCAGCGCATAACGGTTTTTTAGGATGTAATCATTTTTCCAAAACAAACGAACATTTAATGAAAATGAACCAATCACCCATTGATTGGCAGTTAGAATAACCGCATCGTTAATACGTAGACAGGATATCGACATGATACGAGTAGATAATAGATCTCCCAATCAATTGAGGAAGTGTACCTTTCACAAAAATTTCTTAAAAAATGCTTCAGGATCAGTTCTGGTAGAGCAGGGGAACACAAGAGTTATCTGTGCAGTATCGGTGGTTCCAGAGGTACCCAAATGGATGAAAAGTCAAAACGTACCAGGCGGCTGGCTAACTAGTGAATATCAGATGCTTCCTGCGTCAACACATACCCGATCATCTCGTGATATAAATCGGGGACAGTTGAATGGTCGATCACAGGAGATTCAACGATTAATTGGTCGGAGCCTACGGGCCGTGGTTGATCTGAAGAAAATAGGTAAAAATACCGTTTATGTTGACTGCGACGTCATTGATGCTGACGGTGGTACCCGATGTGCCAGTATAAACGGAGCTGCGGTTGCATTGCAACAAACGTTTCAGACTATGTTAGATAATAACTTATTGGAATCAAATCCTTTGGTTGAAGGCGTTGCTGCGATAAGTGTTGGTATTGTTGATGGTACACCCATGCTCGATCTATGTTATGCCGAAGATTCAAGTGCAGACGTTGATATGAACGTTGTTATGACCGAAAGCGGTCATTATATTGAAATCCAAGGAACCGGTGAGTCTCGGGCATTTTCAAAAAAAGAATTGACGGAAATGACGACAATTGCCGAAGAGGGCATTCGATCGATTATATCGCTTCAGAAACAATGCTTCAGCTAATTCATAGAGAATGGGCGAGGACAGCGCTTTCTATATTTAACGACAAATGGCGCAAAAAATATGAAGTATTTGCGAATTACGTCATGCCACCTTGGTGGGCACATGGCCTTATTCTTACGGAAGAAATAAGATATAATTACCAGAATTATCTCCCTGTTAGAGAGTATTTATCAGATCTGGAATGGGTTTTTTTGAAATCGTTTAATGATCAGACTTTGGTCCCGTCTTCAGTCTCAAACCAGCACTATAAATCCCTTCCTGATTTTTGGTTGATCCTGCCTCTTGAATTTCAAGGAAATATTACATTAAAATTAGGAGATTTATTCAGTTTAGCTTGTGCCATCGCTAGTCCCATTAAATTTGGATCAAAACCAAACAGATATCCGGAACAACACGACTATATGTTGAACTGGCTAACCCATGTCATCGATTCTTTCATTATAGGCATCGAATATGGATGCAGCACGGGCCATGGAACTTATGAATTTGCCGGGGTGTTGAAGCGATCGGGAAAGAAAGGAATCGTTTTGGGAGTGACAACAGAATCGCTGGAAATTTGGATGGCAAAAAATAAACACATACCACATTTGAATGGCCGTGAAAATTGTAACTACCTGAGTTCGGATCTATATGATAAACATTCAACTTTCTTCGTTGCTGGAGACCTGCGAAATTTTAGGTTAAGTAGAAAAACAGATATAATGGTGGTCAACGGTTTAATCGGAGGTCCTGCTTTCCACTCGCTCATAGAGTTAACGAGAATTTGGGAAAAAATCCAATCCGATATGAAGACTAATGGGCTTCTTGTTGTTGGAAATCATTTTCACGATGGTTATCGCACGTATCAAGATTCATTTTGTAAAATTGGCGAACGTTTTTCGAAACTTGAGTGCCAAATAGGAAATAGTTTTTTTTTCAAAATGAAATGAATTATGACATGTGCTGAAAATTGGATCCTGTAGTATACTGTAAGCAGTAAGTTTTTCGACTTTCGTTTGTCAATTTAGGCAGTGATTTTACAGAAACCTGTCGAAAACCTGATGGCTTTCGGTGTATATTTCCCGCTCAAGATGTGGTTTTATCTTTGTGTCCTATCTATTATCAGCTGGTATTGCCAAGTAACTCGGATTCGACTAAATCACATAACACTCGGCGTCTTGAAAAACGATGAAATTGTTACCTAATAAATCTACATATGTCATGCGCAATACGCTAACAAATTCTATCAATGAATGACGAACACATTTTTCGTATAATTATTATTGTTGGTTTTATATCAATAATTCCGATGGGTTTGTATCATCGGCTAAGAGCTCACAGAACGGGTGAAAAGCTTGACCGTCGTCAAGAGGGATTGTTTATTTTACTGACATTACGTCCCATTGCCGGTATTCGCATGGCTGCTCTTGTTACCTATCTTATCAATCCTGAATTAATGCGATGGTCATCAGTTTCATTACCACTTACTCTACGATGGGTAGGTGTTTTACTTGGTTTAGCTTCGGGAATATTACTTTTAGTTACATTCAGAACACTGGATTTGAACCTGACGGATACGGTTGTAACTAGAAAAAATCACACGTTGGTAACCAATGGTCCGTATCGTTTCGTACGTCATCCATTTTATTTAGCATTCACAGGAGTTGCGATCGCGGATTCGATTGTGACTACAAATTGGTTTTTGGCGCTGTCTGGTACAACCTGTGTAGCATTATTGATGTTGCGTACACGAATTGAAGAAGAAAAGCTGATTGAACGGTTTGGTGACGAGTACCGTAAATATATATTGCATACCGGTCAATTTTTTCCAAAAATGGTCAATTTCTCTTAATTTTAACGTTTTATTACAGGTAGATTTTAATGCAAATCCATATTTGTCATTGGTATCTAATTTTTGTTTTTTTAAGGGATAAGTTGGTAGTAAACTACAATCATTTTTTATCGAATATTATGTGTACAATTTCGTAGGAAGATTTATATCGGAGAACTTTTCAATGAAAAAAGCAGAAATAGCATATCCATGTATATGGCCTTATAAAATAGTTGGTGAGGATGGAAAACAAATTGCCAATACCATTGCAATCATATTTAAAACCAGAGAGTTTCAGTTTGGTGAGTCAAATCGAAGTAAAACCGGTAAGTACGTTTCGTTCAATTTTTCTATCGAGGTAAAAAATGAACAAGAACGCTATAAAATTTTTGATGTTCTAAAGGATATCCCCACTGTTAAGATAATACTGTAGATGCCAAAGTTTGATGTTTTTCATTTACAATTCGAAATTAGCCATTATCAATTCACAATTGTTGCCAAAAGATCAAGAATTCTGTTATACTATCAAAGGGAGATGTACCGTAGCACATTGAGATTTTTGGCATTTGAATATTATGCAATAAAAAAGTGGAGGGACTCTTCACGTTATGATTAGCCTGAATAATTCATAAACTTTCGTAGTGAGAGTCATTAGATTGTGTGAGATCAATGAGTTATGAATTTTATCCGCGTACAGGAATAGTGAACTATTTCGAACCCGGATAATTTTGTAACCCATTGATATTGCGTGATATTATGGCTCGTAATAAAAAGTTTATGAATTATTCAGGTTAGGGAAAGCGAACGATTCAATTTTTATTAATCTAATAATAGATTGACAAATTTTTGCGAAATAAACTATTTGAATCGAAGCTATTTACATGGAGATCGCCAAAGAGGAAATTTGCTTTATTTAAATGTCGCCAGCGAATATGTCCCGCGCCGGTTGCGTCATCCGAATTTGGACCTGGACTAACTTGTTCATTACCGACACTTGAGTCAGTCGTCGTATCAAAAATAGAATCGACAGAATACAACATCAATTCTGCATTATTAATTCCTGGGCCATCACTATCAGGTACTTGGCAACCATCACTTATTATCACTATGTCAGAAGCTCGGGGAATGGCCTGGTATCGCAACGGTACATCACCACCGGAAATATTTACAGCGATCTTTGGATGACCACTATATGTGGAAAAATTTGTGCTATTATTTGACAATCCAAGCTTACTGTCGGCACAAGCAAATATTTTGCTTATTGTTCCAGAATCAGTAAATGTTTCTGCTTCGCCTCCGGTATAAGGACTTAATAAAAAGGCTAAACTTGCATAATCTGTTAGACCTGGAACGTAAACATCGTATTCATCACCATACATTGAGATACCCACGCCAATTTGCTGCATATTTCCTTTGCAAGCAATTTCCCTTGCACGTGCACGGGATTTGCTCAATGCAGGTATTAGCATACCAGCGAGGATAGCGATAATCGCAATCACAACAAGCAGCTCTATTAAAGTAAACCGTTTTATCCTCATAACTAGTGTTTTATGTCTGGTGAATTTAAGTAATATAATTTTAATAATCTAAAAATTCTTTTGCAAAATAATCCTACGGGTTATAGAGATTTTACCTAATACTGCTGTGACAAGATGTGTCAATAGTTACATTAAATAATTTTTTTTGACAATTAGAAGTATAAAAAATAATTTTTTAAAACCCCTTTAGCGATCATTGTTATCGTTTTATGTTAGACAGTAATGACATGGCCAAAATGTAAAACCAACTGATCGTATTTTATCGTTACTACAACCTAAGCCTATCCGGATTTTACCAATACTAAAATACCCGTGAAAACTTAATTTCTATGGTTTAATCGGAACGCCACATATTACCGAATTCTTTTTATCCAAAGATCTCTTTGATCTTTGCGGGTGTAGCATTATCAATCCACTCATTGTTTAATTTAAGGGTAGGGCAGAGTCCATCTTTATGTTCGCAACGGGAAAAGCAATTTTGGTAGGTTAAATCAATCGCAATACGTTGCTTTTCTTTAATTTTTCGAATTTCTTTCAATATTTCCTGTGAGCCTAAAGATTTGCATGTTTGACCGATACAAACACAAATAGCAGTTACATTTTTATTTATTTTTAAGTCGGTGTTCATTCTCTGCTAACTCATAATCATGATCAGTCATAATCTCAGCAAGTTTATCGATACTTATTTCGGGTTTCCAACCAAGTTGTTCTTTCGCTTTTTTGGGATCGCCCAGCAATGTTTCAACTTCAGAGGGTCTAAAATATCGTTCATCAATTGAGATTATACAATCCCCTGTTTTTAGACTATGCGGTGCGTTTTTATTGGTTTTTAAAATTGATTTTACAAGACCCATTTCGTCCATACCGACACCTTGCCATACAATCTCAATCCCTAGATGCTTGAATACGAGTGCAACAAAGCTGCGAACACTATGTGTTTCATTGGTTGCGATAACATAGTCATCCGGCTGTTCCTGCTGTAGGATTAACCACATTGCTTTAACATAATCAAGAGCATAACCCCAGTCCCGTTTCGCATCTAGATTCCCAAGGAATAATTTTTCCTGTAATCCAAACATTATTCGTGTTGCAGCCCGGGTGATTTTACGTGTTACAAACGTTTCGCCGCGCCGTTCTGATTCGTGATTAAATAGTATGCCATTGCTGCAATGCATATCGTAAGCTTCTCTATAGTTTATAGTTTGCCAGAATCCATAAACTTTAGCACAGCCGTACGGGGATCGGGGATAAAATGGTGTTTTCTCAGTTTGAGGAACCTCCTGGACTTTGCCAAACATTTCAGATGATGATGCTTGATAAAATCGGATTTTCTTACTCAAATCTTCCTGGCCATCTCTTATAGCATCGAGAATTCTCAGGGTGCCAAGACCGGAAATATCGGCTGTGTATTCGGGTTGTTCAAAGGAAACTTTAACATGGGATTGTGCGCCCAAATTATATACTTCATCGGGTTTGGTGCGCATAATCAAATTGCGTAAACTAGATGAATCTGACAAGTCTCCATAGTGAAGGAAGAGTGATTCTCCTTTGGCGTGAATATCATGATATATATGATCGATCCTTCCCGTATTAAAAGACGACGATCGTCTGATAATACCGTGAACTTGATAATCTTTATCCAGCAATAGTTCAGCTAAAAATGATCCATCTTGACCTGTTATACCTGTTATTAGCGCAGTTTTTTTCATTGTTGTATTTTTCTCTAAGATTTATTGTTATCTATTTTTGTTTTTATGTGGCTCTCAAGGTAGGGAGCGTTTGTTTTCAATTGAAAGCGGTATTTTATTCAATGAATAATTATAGTGAAGTTCTGTGGAGACAATCGCTGTTAGAGCCATAATTAAAGTGTTTGCTACCTTAAACACATTGAAATATTTGTGGCGGAAGCAGAACGTTTTCTACAAAGTTAGTGATTGTCTAGTTCAATACTTATTCCATGTCGTTGAAATGTCGGTATGTCGAGATTTTGGTCCTGGTAAATCGTCGCGTTTACCTCACCGAAAATGCCTAATGAAAGTCCTTCTTCTAAAAATGGCAAAGGCATTTGTTCGTTTGATAACCGATCATTCTTTTTCCTTTGCCTGTTACTTTTTGGATCAGGTGAATACTTTACAGTCTTTACGATCGACGCATTGTCACCAAAAATCGTTTTATGATATTGAACTGCTAACATGTAAATCTTAATGCTGTCGAACGATTTTGCGAACGTATTTGCACCGATAATTGCTTTTACTGATGAATTTAATTTTGAGTTAAGAAGTTCGAGACATTTTTTCATATCACCAATATTTAGATCCTGCCCGCCGATTAGAGTACTGATGACGACATTTGCATGGTTGACAAAACCGGGATATCCGAGCATAGGTGATTTTAGTAAATTGTCGATAACTTCAGTGATTTTATTTTCGCCAGTTGCTTGTCCTAAACCAAATGAGCATACCGCATCTTTGTTTTTGAATGCTTGTTTAATACTGCTATAGTCAATAGGTATAATTCCACGAAAACGTATTAGTTCGGACATACCAATGATGCAATGTGCCAGAATTGAATTAGCTGTTCCAAAAGCATCGAGAGCCTTTTTGTCTTCCGGGCAATTGTCAAATATGATTTCATTGGGTATTGGAATGACTATATCTGTGGATTTGCGAAGCTTTTTTAAAGAATTAGTTGCTGTTTGCTGCTGATTTTTTCCTTCAAATGAAAATGGTAATGTTACGAAAAATAATGATCGAAGTTTCAATTCTTTTATCAATCTGGCGATGCGGATAATGGCGCCGGAACCAGCTCCGCCTCCCAGTGCACTAACGACAAAGATAGAACTAATGTTTTCAATTTGACTATGAATTAGACCAATGTTTTCTCCTGCCGCGTTTTCTCCTGTTACAGCATTGCCGCCGCAGCCTTGATTATCCGTCCAATCATTTTCGAGGAGTAAGCTGCATACATTTTCAAGATTCAATAAATCTTGTTCATCAGTATCAATATGAATTAACTTGATATTTTCTAGTTCATTTGATTTAGCTACATGGCTAAGTATTTTTCCACCACCACCGCCGATCGCTAATATCACAGATTCGATTTTTTCTTCTTCCATATTTTACCTGACCTAATTAAATCAGCTAATAATTACGCGCTCGCGACAAAATTAAATGAAATTAATCTGACTAGAAACGAAATGCCTTTAATGTCAAATCTTTAAGTTTATTTAATTCGATATTGACTGTTTGCCGAAAGCTGGGTGCTGATTCCTTTTCCAACAAATCTAACCGGTGACCCAGATAAAGTAGTCCAACGGGTGTGATATATTTTGGTGAATTAATTTCTTTTCCTACGCCACTTACATTAAGCGGGTACCCAATCTCTACAGGTAGGTTAAAAATTGATTTTGCCAACGTTTTAATATCAGGAATAAGCGCTCCTCCACCGCATAGAATAATGCCGCCACCTAATAATTTAGTCATATCGAGGTCTTCATCAATAAACGAACTAGCGAGCTCATCCTTAATTAATTTAAACAGTTCATTCAGGCGCAATGTGATAATTTGTTTTGGTATTGATTGTTTAATGATTTTTGTGGGTTGCAAGGACATTTGAACTTCAATATCTCTTTCAGAGTCACTATCGTCAATGAGTGACACACCCTGTTGCTTTAGTTGCTTTAATAATTCCCTGCAGTTATCAATCGAGATTCTCAAACCAATCGACAGATCATTAGCTATATGTTCACATCCGACAGTAATTTGCCCAGAATGCATGCAGCCGTCATTATAAAAAACTACATATTCTGTGACGCCCGCACCAATGTCAATAACCAACGTTCCTTTTCCATGATCATTATTGATAGGCAATCCGTAGAAATCTGCTATGCCGGCGAATGCGATATCATTGGCTGGTGCACCCAGAACATCATGTATGACACTGCAAATTGTTTGAATTTTATTGTAATTCCCATAAATAACATGAATGTCAGCCGTAAGCTTATTTCCTGCCATTCCTTCAGGATTACTGACTCTCTGTGAATCATCAATAATATAAGTTCGTTGGAAGGTATGAATATCTTTTTGTTCAAGAGGAAGATTATAGCCTCTGGCATTTCGAGTGGCTTCAATAATATCGTTATTTGTAATAATTCTGTCAGGTGAGGTTACTGGAACACTGCCGATAACGTTTATTGATTTGATATGACTCCCAGATATTGCGACGTATAAATTACGGATTCTTTCTCTTGACACCGCCTCAACGTTATTTAATACCTGGCTTAATAAATCGGCGACGGCCGGGACATTAATTATATCTCCTTTTATAACTCTATTCAGGGTAGTTATTTCGTCATATCCAATAATCGCGATGGATCCGTCTTCTTTTGGTTTACCCATTAGAACTTTAATTGATGCAGTTCCTATTTCTAACGCGGTTATTGAATCTTGGGAGCTAAACATTGAGAGAGCGTTCTATATTATTGTGATTTTAGTTTATGATGATAATTCTGGTACTTTATCCAATATCGAATCAAACTTAATTGCTCCTTCTCTAATTAGCTCCAATTTTTTTTCATGAAATCTGATAATGGTTGAAGGTTGGTGATTATTTAACTCACATGCGACAAGAAAGTCTGGTTTAGAAATTAGATCATTAAACTCCTGATCATAGCTTCCCTTTGGTTCATTTCCCGAAAGATTTGCGCTTGTTGCTAATAGCGGTTTACCAATTCTATTGATCAATGATTGTACAAACTGATGGTTTGGAATTCTAATTCCTATCTCTTCATTCAATTCATTTTTTATTATAATCATTAATGGCCCCGGCCAAAAGTGACTAGCTAATCGTTGAAGATTAGCATCCAGTTCGAGATTAATCCATTTTATTTGTGTAATCGATGCAATTAATATTTGCAATTTTTTTTCTTTGTCGCGATTCTTGATTTTAAATATTTTTTGTCGACCTTCATGGTTATCATAAACGCACATTAACCCAAAAACTGTTTCTGTTGGTATTATACCAACATCTCCATTTTCTAGCCGTTTTGAAATATCAGCGATGAGCTGATCCGTAAAAGAATCGTTGAGTTTATAAATCTGCATTTTGGACCTTTTACTGCAAGTCTCTTTGACCTAGTTTTTGATTGCCCTAATTTTTGGCGTTTTCGAGTAATATGACGCCGGACCTGTCTCTCCGAATACCGCCAAAAATCGTAATTATTCGCAATTACTCAGCGATTCTATCCATGCTGTTTCTTATACATTGGAATCGGCTCTTTACATAATATTAAAATCGTTTTTCTCCAAACAAATTGTACGCTCGAACAAGATCGATAACAATTTTGATCCCTTCATCGTTTTTCACATTGTTTTTATCTTTGATTTTACAAGTAAAATCAATTACATCCTTAGTGATATGCAATGGAATCGTTGGTTTTACTGGTGCAAAAATAACTTTGTTACCGTTATTAAATGAATACGTATTTTCAGGAATTAATAATAATAATCCACTTTTAAGTTCTACCCGTTTACATGTAAACGGCTGTCCATATGTTTCTTCACCGATAACGATACAATTATTTGTCTGACAAAGTATTTGTGCCATTATCTCAAATGCTCCCCCAGTTTGGTGATTTACTAAAACGATAAACGACGTGTGTTTCATCGACTCAATAAGGTTTTCATACTTTTTAAGATTACGAATTTCGAAATGATTTAAAAAACGGAAATCCCATATTATAGCCAACGTCTTTCCCCTTTTATCTTGTGAAAGGCTACTGGAAATTGCTTGAAAATTCGGGATGCTTCACGCTAAGCTCGAAAAAGTAGTTTACACTTTTGTTAAAAAATATTCCTTTCATTTAAATTGAATATCGAATATCGAACAAGGAATTATGAATGACGAAGGAAAAAACTTCATGATTCTACATTCCTTG
>JAJFLO010000476.1 GCA_021772675.1 Verrucomicrobiota bacterium | reverse complement strand
TCCGATTCTCGGTCTTGGTTAATATAAAACGAAACTTGGTTTCAGGTGTCAGGTTTCAGAAGATTGAAGATCATTAGCACGGGTCTTTGACACCTGAACACTGAAACCTGACACCTAAAAAAACTTTAACTTTCAAAGAAGGTGATTAAATCCTCATTCCTTAATGAACAGACTTATCAATTTGCCCAACATCATTTGGAACTATAACGACATTCTTTTCTGCAATAATTATATCACTGTCCCTTTTGCCGCTAGCAACTTCAGACTTAGAGAAGTCATGCAACGTCTCGTCTGTCATGTGCTTAATTCTGGAATAACCTCGTTGAATTTCCGCATAAAAATTCCCCAAATTCTTAAAAAACTTTGGCAAATCTTTCGGTTTAACAAAAATTATTACAGCAATGATAACTAAAACTATTTCTCCAAATCCCAGACTTGGCATAGATATCCTCACATTCTAGATTAATTGAAGCAAGCAATATAATCCGATTAATACTGATTGAAAAACCAATACGCTTGTACAATATTGCATCATCGAAAGAAATTTGATAACTTGATCATACTAGATGCCCCGGTAGCTCAGTTGGATAGAGCAACAGCCTTCTAAGCTGTGGGTCACAGGTTCGAATCCTGTCCGGGGTACCATGTTTTAGGCAGTGTTTGAGTAATGAATTTGCATTTTGAAATGTCATGTAAAACTGTTTAATATTAAGTATTGCTCAATACAAATACCATACCCATCGATTATATTGGCATGAGGATTTGACGTAAAAAGCTGGTAAATGGTGACCTGTCCCTTACCCTGTATGTGTTCGCTCAAGTCAATAATAAACAAATATCAAGATCAACGGGAACACATTATAAAACGGAAAATGCGCAAAAAAGACTAAAAAATGGGCAATTGATTTAATAAATCGGCTCAGAAGTCAAAAAAGCGCGAAGGGATTAGTTAAAAATTTTCGGGATGAGCTTGCCGGGGGGGAATGTTGTTCTTTGTTAACTCTGGACCTCCCTTTAAATAGGGAGGTTATAAATATAAGGAACTATAAAATTATAGGACAATCATGCTTGTAGTTAAGCGAGTATCGCTGTTCTATTGCACTGCTCAAAAAACACCAATTACTTGGCTCACTACAAACGACCGATGCTTGAAGTTAAACGTAAATAATAAATCATAAAAATCCGAGCTGTTCCTTAGGAACCGTTCAGGGTTCAGAGGTTCAGGGGTTAAATACCAAAAAACCTTCAAAAAACAACTCTGCAACATGGCTTTATGTTCTTAGTATTCAACCCCTGAACCCTTGAACTTTGAACCCCGTGAACGGTTACGTTCTTTGAGGGCATGCGTGGGAAAGGTTTGTTAAGGCACCGAAAAAAAGTTTATTGGTGATCGGCAGATGGGGTATCATAAAACCCGGTGGCATGATTTTATGTCTTTTCTGGATGATAAATATGTTTACTTGTTGACCGGTAATCATAAGCGTGTTGTTTGTCTTTTTAAATTTAACCGGGTGCGCCGGGGCTTTTGTTTGCAAATAGTAACTTAAAATACAAGTGCTTATACAATCAAATCAACGAAAAACTCGGACGGGGTAAGGTTCGTAGTCCCGTCTTTAAACGGAAGTTTTAACGACGCTTCAGCGAGTGAGCGAGTGTATGGCACCTATCGACTCGCTAAAGCTCATCGGAGACTTCCGCCTGAAGACGGAACTACAAACCAACACACACTCCTTATCAAGAGATTCTGTAAAATTTATTTAAAATCTGAAATTAGAATGACTTACAATACACTACCTATACTATAAATTTAACCGGCTGCGCCGGCGTTTCCTATCGCAATAATAGACAAAATCAATCCTGCTCACAAACGGGACTGTACTCCGAACCTCTTATGCTATAAATTTAATTGCACCTCGTTCGTAGTCCCGCCTTCAGGCGGAAGTTTCAGGAGAGCTTCAGCGATCTCCTATGATAGAATGTCCTCGCTGAAGCATCGTTCAGGCTTCCGCCTGAAGGCGGGACTCTCCGAGAAATAAGTCCGGTATGACTGGCAGAGCCGGCAGCCATTGAGCAAATTTGTTGTATGTTTTACCCACTTTCTGCGCTGATTCAATGCCGTTTTTGGTGTTCTGGATCACTTTGTGAATGTCGGAATCCTCATCTGCAACCTTCTTCAGGAAACGCTGCATTTTATTCATTGGTTTATTGAATTGTTCCGGTTTCGAATCCGCATTGACATCGTCCAAACAATCTTCAATTTCCTTTAGCTGTTTATCTAATTTGGGATCCACATCTTCCAGCGATTCGCGCAATTCAGCAAAATCACTCTGGATGGCGGGTAATTCTATCTTAATGTCGAAATCAATTTTAACAGACTGCTTTTGCGTGTTTTCTTGGCTTTGCTTATTATTTTGACTGACGTTTTGATTAATAGTTAAATTGATACGTTTATCTACTTCGTTTTTATCTCTTTCTTCAATGTTTTTCATTCTGTTATCCTTAGTTTCATAGCCGTCTAACAGCTTGGAAAGGTGTACTTCTTCCCAGTTTTTATCACACTTAATACTAGTTTCTCCTTTTTGTTCGCCCTTTAACAAATCCTCATAGTCGTAGCTCTTTGTACAATTGGGGGTGCAGTTGCACGGTATTTTTTGTGTGATTTTGATGTTTGTGACAGAACTGTTAATGTGGGCGAAATGGTTGCGGATAATTGCTAACAGTTCACGTTTTTTTCCTACAGCACCCGAGATAGTTATTTCGATATTTTTTTCCAGTCTCTTTCCTTTAACAACCGCACGGGCGTTTTCTATGGTAATTATGGCACCTTCCCGCCACTGCATTAGCTCACCATTGTCGTTTTTTTCGAGGGTCTGGTGGGCGTTGACAATGAACCGCGGTATTACTCCGGCAGGCAAAAATTCGTAACGATACTGAAAGAGTAGGTTGTCGGAAGAATCCCAATCATAGTCGGGTTCCGTGCTGGGTAATAATTCAGGTATCAAATGGGTAATATTATCGGGAAGTTCGTAGGACAATTCGAATCTTTCCATGAGTTTCAGCAATTCTGCTTGAATGGATTCAGGGTATTTTTCAGGGTTCCAGATTGTGCCTAAATCGTCATGAATGAGAATGCCGCCGGCGGTACGGATTGAACTTGTATCCAAAATTTTATAGACAGCACTTGTGGCCCATTCCGCATCGAGAATGACCATATTGCGAAGATCCATTCTGTCACGGAAGTGGATGATGACGCCGAGATCATGAAGATAATCATCTAATACGTCAATCTGCTGTTGATCAAGCTTCTCGGACTTGCAAATATCCTTAAATTCCCGGTATTCGATCCAGTTTCGTTCATCTGCTTCCAGCTTTTTCCGTACATTGAACCAAGACGTGACCCATCCTGTCTGCATATGATCCAGTGTCCAGGACTTTGTCCTTATGACGTCTTTTAATTCCGGGATACCTGTACCGTCTTTGTTATCGACTTTATAAAGATCAACGATATTCGGGAACTTATGGCGCAGGTCTTTTAGATTGAGATCATCATCACGTTCATGGCACTTTGCCAATACGATTAAGACAGGACTGTTGTCACTAAAGGCGGCGATGGTATGCAGCCAGTAGTCGATATGATCGTAATCCTTTGATTTTCTAGCATTCCAGACAAGTATATAGAGCGATCGTTTGGTCAGAAAGAATTGATGGGTGGAATGATAAATCTCCTGGCCGCCAAAATCCCAGACGTTCAGTTTAATTTCCTCCTTTTTATCGGTGGGGGCATTAATGGTCCACTTTGTAATATCAATACCTTCGGTTGTTTTATGCTTGTGAAAGGTACTGTGAATGAGTTGCTCTGCAAGGCATGTTTTACCAACGTCACCCTGGCCGACTAATATTAACTTTGCCTCGTTGACTAACGTATCTGCGGATTGATTGAGGTATTCAAATATCGCGGGTATACCTCGCCTAATAATTTCAGGCGGTGGAGATTCCAAAGGGTTATCTTCAAGAGTGAGTGTCGTCAGGTTCTTGAGCTGTGCAATCTCTTTCGGCAAGGTCGTCAGTAGGTTGGAACCAAGAGTGAGTGTCGTCAGGTTAGTCAGCTGTGCAATTTCTTTCGGCAAGCTCGTCAGTAGGTTGTTATGAAGATAGAGTTTCGTCAGGTTCTTGAGCTGTGTTATCTTTTTCGGAAACCTGCTCAGTTCGCTGAAACCAAGATAGAGTCTCGTCAGGTTCTTGAGCTGTGTTATCTCTTTCGGCAAGCTGGTCAGTTGGCTATTAGTAAGATTGAGTGTCGTCAGGTTGGTGAGCTGTGCTATCTCTTTCGGCAAGCTGGTCAGCTGGTTGTTAACAAGACGGAGTTCCGTCAGGTCAGTCAGCTGTGCAATCTCTTTCGGCAAGCTGGTCAGTTGGTTGTCGCATAAATTAAGAAATACTAAATGTTCAAGCTCAAAAACCGCTTTGGGAATTTCAGTCAAATTGAGTCTAACCAAAACAATTTTTATAACTTGGCCACTATCATTCTGTTCATAAGCCCCTAAAATAATTTCACGAGAACCTATATTGTCCTTTTTCTCAAGCTTCGTACCAATTTCTTGTTCTATTTGCTGGATTAGCTCTAAGTCGGTTGGCATTGTGTGGGGCCTTCAGGTTGGTAAGTTATTTGTGGTATAGGGCGGATAGGACGCATGGTCGCGATTTTGAATTGTTACCCTTTGTGTTTTCGTTTTAGACCGTTTTTTCGTTCTTGTGACGGCTTTTTAATTTATGCTGCCTGGATCTACTGAAGACGTTTCCGCTGCTTTAATTTTTTGGTATTCCTGTTTTCCTGTTCTGTCAAATTTATAGTAGTAGACGGTTTCTTTTTTGTTCATGATTTTGGCATCAATGGCACCTTCAGGAATACCCCAAATTATTGAAACCGGCCACGCCAATAAATTGAGAAACCCATATAACCACTGAGATGACTCGTGTGTGCCTATACCTAAATAAAAATTGCCGAATCCTGGTAAGATATTAATAAGGCCTGTAGCAATACCGGGATGCTTTATTTTTTTTTGTTCGGTTGGGTCGATTCCCTAAGATTCTAATTCTCGAAGCATTTCCATATCGGAGTGGTTCATTGTTGCACACCCTGAAATAATGATAGTTATAATTATTAGCGATAATGTTTTTATTGGCTTCTTAATCCCTTGCATGTTCTTCTTGCACTCCTTGCACTCCTCTAACGCCATATACCCACTCTATTTTTTCATTAGTTTTTGTAGTGATTTTTATGTTAGCATTTTTGAGACAGTTTGATTGTGCGTATCCTGAATTCCTAGTATCACTGATAGAAGCTCAAGGTCAGATAATTCATTTGCAGTCATAAAACCATCAGAAACTGCTTCTTAATATATCGATTTATAAAAATTTTCATGAATTTTATTCAGATCATCTTCATTTAGATTGTAATATTTTGCTACCGCAGCGGCTCCTTGATTCCTTATTTCTATTGGAACATTCATACGTCTAGTAAGTGCCTCCTGATCTGGAACAAATTCATCATCGAAGATGTGTTGATACAATTCTCCCCAATATCCGCAACCTTCAGCTTCAAGTGCTTTTTGAAAACGACCCCAGATATCACCATACAATTCTATCGAAATTATTTGGCTTTTCATTCCCTTCAAAAGTACTTAAATCTTACAAGATTATTGATTCAAAATTAATTAGTGCGTTGTTATCGGCGGCAGTATAGCTAATAGCTAGCATCTAAGGCAAAAAAAATAACATATATATCCCCCTTGTCTATCCTCTTCTTTCCAAAAATCGAGTTTGCTGTTAATACCCAAAAATGGCAATGCACGAACTGCACTACGCCATGAAAAGTTAGTAATCTGCACCCCATTCAACTTGGTCAATTTTTTGCTATAATAATTCGAAATGTATCTGACATATATAAACTATAAATGATACCAGTGGAATCAATGCTGCATTTATAAATTCTTTCCCGGCGATATCATACCCACAGATATAACACTCATTTGCAAACGCCAGATCTATCGGGCAAAGAAATAATAGCAGATTATTCAAATTTACCCCCCACAATCATTTAATAAATAGCATCCACTGCTTTTTATAGCCATAGGCTTCCCGCGTTGGATCCTATCGAAAATTAATTTAATTACAGAAATAATCCCAAAGAAAATAAATCAATCCAACTGCACCGAAGACAACCGGAACCCAAAAATCAACCAAGAGCTTGATTTCTGACAGATACTTCGTTGTTTTAATAGGCATCTCATAGTCTGTATACCCCGTCATTTCCCTGAACTCCTCTGCCATATGATCTTCTCTAGCCATCAGATAAGCATCGTCAGGGACGATATGAGAGTCGATTTCCTGCGCAATCTTAAGTTCGTAAATGTCCTTCTTATGTTTATAGCGAAAGAAGTCTGACCCTGCATGTACAAAATAAGTAATATAGCTGAATAAGCTAAGGCAAAATAGTCCCCACTGAATTAGGCCCTTCGTCAATCCTGGGAAGTTGAATCCCAGAATACTTGCTTCGCCGGAAACTACTCCTGTGTAAGTGATGAGCATCATAAGTAGCGTGAAAGTATAAAGGCTACGCTTTGTCGATCTTGTTACCGGACTTAGTGGGTCGCCAAGAAGGTCGTGAGCTGCACTATTAATAGCATCTTTCATATTTTTGCCCACCTATTATAATATCTCTGGAAAAATTCCTGAACAACTTGAGTTCATAATCAATAAATAGCATCCACTGCTTTTGCCTTAAATTCTTTTTAATGTTAGATTCTAATTTTAATATTATGAAATAACATGAAAAGAAAAGGAAAATCTAAATATAAAAACAAGACCATAACCGTACCCACGAGCCGCTAACTTACCTGTCATCGACAGCTTTCCAGGCTGTGGGCCACAGATTCGAATCCTGTCCGGGGTACCAATTCATCAGATCAGATTAATAGGTGGAGATGTCTCATCTTCCCCCCTTCTCAATACCACATCAAATAATTTATAAAGCGCCCGTAGCTCAGCTGGATAGAGTGTCTCCCTCCGAAGGAGAAGGTCCCGCGTTCGAATCGCGGCGGGCGCACCAAGTTTTTAAATAAAATAAAATTCCTGACCGACACAACAACTCACTACTTTTATGAGGTATAGCTTCTATGAACTACCGTCAGCTGGGAAATACAGAATTAAATGTCTCTGAGATCGGTTTTGGTTCGTGGGGTATTGGAGGATATCCTTTCTGGAATCATGAAGGTGATAAAAAATCAGTTCGGGCAATCGAGAAAGCGGTTGATCTGGGCATTAATTTTTTTGACACAGCACCAGTTTATGGCTTTGGACATTCAGAAGAGCTTTTAGGCAAAACTCTTAAACCTGTCAGAGATAGGGTAATTATCGCAACAAAATGTGGTCTAATTTGGAACAAGAGAAAAGTTTCTGCAATCACTAAAAATTGTACAAAAAAATCTATCTTAAAAGAAATTGATCAAAGTCTTAGCAGACTGAAAACTGATATTATCGATCTTTACCAGGTGCATTGGCCAGATACGAATACTCCTCAGGAAGAAACCATGGATGCACTGTTGGAACTGCAACATGTCGGGAAAATAAAATATTTCGGCGTTAGCAATTATTCTTTGGAGCAATTAAATGAATGTTTAGCATTGGTACGCTTCGAGTCATTGCAAACTCAGTATAATCTATTGGAACGATCGATTGAGAATGACATCATGCCTTTCTGTAAAAAGCATAATATTAGTGTACTTGCCTATAGTCCCTTAGCATCAGGTGTTTTGACAGGAAAATATGATAAACAAACGAGGTTTACTGATTGGAGAAGCAGAGGTATACTTGGGCATTTCAGTGGAAAAGAATATGAAACGAATATTGATAAAGTTGAACGATTGAAAGAAATTGCATCACGCTTAAAGGACAATGCGACCCGAACCGCAATAAAATGGTCTCTAAGTACACCCTCAATAGCCAGTATACTGGTAGGCGTTAAAAATGAATCTCAACTCAAACAGAATTTAGAGGGTATTGATCACAAATTGGATACAAGAACTATTGATAACCTAAATCGAATATTTATATGAGACAGATCACATTCAATTTTCTCATTTATACGCTATTACTTTTATGTGGATTTGTAACTTGGGGAAATCCACGTGAAACTCAGACGCCTACAGTCAGGGCAGACCCCCATTTTAACACCCCCCGAATTATCCCCAAAATAAAAATGACTCTGGTTCCCATCAAATCAGGGAGTTTTATGATGGGATCAACAACCGGTGAAAAAGATGAACAACCAATCCATAAAGTTCATATTACCCATCCTTTTTGGATCGGCAAATATGAAGTTAGTCAAAAAGAATATGATGCAATAATGGATATGAATCCCAGTTTCAACCGCAATCCCAAAAAGCCTGTTTCAAACGTAAACTGGTTTCAAGCTGTTGAGTTTTGTAATCGCTTAAATTCAAAAAAATTCGCAGCAAAAAAAGTCCCGTCTCTCTATATATATAGACTACCTACAGAAGCAGAATGGGAATATTGCTGTGGAGCAGGGACAATGAGTGAATTCAATTTTGGCAATGACACGTCAATTTTTCATAAATACGCAAATTTTTGTGATGTTTCTAATACAAACAAATTGCCTTGGCAAGATAAAACACAAAACGATGGATTTAACAAATTAGCCCCCGTGGGTTCTTTTTTGCCGAATTCCTGGGGAATATATGATATTCATGGTAATGTATGGGAATGGTGTATTGATAACTTTGGTCAATACACACGTGGGGTTCAAGAAAATCCATGTGGCGCAAAAAATGGATATACCAAAGTTCTACGCGGTGGAAGTTGGTATCATGCAGCAATAGGATGCCGTACCGCGAATCGAGATGGAATTGATCCAAGCAGCAACGATAAAGATTTCGGTTTTCGCATCGTCTTAGCTCCTGATTATACCAATACATGTTTCTCTGAGCAATCTTCGAGCCCGTCAGATTCTCGGCCTCAATTAATTGAATAAGAAACTTGCTTTCGGGTGTCAGGTTTCAAAGTAGAACTGTGTACCTGAACGCTGAATCCCTAAAATGCTTAAGGGCTCATAAATAAATAACTTGGATAATTTCGCGCTCAGATTGATGTCAGGTTTGGGCGATCTGAATGGCGAAAAGTAGCAGGAATATTGTAATATTTCAATGTTTTTCGTCATTTGGATCGGGACATAGATGACGTGAAGATAAGATGCGAAAAATCCAAGTTATTTATTTGTGAGCCCTAAGTTTAAAATGATATACCGACAGCCATCAGGTTTTCGACAGGTTTCGGTAAAATTGTTACCTGAAATGACTAACGAATGTCGAAAAACCGACTGCTTGCAGTATAATATATATCGAAAGCCATCAGGTTTTCGACAGGTTTCTGTAAAATCACTGCCTAAATTGACAAACGAATGTCGAAAAACTTACTGCTTGCAGTATAGATCCCATGAAAAAAATTTCATTTAATGATAAAAATTTTGAAGATCGCATAAATCAGTTATGCGATCGCTCAGCATTTTCCAGTGATATTGACAAACAGGTCGAAAAAATACTAAATGACATTCACAAAAACGGTGATAGTGCAGTCATAAAATATGCGGAAAAATTTGACAATGTCTGCTTAGCTCCTGACAAATTCCGAATTACTGAGACGGAAATTCATGATGCAAAATATGAGGTTGATAGCAAAACTATTGATGCGATAAAATTCGCCTACGATAATGTATCAAAGTTTGCAAGACAGCGTCAGCCAAAGAATTGGGATTTTTCGCCGAGACAGGGAGTAAATGTCGGTGAACGTTTTGCACCTTTCAATCGAATTGCGGCCTATATTCCCGGAGGTAACGCCCCACTTGTATCGACGGTTATTCACACCGTTACATTCGCCCAAATTGCAGGTGTAAAAGAGATTGTTATTGCAACACCCCCAAACACATCAGGCAAGGTGCATCCCGGAATTTTAGCCGCAGCTTCAATAGCCGGTGCTACAGAGGTATATCGATTAGGCGGAGTTTACGGTATCGGCGCCATGGCATACGGAACCCAAACAATTCAAAAAGTAGAAAAGATTGTTGGACCGGGAAATGCTTTCGTAACAGCAGCAAAACGCTATGCTTATGGCCACGTGGGATTAGACTTGGTTGCCGGTCCTTCAGAAGTACTGATTATTGCAGATAAATCCGCAAATCCAAAATTTATTGCAGCTGACATGTTGGCACAGGCAGAACATGGATCTGGTAGTGAATATGCAATATTGATTACAGATTCAGAATCGATTATCGAGAACGTGGCAAAGGAATTGAACAGACAAAGCACAACATTGAAACACAAGCATGCAATTAACAAAGTATTAAACAATGGTGTCTATCTTATAAAAACAAATGCAATTGGACAGAGTATTAAGATTGCCAATAAAGTAGGACCTGAACATTTGGAAATCATGACTGAAAACCCAAGGAAAATTGCATCAAAAATCACTGCAGCAGGCGCTATATTTTTAGGCGATTGGACGCCTGAGCCAATCGGGGATTTTGTTGCCGGGCCTAGCCATGTACTGCCGACAGGAGGAACAAGCCATATGTTTAGTGGTTTAACGATCGATCAATTTTTCCGAAAAATCAGCATGGTTGAGTATGATCGAGAGGCACTAAAAAAAGAAACACCTGTAGTCGCAGAATTTGCAACAATTGAAGATTTAGATGCGCATGGGCGATCTGTAGAAATTCGGTTTGAAGAAGATTGATACCAGTGCTAATTGCAGGTTTGAGAGGATTTCCGACGTTCCAACAATGTTTTGGTTCAGATTTTTATATGAATCTCGTCCGTTTGTAGCCACATTCCAAGTTGTAGGTATACCAACAGCCATCAGGATTTCGACAGGTTTCTGTAAAATTGTTTCCTGAAATGAATAACGAATGTCAAAAAACCTACTGTTTGCAGTATATAAATCGCAGGCAGATGCATTAACAGAAAGCCATTCTGCGATAGCAGAACGATCGCTAAAATATAAAATACCTTTTAGGTAACTGGGTTTTATAGTTAACGTCACGGACTCGGGATTATTCTAAAGCAAAATCGCCTACCTCATATTTCTCATAATGCATCTATCAAGAGAACCTATGTCATGGCATTTCAGGATGTTGCCACAGCATTAATTAATATCCGTTTTTGTCTTTAGCTCGTCGCGCAGTTTCGCTGCCTCTTCATAGCGTTCTTCTGAAACTGCTTTTTTTAAGTCATCTTTGAGTTTCTGTATTGGATCGATTGGTTCTTTCTCTTTTTCCTTGGACTTATCCAAATTTACAGTGGCTGCTTTGAGAACTTTTTCATGTACAAAAATTGGCGCATCAAAGCGTAACGCCAATGCGATAGCATCGGACGGCCTGGAATCTATGTCTAATAATTTTTTTCCATTTTCAATAAAAATTCGGGCATAGAATGTTCCATCAATTAAATCGGTGACATGTATTTTGGAAATTTTACAATTTAAATCTCCAAGAATACTCTTGAATAAATCATGGGAAAGAGGACGTGGAAAACTCTGATTATTATAACATGCAGCAATTGAATGTGCTTCCATCGCCCCAATGCATATCGGCAAAACATCTTCATCTCCATCTCGCTTTAAAAAAACGATAAATCCCAAATTACTGAGAGAGATGTTTTCAATTCTTACCTGGAAAAATGGTGACTTGCTCATAACAATAGTAATCGTTTGCTCAAATTAGTAAAATTCATTTTATGCCAATCTCGTATTAACTAAATATATTACCAGAATTAGTGAGAAAATACAAGACAATCTGTTTGCTCCTAACCTGATTAATTCATGCGGCTAAGGGGAAAGTGTAAAGAAATTAGGGATGCTTCACGCTAAGCTCGAAAAAGTAGTTTACACTTTTGTTAAAAAATATTCCTTTCATTTAAATTGAATATCGAATATCGAACAAGGAATTATGAATGACGAAGGAAAAAACTTCATGATTCTACATTCCTTG
>JAJFLO010000475.1 GCA_021772675.1 Verrucomicrobiota bacterium | reverse complement strand
CATGCTTGCGATTTTCGGCCAATCTGAGGAAAAATCACCGTTCGGAGCTTTGTTCGAAATCACTTACACATCAAATATGATCACGTACGCAATTGTCTTTATTCAAGCGAGTTACACGCTATTTTATGATTGTCACATTTTAAAAACGCACCCGACTTCGTTTATGTACTTCGCGGCCAACAAGCTCTTTCCTGGTACCGGGTTCACCGAGAAGCAGGAGCTTCGTATGCACATCAAGACAAAACCAGTTTACGCTTAAATTTGAGGTAATTGCCCATCCTTTGATATTTCGCACATGGGGACGAAATATCACACTTATCTATATACTGAACACTTCCAGAAACAATACACGTTTTACTTAATTCTTTGAAATCCAAATAGTTGTGGATAAAAAACTATTATTGGCGTGATTATTGTTGAATCGTTAACCAGCTAAACCGTCATCACGATGTTTAATGAATGTCAACAATATCAGAAATCGAAGCATATATCAAAAATAACAAACCCAGGAGATGAAATGAATAAGTAGGACTTTTTGGATTAATTTTAGTCGGATTACTCGTATGCGTCAGACAACTGCCTGTTAATGAATGGATTGGCCAGGTAGAAGGAGCGCTTAACGATGCGGGTAGCAAGGCACCGGCTCTATACGTTGTCATTTATATAGCCGCCTGTATCGCGTTGCTGCCCGGATCGGCATTAACTCTGATGGCTGGAGCTCTGTGGGGCGTTGTCTATGGTACTGCGATGGTTTCCTTATCTTCAGTATGTGGCGCAACAGCAGCCTTCTTGATCGGGCGATACTTGGCCCGAAATAAAGTCGAGACGCAAATGGAAAAATTTCCTAAATTCAAAGCAGTCGCTGATTCTCTGGGTGAAGGTGGATTAAAATTGGTAACCCTGATCAGACTATCACCCGCATTTCCGTTTAATCTGTTGAACTATATGATGGGTGTTACTCGGGTGAGGCTAAAAGACTATGTGCTTGGGTCATGGATTGGTATGTTCCCGGGTACAGTGATGTATGTCTATTTAGGTGCGGCAGGAACAGAACTCTTAAAAGCCCAAGGAACTGGAGGCAAGTCGCCTCAGGAGTGGGCCCTATTAATTATCGGACTGGCCGCAACAATTGCCGTTACCGTTGTTGTTACACGCAAAGCCAAAGCTGTATTAAAAACGATTGAATTCAATCAATCCGCAAACTCAGTAAGCACGTAACAGAAAGCGAGAATATCATGGATTACAACAAGGCATCTCTCAAATTACACAGAAAATTCGGCGGAAAGCTCGAAATCAAATCAAAAGTACCTTTGTCTAGTCGGGATGATCTATCACTGGCGTACACGCCGGGGGTAGCTCAGGTTTGCCAAGAAATTGCCGAGGATCCTCAAGCGGTTTATGATCTGACTATTAAGAAAAATACAGTTGGAATCGTCTCCGATGGATCTGCCGTATTGGGATTAGGAAATATCGGCGCAGAAGCCGCTATACCTGTAATGGAAGGGAAGGCAATTCTGTTTAAGGAATATGCCGGAATCGATGCATTTCCTATTTGCGTAAAGACACAAAATGCTGACGAAATAATCAATTTAGTGAAAAATATTGCACCCGTCTTCGGTGGTATTAACCTGGAGGACATCTCCGCACCGCGATGTTTTGAAATCGAAGCCGCTCTTGTTGATATTGGTATACCGGTGTTTCACGACGATCAACATGGTACCGCAATTGTGCTGCTTGCTGCGTTAATCAACGCCAGCAAGTTAACCGGCAAGCAATTGTCGGATTTGTCAATCGTGGTCAATGGTGCTGGAGCGGCAGGTACAGCCATTGCCGAATTGCTTTTATGCACCGGCTACAATCCAAACGTGTGTGAACCTGTTAAAGAAATTCTCTTATGTGACTCAAAGGGAATCATTAGCCGTGACCGTAGTGATATTGCTGAAAACGACACCAAAAGCCGAATCTCACGCATTACGAACAGAAATAATCGTTCGGGTACCTTGAAGGACGCGCTGGTTAATGCGGATGTATTCATTGGAGTTAGTGTCGGCAATGTTTTAGATCCTCAGTGGATTAAAACCATGAATGACAAACCGATTATTCTGGCAATGGCCAATCCAATTCCGGAAATCATGCCGGACGCAGCAAAAAAAGCCGGTGCCTTCATTATCGGCACCGGACGCAGTGATTTCCCCAATCAAGTCAATAATGTCCTGGCGTTTCCCGGAATCTTTCGTGGAGCTCTCGATGCGCGTGCGACACGTATCACAAGCAAAATGAAACTTACCGCAGCCCGTGCATTGGCGGAGAGCGTGGAAGAGCCGGAAGTCGATGCAATTCTACCATCGCCTCTAAATAAAGGTGTTGCTAAAAACATTGCCGCGGCAGTTCGCCGGGTGGCGGAAGATGAACTTCTCACTCAATCCTATAACGGCAGAGTTTCTAAAGTAAACTAGTAAATTCATAGATAAACATCAAATAACAGGAGTATAAAATGAGTAATTCTAACACTGAAATAAAAAAAGAAGTCGACTGTTTTATGCACGGTCTAATCAAACGAAACCCGGACGAGCCAGAATTCCACCAGGCTGTTGAAGAGGTCGTTGGGACGTTGATGCCATTCATCCTCGATAACACGCGATACAAAGATGCGCGAATACTTGAACGTATGACCGAACCGGACCGGGTTATAATTTTTCGTGTTTCATGGGAAGACGATAAAGGACATATCCGTGTCAATCGTGCCTGGCGTGTCCAGTTTAATAATTCCATCGGTCCCTATAAAGGAGGCATGCGATTCCATCCTTCGGTCACCTTGAGCATATTAAAATTCCTCGGTTTCGAACAGGTGTTTAAGAATAGCCTGACCGGGTTGCCAATGGGTGGCGGTAAGGGAGGATCAAACTTTAATCCTAAAGGTAAAAGTGATCGCGAAGTGATGCGATTTTGTCAGTCTTTGATGATCGAACTTCATCGCCACATCGGTGAAGATACCGATGTTCCGGCCGGGGATATCGGTGTCGGCAGACGAGAGATCAGTTATATGTTCGGACAATACAAACGCCTGGCAAATCGTTTTGTAGGAACATTGACAGGGAAAGGTCTCGCCTTTGGCGGCAGTTTGATACGCACAGAAGCTACGGGCTATGGCGCCAGCTACTTCATGGAAAATATGCTGAATCACAAAGGTGACAGTATAAAGGGGAAAACAGTGGCAGTGTCTGGTTCAGGTAACGTCGCACTATACTGCATTGAAAAAGTCACTCAGCTGGGAGGTAAAGTCATTACAGCATCGGATTCCAGCGGTTTTATTCACGACCCGGATGGAATTGATCCTGAGAAACTGGCCTGGCTCCGTGAGTTAAAAGAAGTACGACGAGGGCGTATTCACGAATACGTGGACAAGTTCAAGAGCTCTGAATTTCATGAAGGACAGCGTCCCTGGGGCGTAAAAGTCGATCTGGTCTTCCCATGTGCAACGCAGAACGAGCTCGACATCGAAGACGCAAAACGGCTGGTAGCCAACGGTGTAATCGGTGTGGCAGAAGGCGCTAATATGCCATCCACACTGGAAGCAATACACACCTTTCTCGACGCCAAAGTCAAATTTGCACCTGCGAAAGCCGCTAACGCTGGAGGCGTCGCGGTTTCAGGTCTGGAACAAAGTCAAAATTCGCTGCGAATTGCATGGTCGGCTGAAGAGGTAGAAGGACGGCTGGAAAGTATTATGAAAGATATTCATACTCAATGTCTTAAGTATGGGGATGATGGCAATGGCTTCATCAATTATGTAAAGGGTGCCAATATCAGTGGTTTCGTCAAAGTTGCCGATGCGATGCTCGCCTACGGTATTGTCTAGAATCAAATTATTGTTCAGATAAGGAGTCAATTATGAAAGCAACGGATTTATTTGTCAAAGCATTGGAGTCAGAAGGTGTAGAATTCATCTTTGGGATTCCGGGCGAGGAGAATCTTGATTTCCTGGATTCGCTAAGAGATTCGAAAATCAGGTTAATTCTTAATCGTCATGAACAGGCTGCAGGATTCATGGCTGCGACTTATGGCCGACTAACGGGGAAGGCTGGCGTTTGTCTATCGACATTGGGACCCGGAGCAACCAATTTCGTTACGGCGGCAGCGTACGCTCAATTAGGAGCGATGCCAATGTTCATGATAACCGGGCAAAAACCGATAAAATCCAGTAAACAAGGCCGATTTCAGATCGTTGATATCGTCCAGATGATGCAGCCGTTGACTAAATATTCTCAAGTCATTGTCAGTGGTGACAATATCCCGTCGCATGTTCGAGAGGCATTTCGCGTCGCTGAAGAGGAACGTCCGGGAGCTGTTCATCTGGAATTGCCGGAAGACATCGCTGCTGAAGAGACCGATGTTCCCATTCTTACTCCCAATCCTGTCCGGCGATCGATTGCTGAAGGAAAAGCAATCAAACAAGCTATTGATATGATCGAAAAGGCGACGCGACCACTTTTACTGATAGGAGCGGGAGCGAATCGGAAGATGACGTCGAGAATGCTGGGAGAATTCATTGATAATACCGAAATTCCGTTTTTTACGACACAGATGGGGAAAGGTGTTGTGGACGAAAGACACAGACTGTTCTTGGGCAATGCTGCTTTATCGGATCACGATTATCTGCATTGTGCAATCAATCGTGCTGATTTGATCATTAATGTTGGCCATGATGTTGTCGAAAAACCACCATTTTTCATGACCGACGGGGGAACAAAAGTAATTCACATCAACTTTTTATCCGCTCAGATTGACCCAGTGTATTTTCCACAGTTAGAGGTCGTCGGTGATATCGCCAACAGTATTTGGCAGATAAACAAAGGTATAAAGGTACAGAAATCATGGGATTTCTCCTATTATATACGAGTCAAACAAGAAGTAGAACACCATATCGCTGACGGTACAGATGATTCGCGGTTTCCTATTCTACCACAGCGGCTCGTTACGGACGTCCGCCAGGCAATGCCATCGAATGGAATAATTGCTCTGGATAACGGGGTTTATAAGGTGTGGTTCGCCAGAAATTATAAAGCCCATGAACCGAATACGGTATTGCTTGACAATGCCCTCGCAACTATGGGTGCTGGCCTACCCTCTGCAATGGCTGCACATCTGGTATACCCAGATCGGAAAGTCATGGCAATTTGCGGAGATGGCGGCTTCATGATGAACTCCCAAGAGCTGGAGACCGCTGTCCGGTTAAACATGAACCTTGTGGTCCTCATACTAAACGACAATGCCTACGGAATGATTAAATGGAAGCAGGCTGGAATGGGGTTTGAGAATTTTGGGCTGGATTATGGCAATCCCGACTTCATTAAGTACGCCGAGAGTTATGGAGCCAAAGAGTATCGTATATCTAAAACAGAGGATCTTATCCCGCAGATTCTGAGTTGCCAGAAAGAACACGGTGTCCACGTCATAGAGGCACCTATGGATTACTCTGAAAATGATGCCGTACTAAATAAACAACTTCGAGAAAAAACATGCATCTTATAATTTTCTCGAGCGATTTTGAACCGTTCTGCTATATGTCGGCGGGGTCATCATTGGCAATGTTCCATAGTGGCGAGTCGACAATATGCCTTATGGAGGTGTTAAAGACAGCGGTCTCGGGCGGGAAGGCATTCGTTTCACGATAGAAAGATATAACCGAGATTCGGTTGGTGGTATTGCGAAATTTACCAGCGTCAAAAACTTAATCACAAAAATAAATTCAAGAAAGGGAATTCGATTATGAAAAGTACGATTCAATTATATACAACATTATGTTTCTGCATATTTCTTCAAACATCAGTGGTTTTACCTGCACACGCCGGCTTTGACCATACACAAAAAAAATGGACAGAAATTCTTAGCGCCCATGTCAATGATCGGGGCCGGGTGAACTATAAAGCCCTGTTAAAGAACAGAAGTCAGTTCGATGAATATATTAAGGACTTGGAGTCGGTAAAGAAATCGGAAATCAATTCGTGGAACCGGGACAATCAATTAGCCTACTGGATAAACACGTACAACGCCTTGGCTATGAAAATAATATTGGATAACTACCCGATAAAACCGGGCAAAGGGGTGAAAGCCAAATTCTACCCTGCGAAAAGCATTAAACAGATTCCCGGAGCGTTTGATGAGATAAAGAATACCGCAGCAGGACAACAGCTTACTCTGAACTACCTCGAACATGAACTACTTCGGAAAAAATTTAAGGAGCCACGAATCCACTTTGCGATCGTCTGCGTATCTGTGGGGTGTCCCTATATTTGGAACCATGCGTTTGAAGGCGGAAATCTGGAAGAACAACTGTCCGCGGCAGCCAGGAGATTCGTCAAAAATCGTGTAAACGTCCGACTTAACTTGCCCAAGAAAGAAATTTATCTGTCAAAAATCTTTAAGTGGTTTAATGAGGACTTCTCGAAATTTAAAGGCGCGACCAGGTTCGGGAAGTATAATGGAGTGGTCTCATTCTGTTCCGAATATTTCTCCAAACCACTTCAGAAACAGATACACATCACGAAAGCTAAGATAATCTGGTATAGCTATGATTGGACTCTAAATGAACAATAGCATCTACTCTCATTTTAGATCACAAATCCACCATCACCCAGGTAGCGGCGATGGCAAGACACGTTTTGGATTTCTTGTTTTCAATAACTAACAATGAAAGGACTTGTCAAATAATGAAGAATCGATATACACACATAAGCAGAGTTTACTGCCACTGCTTCATGGCTACATTTTTGTTTGCGAGCATGCCCGGATTCTCTCAGGTCTTGCTCCGAGAAGACTTCAAGAATCTTGATAATTGGAAGCCGATTTTCTTCAAATCAATCCAGAGACACTCGACTTACACATGTAGGCAGAAGCAGGGGACTACCTTTCTTGAGGGACATGCCAAAGCGGCTGCGTCCGGATTGGAACACGAAGCAACCTTCAATCCCTACAAGTATCCTGTAATTGAGTGGCGCTGGAAGATACGCAATGTTTATAAAACCGGTGATGCGAAGCGTAAATCGGGAGACGATTACCCTATTCGTTTGTATGTGAATTTCCCGTATGACAAGGGAAAAGCCGGATTCCGGGAGAAATTGACCTATGAATTCGCGAAAACACAGCTCGGACATTACCCGCCCCACAGCGCTCTCGCCTATATTTGGGCAAATAAGAAACATAAGGAACGGGTTATTCCCAATCCTTATACGGAAAAGGAGCAAATGATCGTTCTGCGCGCCGAAGCCCATAAGGCCGGACAGTGGTTAGTGGAAACAATCAATATAGTCAGGGATTACCGAGATGCATTTGGAAAAAATCCACCCAGAAAGGCGAAGTTGGCTTTCATGGTCGGTTCAAGTAATACCAGTGAAGAGGGATTGTCTTTTGTTGATTATATCGAAATCAGAGGACGGGAGAGAGAAGTTTTGCCCAAAGTCGACGCTGCTTTGGAGAACGAAGAACAAGTGACGGAGAACGGGGAAAGAACCATTTTTCCCTCTCACTGAAACCCGTTCAACCCGCTCCATTATTATCGTAACATTCCGAGGCTGGAAAAATTAAAAACCAGCGATCTGCAATCTAAAATTTTATACAAGGAGATCACCAATGTCAAATGAAACAAATACGAAAGATGAAGTCGGTTTGAGCCAGGAAGATCTGCAGGAACTCACAACCAGGATTAAGGGTTGTTTCGCCATCAAGGACCGCAAGCACGGAATAAAAAGGACGACTTATAAAAAGTGCTTTATTGGAAAAGAATCTGTTCAGAACCTTATTAGCGAAGGGATAGCAGCGGACGAACATGATGCTGTAGTTATCGGAAACTTGCTACTTACAGCTGGAGTTTTTCATCACGTATTGGACGAGCATACCTTTAAAAATGAACATTTATTTTACCGTTTCGCGTCCGACGAGGATCATGGAACAGTAAGCAAAAAACTCGACGGCAGTTCGGTGAGTTGGGCTGATTTTCTACCGCACGTATCGACAGGCAATTCTGATCTACCGTCGTTGCAGGCAAGTGTTCCCGAACGGGATACTGGTCTTGCCGAGTTTCATCAGGATGATCTTGATACGTCAGGCGTTTCTCCCCTCGACGAACACAACATAAAATTGTTAGACGCAGTTCACCCAAAGAAGTGGATTGATCCAAAGCCAAAATCCAATTATAACCTGGTTGTAATTGGCGCTGGCGCCGGGGGGTTAATCTCAGCGGCGAGTGCTGCTGGCGTTGGCGCGCACGTTGCCCTTATTGAATCTCATCTTTTGGGCGGCGACTGCCTCAATGTCGGGTGTGTGCCTTCAAAAGCACTAATTCGGTGTGCCAAAGCAGCGGCCAGTGTCCGTGATTCAGCCGAATTCGGGGTAAAGATTTCAGGCGATGTGAATATTGATTTCCCGGCCGTCATGGAGCGAATGCGCCGCTTACGTGCCAGTATCTCACCGGTCGATTCCGCAACAAGGTATAGCAGCGAACTGGGTGTCGATATTTTTATTGGCAAGGGTAAATTCACCGGTCCGAATACGATCGCAGTTAATGGTCAAACACTCAATTTTTCAAAGGCCATTGTCGCGACTGGAGGGTCGGCAGCGATACCTCCGATTCCCGGCTTGAAAGAGGCGCCGTATCTGACGAACGCAAATGTATTTAATCTCACCGAACTTCCGCCACGTGTTGGAGTTATTGGGGCGGGTCCCATCGGTATGGAGCTAGCACAGTGTTTTCAACGATTTGGATCGGCGGTTACTGTTTTCTCTCGCCAGGACGGCATTCTTCCCAAGGAAGACCCCGAGGCTGCTGTAATTGTTCAAGAGTCGATGAAGCGTGATGGGGTCACCTTTATTTGCAACATAAAGTACAAGAATGTCGAGAGTGATGGCAAAAAATCGCCGATTACCGTCGTCGTTAATGAAGCCGACGGTTCCGAACGCCGGGTGGAAGTGGATGCACTGCTTGTTGCCACCGGACGGAAGCCAAACGTAACTGGTCTTGGTCT
Source organism: Verrucomicrobiota bacterium (assembly GCA_021772675.1). GTDB lineage: Bacteria > Verrucomicrobiota > Lentisphaeria > JABSQK01 > JAJFLO01 > JAJFLO01. The sequence continues at coordinate 14,278 of JAJFLO010000475.1, read as the reverse complement.
GGAAGAAGCCAACATTGAATTTGATACGCGACTGGGCGTAACGGTGAACGACAAACTGCAAACCACAAATCCTAATGTCTTTGCAGTTGGTGACGTTGCGTCCGTTTACCAATTCACCCATATAGCTGACTTTATGGCGCGGATGGTTATACGTAATGCATTGTTCTTCGGACGTGAGAAAGTTTCCAATCTTCTCATTCCATGGGCTACCTATACAGAGCCCGAGGTTGCACATGTCGGACTCTATGAAAAAGATCTTAACGATCGAAACATCGCTTATGAAACCTATAAAAAAACATTTGAACATGTTGATCGGGCTATACTTGAGGGAAACACCGAAGGATTTGTCAAGATTTATGTCGAAAAAGGTTCAGACAAGATTCTTGGAGCGACTATCGTCGGGGGGCATGCCGGTGATATGATCAGTGAGATCAGTGTCGCCATACGAGCCGACATGGGGCTGGGAACCTTAGCCAACGTGATTCACCCCTATCCAACAGAAGCAGAAGCCATCAGACAGTGTGGAGATGCTTATAACCGAACAAAATTGACGCCAACGGTAAAGAAGATTCTGAGTCGCGTAACCATGTTCCAGCGCTGAGAAAAACCGATCCTAACAGTTCCTCTGTAGAGCAGAATTATTTCTATTCGAAAGCTTCGTAAACATTGTGGTGAATCGATATTTCGATTGCATCGGCGAAATATCGCATCGGCTATCGTCAGCACCCATTCCCACTCTTGCGAATAGACAGTGTAACTCATTTATTTCAAGCCTGTTATCAATCTCGTCTATTTTCTGGTGCAATTACTGATGGGTATACTATTAATCTGATCAAAATATAAAATCACTAACAAAAAGGAGGGAATAGAATATCGATATCCGCTTGTGAAAAAAAATAATAGGAACTAAATCTAAAAAAAAAGGAATATCATCATGATTACAGCACAATTAAACAAGAATATATTCGCAGCATTACTAATGGGAATTGTTCTGTTTCCAATATTAGGATTTGCAGGAAATTCCGCCACAAGTACAACCGGAGTAAACGGGTGTGATCTGGTTTCGTATTATACGGGAGAAAAGCCCTTGGTTGGAAACGGAAACCACCTTGCCGTGTACGATGGCGTTACATATCTTTTCGTCAACGAGGCGAATAAGAGAAAATTCAAAAGCAATCCCCAAAAATATATTCCTGCGTACGGAGGTTACTGTGCGTTCGGAGTTTCGGTCGGGAAAAAGTTCGTTGGAGATCCGGATGTCTGGAAGATTGTCGATGGCAAGCTCTACTTAAATCTTGATACCAAGATCCAGGGTATGTGGTTCCAAGATATCCCAGGAAATAATAAGAAAGCAGATATGAATTGGAAGAAAATTATGGACAAAGATCCTTCTGATTTATAACGGAAAAGATAAACAAAGGCCCGCAACGTTCCGGTTGCGGGCCTTTGTCTTTTTCAGAACTGTAATACATTTTCTGGTCATGTTACACTAACCTGATTAGTTCATGCAATTTTGTCGCGCGAGTGTTTAGTTTACTTCAGGTCAATGATTTATGGAGCTTTGGAGGATGCAGAAATAGTATACTATTTTCGAATTCTCCAGTTTTTCATAAGTCTTTTAGGTGAAGCAAAATATGTGCTCATAGTAGAAACCGCATGAATTAATCAGGTTAGCCTGATTTTTATTATTTATGACAAAAAAAGCAACAATTGAACTTCTCCACAAAATAAGGAAATGTACCCTTTGTGAAGAAGCTCTTCCGCTGCCGCCGAACCCAGTTTGTTCGTTTTCCGAAAATTCCAAAATTCTGATTGTTGGGCAAGCACCCGGAATAAAAGTCCATGATAGCGGTATCCCATGGGATGACGCTAGCGGCAAGCGTTTAAGAGAATGGTTAGGCGTTTCTTCGAAAGAATTCTATGATACAAGTAACTTTGCTATCGTTCCAATGGGTTTTTGTTACCCAGGCAAAGGAAAATCTGGCGATCTTCCCCCACGCCCCGAATGTTCCGAAAAATGGATGCCATCTATTCTTTCAATACTCAAGCAGAGGAAATTCACAATTCTTATCGGGAAATATGCGCAACACTATTTCCTGGGAGCAAGAACAAAAAATACGTTGACGGAGACTGTAAGAAGATGGCGTGAATATTTGCCTGAATATATTCCTCTTCCCCACCCATCACCGAGGAATAATATATGGCTGCACAAAAATCCATGGTTGAGAAGAGACGTTATTCTCGATATACAAAAAACAGTTCAGGTGATACTTCATTGAACCCGAATTTCTCGCAAGGTTTTGTCATAAGCATAGGTAGTTGATTGAAATTAAGTGATTTATTTGCAATGAACCGTTGAAACAGTATTTTCATACTATAAGGTCGTGAACGTCCGACAACTCGTTCAGATGCAGTTAAATGCCTTCGATATATCCCTAACACGAATTTTTGATAATCGAAAATGACAATATTTTAACAAAGAATATGGTAATGAAATGAAAGAACTTGATGCCTTATTGTCCATTTTAGCTGGTACCTCTGGCGCTACAGGTCATCTTTTCTTCCGGGCACTGGTACAACATAGTTGCTTGGCCTTAAATGTCCGCTGTGCCTTTGTTTCTGTATTCACCACCGATCATACCCGAATGAAATTACTGTCGCTATGGGATAGCGAACAATTTATGGAGGATATCGAGTATGATTTGGCAACCAGCCCTTGTAGTAAAGTTGTAACGAAAAACGTGTACCACTGCGCCGACTCTATTCAAAAGCAATTTCCCAAAGATACCCACCTTAAAGATATTGGAGCCATGAGTTACCGTGGAGTTCCGCTGTTGAGTCCTAATGACAAGCATTTCGGGCATCTGGCGATTATCGATACAAAGCCAATGAAAGACGCCCCGGCTCTAGTAAATATCATGCAGATATTCGCGATGCGGGCAGCAGCAGAATTAGCCCGAATTGAGACCGAAAAAAGGGTGATCGTATCTGAGCGACGCCTGGATGCCATTTTAAGTGACGCGATGGATGCCATCGTTAACATTAATGACAAGGGTGTTATCACGCTTTTCAATAAAGCCGCCGAGCACATGTTTAAATGCGGTTCAGATAAGTGGATAAATCAAGCCATTGAACCGTTACTATCCGAAGCATTTTATCTTCAGATGCAAACGTTTATCAAAAGTGAGTCGACTGATTCCCATTGTATGCATATTCCGAATAATATAACAGCCTGTCGCGATGATGGCACCGAGTTTCCTGTAGAGGGTACAATATCAAAAACAATGATCGAGGATAAGAATTATTATACGTTGATATTCCGTGACATTACCGAGACAGTTGCCGCGCGGAATCAAATTCGTCACCTTAAGGATCAACGTGCGCATTTAAGTGACGAAATCAAATCTCAGCATAATTTCCAGGAAATCATTGGTGAATCGAAGGCAATTCATGACGTATTAGACAAAGTAAAGCTAGTTGCTAAAGCGGAAGCAAGCGTGTTGATTCTCGGCGAAACGGGAACAGGCAAGGAACTCATCGCTCGAGCAATTCATTTCAATTCAGATAGATCAGACCAACCTCTGATCAAAGTAAACTGCGCGGCCCTACCCGAAAACCTTATCGAAAGTGAACTCTTCGGTCACGAAAAAGGAAGTTTTACCGGTGCAACGGCAAGTCGTATCGGACGATTTGAGTTGGCCGATGGCGGCACCATTTTTCTGGACGAAATTGGTGAATTACCGTTGTCAGCACAGGCAAAATTATTACGGGTTTTGCAGGAACAGGAGTTGGAACGAATCGGTGGGACTAAAACGATCAGGGTCAATACCCGGGTAATCGCGGCAACCAACAGAAATCTTGAATTGCTGATTCCTGAAGGGAAATTTCGTGATGATTTATTTTATCGATTATGTGTTTTCCCTATTCACCTACCAGCGCTGCGCGAACGACGTGAGGATATCGCTTTGATATCAAATTTCTTTGTTTCTCATTATGCCAGGAAAATCGGACGAGAAATTAAGTCGATACCAGAAACGACAATAAATTTGTTATCAGAATATCATTGGCCTGGTAATATTCGAGAACTCGAAAATGTCATCGAGCGATCAATCATTCTGTCACAGGGAAACGATTTACAAATCGATCAGACGTTTACAAGTAAAGAAATAGGAACTCGACCATCAACCTCAACTCTGATATCGCTAGAAGACGCTGAAAAAGAACATATTAATAAAATAATTTCCCACACGCACGGTGTTATTGGCGGCGCAAAGGGTGCAGCGGAATTACTGAAAATTCATCCCAGCACGTTACGCTCAAGAATGAAGAAACTTGGGATTTCGACTTCATTTGAATGAAGCGAGATAAGCGCACGCAGTAGATTCTTCCAAAGTCCGACAGACTGTTATAGTTTTAAATTAATGATTTATCTTTTTTAACCCCATTTTTTTAATTCGAGAGACTAAGGTAGTAGGTTTCATTTCCAAAAGCCCTGCGGCTCCCCCTTCGCCGTAAATTTTCCAATGACATGCCTCTAACGCAGCTAACGTGTTTTCTCTGATTAGCTGGGTCATTTGTGGTTCAGATCGAATTGATTTTGGTGCGATGGCATTAACGCTCGTCGTTAGAGTTTCACTGGCGTTGTTTTCATTTGAATTGGGAGTAAGGCTAAATTGAAGACTACCACATTGAGACACAATTATAGCGCGCTCAATGACGTTTTGGAGTTCCCGGATATTACCTGGCCAGTCATAGTTCTGAAGCTCTACAATATCTGCTTGGGTATAATGAGCTCCCTGACAGTTCATTTTTTTAGCAAATAGTTTTACAAAGTGAGACGTCAGAAGAGGGATGTCTTCTATACGCGATTTTAGCGGCGGCACTTCAAGAGGAAAAACATTCAACCGATAATAGAGATCCTGGCGAAATTGTCCTGCCGTTATGTCATCTTTAAGATCTTTGTTTGTTGCTGCAACAATGCGCACGTCGACATTTCGCGTTTTAACTTCGCCCACTCTTTCATATTGACTCTCCTGGAGAACTCGTAATAGCTTGCTTTGCAAGTCTAGAGGAATTTCTCCTACCTCATCGAGAAACAATGTCCCTCCATCGGCAGCTTCAAATCGCCCAATCCGATCCTGAAATGCACCGGTAAAGGCACCTTTTACATGACCAAAAAATTCGCTCTCATACAACTCTTTCGGAATTGATGCACAGTTAACTTTAATTAAGGGCTTATCTTTACGCAGGCTTCGATTATGAACTTCACGAGCAACAAGTTCTTTGCCAGTACCTGATTCACCAAGAATGAGGACACTCGCGTCGGTCGGCGCAACTAACTCAATTTGTTTTGATATCGTTCGTAGTGCTGGACTGTTTCCAATAATATCTCCAAATACTTGAGCGTCTGTTATTTCTTCACGAAGGAATAGATTTTCTGCCTGCAGCCTATCCTTTAATTGTTGGATTTGAGCGAATGCATTTCGAAGGTCACTTTCAGACTTAACCCGTTCACTGATATCACGAAAGACAACAACAGCGCCGCTAAGTTCGCCATTCGCCCACATCGGAGTACTCTTATATTCAACCGGAAAACTTGCTCCGTCTTTTCGCCAAAAAACCTCGTCTGTTACCCGATGAGTTTTTCCATCTTTGAAAGCCGCATAGATTGGACAAGTTTCCTTTGGGTAAAAGGTTCCATCTGCTTTTGTATGATGCAGAATATCGTGTTGTGATTTACCAATTAACTCCTCCAATTGCCAGCCGATCATTTCAGCCGCAGCAGGATTGCAAAATGTCGTATGGCCATTCAAATCAAGCCCGTATATCCCCTCACCCACCGCACTCAAAATCATATCACGACAGGGAGAAGGAAATCCAGGTTCTTTATCCTTACTGTCCTTGAGTTTCATCCCATTTATCCTTTCCTTAGAGTCTTATATTCTGATTTTCATAGTATTGTAGAAAATTGCGAAAAGCCAAGTTTCTCCACAAAACGATACACCGAAAAACCGTTATTCCAACAACGACTTTTCGTTTACAATGACATTCCGGGGCTCACACCCAACCTCATAAAATCAATTCAACTAATTGATATTAAACAAGTTAAAAGCAGCAGTTATCACTATTGGCACAAACAATGATATAGACCATTATAAATTTAATAGTTAATCAACAACGTAAAATAAAAAGAAAGGAATGAGAAGATGCCAAGATTAAATCCAGTAAATGCAGAAAATGCGAGTGCTGAGACAAAAGAGTTGCTTAACCATGTCCAAACGAAACTGGGAATGACACCCAATATTATGCGAACAATGGCCAACTCTGCTGCAGTTCTTCAAGCCTATTTAGGTTTTGGAGAGGCACTAGCAAAGGGTTCTTTGTCTGCTAAACTTCGCGAACAGATCGCTTTAACTGTAGCTGAAGTCAACGAATGCGGATACTGCCTGGCCGCACACAGTGCAATCGGACAAGCGGTTGGGCTAAGTAATGAGGTTATTCTCGACAGTCGGCGCGGTACATCCGTAAACAATAAGGACAAGGTTGCATTGCAGTTTGCCAAGGCACTGGTAGATAACCGTGGAATTGTTGACGATAGCGGAATTGCCAAACTGCGAGACGCGGGCTACTCCGATGGAGAAATCGCAGAAATCGTTGCCAATGTCACACATAACATATTCACTAATTACTTTAACCATGTGGCTGAAACCGCAATAGATTTCCCACATGTGGAAGAATTGGCGAATAATCAATAGATAACTAAAGTTGAACTCCTGGATGCGAAATTCAATAGGATTCAGGATCAAATGAAAGGAAACAAGAAAGTGAAAACAATAATAGAAGTAAACGCAAGTAATTTTGAAAAGGAAGTATTGCAATCAAATACCCCTGTCTTAGTGGATTTTTGGGCAGAATGGTGTGGTCCATGTCGGTCTATCGCGCCAATGCTTGAGGAGATCACCAGCGAGAACGAGGGGACTCTTAAAGTGGCAAAGGTCAATGTCGACGAAAATAGTGATTTAGCAACACGTTTTGAGATTCGATCAATACCAACAATGATCATCTTCAACAGAGGAGAGATACAAGATCGTATTGTTGGTATCGTTCCAAAACAGACCATTGTCGCTAAGTTGACAGAACTCGGCCAAGCAAGCCGAACTACTGAGACGGCTGAATGTGAGTGCATGGCCTAATGAAATAAATACGTCAATATTCATTTCTTAAATATCAAACTTCGAATGTCCAATTTCGAACGACGAAGTTTACAACAAATAAATCTTAAATCAGACAACGAACCTGATTAATTCATGCGATTCGTCGCGAGAGCACTTAACTCGCTCATAATAAGTTGATTAGAGAAAATTTCACAATGAAAGTGAATTTTTATTCACTGAGATGTAAAATTGAGTTAATCGGCTTATTTGAGCAGAGATTAGGGCTCGCAGCAGAATACTGATGAATTATTCAGGTTAATTAAGGAGACATTAAAAATGAAAACAATCATTAAAAATATATTAGCTACATTAATTTTACCCCTAACACTATTAACTCAGAGCTTTGCCAGTGAATCAAGTGAGACTGGTAATAAAACAATGCACAAAACTGTAACGATTGAAGGTTTAGAAATTTTTTACCGTGAGGCTGGCAAGCCCAGTGCTCCAACGATAGTGTTGTTGCATGGTTTCCCGACATCGTCACATATGTTCAGGAATCTGATTCCGGCTTTGTCTGATAAATACCATATTGTAGCACCAGATTATCCTGGTTATGGCAACAGTTCGATGCCAAAAGTTGATGAGTTTAAATACACGTTCGATCACATGGCTGTGATTGTTGAGAAGTTAATCGAAAAACTCCAGCTAAAACGCTATAGCCTGTACGTAATGGACTATGGAGCACCCGTCGGATTTCGTATCGCCAGTGCTCATCCTGAACGTATAGAGGCACTTATAGTTCAAAACGGCAATGCCTATGATGAAGGTTTGGATAATAACTTCTGGGAACCGATTAAGGAGTATTGGAAAGATCGTAACGTGGTAAATAAGGGGTTGGACAACGATTGGTGGAAGAATGTCAAAGCAGCTTATAAGCAACCCGCTATGGCTAATGAAGACGCGCTTGGATTTCTTTTGACAGCAGGTGCCACACAGTGGCAGTACACCACAGGTGTTCGCAACAAAGAATTGATAAGCCCGGATAATTGGCATGTGGATCAAAGATTACTGGATCGGCCAGGGAACCAGGAAATTCAGCTACAAATGTTCTATGACTACGGCAGCAATCCACCATTATATCCAAAATGGCAGGCATACTTTCGGAAGCATCAACCTCCAACTCTAATCGTATGGGGTAAGAATGATCAAATATTCCCTGCTGCGGGTGCGTATCCTTATAAGCGAGATTTGAAGAACCTGGAATTCCATTTATTGGATACCGGACACTTCGCTCTTGAAGAAGACGGGGATATAATTGCCAGCTACATCCGAGAGTTTTTGGATGCCAATTCTTCTACATTAGCAAAAACTCCTTAAAACTAAATAGAAAGGAATTTGAACATGAAACCAAGATCAAATATGATTCTTCAACAATTCAGCGGCATACAGCTATTATTACTGGACATTTACAGGAATTTGAAGCATTCTGAAGACGTGGCTCATGAGTTAGATCGACGAGCGCTTCATGAAACAAGCAACCAAGATCAAAGTGAACCAGTGTCTTCGAATTTATCACGGAGAATGCCGATTCTAACTGTTTCTTAGACGAGTCTACCAACTGGTAATACTAATACAAATGTGGAATTATCAATTAATGGTCAGATAAATTAAATCGGAAAAATCATCTACACAGCCGTAAACGGCAGAAAATAAAACCCACTTGTGGGATAACATGAGGAAGAAATGAATTATAAAATCGATATAAAAAATAAGATCGCACTTGTAACAGGCGCTAACCGTGGAATCGGCAAAGAAATTGTTGAATCCTTTCTCAAACACGGAGCAGCCAAAGTCTATGCTGCAGTCCGCACCATTGAATCTGCAACTCCATTGGTTAATGCCTATGGTGACAGAGTCGTTCCAATACAAATTGATTTAGAGCAGCCAGATACGATAAAGACTGCGGCAGAGACCGCGAGCGATGTTGAAGTCGTCGTCAACAATGCTGGTGTTCTTCGCACTGCGACTCCACTAGCTGAGGATGCAATTGATGCATTGACTTTCGAGATGGAGACCAACGTTTTTGGTCTTATGCGAATGGCACAGGCTTTTGCCCCTATTCTGAAAACCAATGGTGGTGGTGCATTTGTCCAACTCAATTCTATTGCGTCAATGAAGTGCTTTTCTGACTTCGCCACATATTCTGCGTCAAAGGCCGCTGCTTATTCTATTACCCAAGCGCTTCGCGAATTACTCGAACAGCAGAACACCGCTGTTCTCAGCGTTCATCCCGGCCCCATCGCCACCGATATGGGCACCGCTGCAGGTTTCGATGAAATAGGTGAGCCAGCCTCACTTGTTTCCGAAGGCATTGTTACTGCTCTAAATACTGGAGATTTTCACCTTTTCCCTGATACAATGGCGAAGATGGTTGGAGATGCCTACCAGAGTTATGCAGAAAACATTGTCGAAGCCAACCTGATGGAAGGATAGTCAATATGATAAAAATACGAAAAGCAGAGGATAGGGGGCATGCTGATCACGGCTGGTTGAACACCTATCATACGTTTTCATTTGGCAGTTATCAGGACCCAGAGCAGATGGGCTTTCGGTCGCTCAGAGTGATGAACGAAGATCAAGTTCAATCAGGACAAGGATTTGGGACACATGGTCATCGAGACATGGAAATTGTTTCCTATGTACTTGAAGGAGCTCTGGAGCACAATGACAGCATGGGTAATGGATCTATCCTTACTCCAGGGACATTTCAGCGAATGACCGCAGGCAGCGGTGTTCAGCATAGCGAGTTTAATCATTCCAAGACAGATTTGATGCATTTTTATCAGATTTGGATACTTCCGGAAAAAGAAGGGTTAGCTCCAGGCTACGAAGAACGTGTTTTCACAATGGATCAGAAACGAAACCAACTCTGCCTTGTGGCATCGCGACAGGGTGAAAACAATTCACTGCTTATCCATCAGGACATATCGATTTATCTTTCTTCACTCGAAGAAGGAAAAGTCCTTAATTACCTGATTGAACCGGGCCGACACGTTTGGATGCAGATATTAAGTGGAAATATTCGCGTCAATAATCACACAATAGAAACGAGTGATGGCCTTGCAGTAAGTGACGAATCTGAACTCAAAATTTCGGCTGAGCAATCAAGCGAATTCATGCTGTTTGACTTAGCTTAATAAGGCGATTGTCTAGTCTCGCTGCTGGTCACACAATATTGCTGTTTCTTCCTGAATATGCACACGCCCCCTCACAGGCACCAGATAAAATCGGTATTGCAATGGGTACAGATGCCGATGTGGCAAAAGATATTGCGTAAGTGGTAGCCGTTCACAGCACTATATATTCCGACGAAACACGCGCAAAAAAATCAAAAAAAATTCTTCCGTGTACTGTACCAAATGACTGGCAAAGTGCTCAGCGCGGCGGAATCGCAACCAAAAGAACGAAGACAAGAACCGTATCCACGGTTTCGCCCCGTGTAACCGAGGATACAAATTCGTGAAGATTCGTGTGATTCGTGGGGAATAGTGTTTTTAGCTTTTTATGTATTCCGTGAACGGTTACCATAAGTGTTTGTCTTGTTATTGCCGTATGATGCGAGTAGGGTGACTGATGCTATATGAAATGTAGATGGCAGTGGTGGTATTCCTGCAGGAGGCACAATAAATGAAAGACGAAGTCTTATGAAAATTTTTGATGTTGTCATTATCGGTGGCGGCCCCATAGGAATTGCTTGTGGAATAGAGGCGGAGAAAAGAGGACTGTCATATCTAATTCTGGAAAAGGGTTGCATCGTTAATTCTCTCTACAATTACCCTGAAGGAATGACATTTTTTTCTAGTTCAGACAAATTGGAAATTGATGACATTCCATTTATAAGTGGAAATGCAAAACCTTATAAATCAGAGGCTTTGGAGTATTATCGACGTATTGTTACTTCAAAAAATTTGAATATAAATCTTTTCGAAAAAGTCATCGATGTTAAACGAGTATCTGAACGGTATCGAATAAAGACCTCCACGTCATCATATAACGCAAAAAATGTCGTGATCGCAATCGGATTTTATGATATCCCAAATATGTTGAATGTACCGGGTGAGGATTTATCAAAGGTGGCTCACTACTATAAGAACCCTCATTTTTATGCTCATCAAAAAGTAGTTATCGTCGGTGCTAGTAACTCATCTGTAGATGCTGCCTTGGAAATTTTTAGAAAAGGGGGTGATGTGACCATGGTAATTCGAGGCAATGGCATCGAAAAACGAGTAAAATATTGGGTAAAACCAGATATCAAAAATCGAATTAAGGAAGGAAGTATAAAAGCTTTCTTTAATACAAAAATCGAGAAAATCAGTAAAAAAGAAGTAATTGTCAATACTGAAGGTAGGCGTACATCCATCGAAAACGATTATGTACTGGCCTTGACCGGATATATGCCCAATTTTGATTTTTTAGAGAAAATGGGAATAGATATATCTAAAGACGATAAAAAGCACCCAAAATATAATCGCAATACAATGGAGACCAACATTAAAGGAATTTTCCTTGCAGGAGTTGTTTGTGGCGGAATGGAAACTCATAAATGGTTTATTGAAAATTCCAGAGTACATGCTCCAATAATAATGAACGATATTCAGACCAAAATTTAGGACGAATAATTATGAAATTAAAAGAGAAGGTAGCAATTGTCACCGGGTCTAGTAAAGGAATTGGTTTAGCAACCGTAAATCTACTACTAGACAATGGTATAAAAGTAGCAGGATGGAGTCGTTCTAAATCAGAAATAAACCATCCAGATTTCAAGAATTTCCAGGTGGATATCGGAGATGTCAAATCCGTAGAAAATGCTTATAATCAGACAATTTCACACTTTGGTAATGATATTCATATATTAATTAATAATGCTGGATTAGGACATACTGCATTATTTGAAGACCTAAAAATAGAAGAATGGCATCAAATGTTTAATACCAACGTAAGCGGTATCTTCTACGCTAGCCGATTGGTGTTGCCTCAGATGAAGAAATTGGAAGAAGGTCACATTATTAATATTTCCTCTATTGCAGGAACTACCGGGGTTGAGACGATGAGTGCTTATTGCGCCACGAAATTTGCTGTAAGAGGTCTTTCGCAATCACTATATAAAGAAGTTAGAAATCATGGCATAAAAGTGACGTGTATCTATCCGGGTTCTGTGCAAACGAATTTCTTTGATGACATCGATAGTATAACGTCAAATGAAAATATGATGCACCCCAATGACATAGCAGGTACGATACTGCACTGTTTAATGTCGTCACCTAATTATCATCATGTTGATGTTGAAGTTAGACCACTACGACCAAAAGGATTGTAGCTGACCATCCACCAATTAGTTTGGTCGGATTAATATTGGAAATTCGGGGGTATCATTTTTTCTATACCATGAGAATGTCCGGGTGGAGCGGGGAGCTCGCGCTCCCGTTGCCCCCTAAGAACCGCTCAAGAAAGTTTCCAATCTTGCGGCTCAAGCCCCTTTAAGCCTCCGTGTCAAGGGAGACCGGCGGTAGATAACCCTTGTTTTCCAATTAAAGTCATATTAGCGGCACTTTGGCGATACTGTAAATACTCTTGATATTCTGGACTAAAAGGATCGGCCTTTCCTTTAACCTTGATATATCTGGCTAATAGAATATCGCTCGGATTGAGTAGTTCGAGTACCTTGGATTTGTCCTCCTTGGTCTTTACTACACATGAAAAATGCCCCTTGTCCCGGGAAATGTTCCAATAATGATTCCTTATCCACTTGGGTGTTTTACGTCGATGACGTCCTTTTGCCCATTTGAATAAAGCGTTTCGGATGATCAAGCCCAGTCGGTTAAACGCAGTTCCTGCCTGAATGTAGCGATGATAGTTGGCCCACCCACGAATGATGGGATTCAGCCTTTCAATCATCTCCTCAGTTTTCCGGCCCCTATACGCCAAGATAATGTTCTTGACCTTTTCCTTAAAGGTTTCAACTTTACCCTTTGTTGGGGTGGTAATCAGTTTACCGCGGTACTTCCTGAGATTTTGTCCGAGAAAATCAAAGCCTTCGTCAATGTGGACGATTCTTGTTTTCTCCTCCGAGAGTATGAGTCCTCGAGGGATAAGAAACTTCTTAATAATGGGAGTTATGACATTTTCAAGATGTTCTTTAGTTGCTGATGTAACGACAAAATCGTCCGCATAGCGAATAAAGTTGACCTTGTCTCGACGATGAGAGGCAGCCTTAACAGCTTTCTCCAAACCATCGAGTGTCATATTACATAATGTGGGGGATATGACCCCGCCTTGTGGACTTCCCGTACGTGTCGGGAAGAGCTTGCGTTTCTCAATGAAACCACATTTGAGCCATTGTTCCAGTATTTTCTTCTCGACTGGTAAATGATCGAGAAGCCACTGATGGCTGATCCCGTCGAAGCAGGCTTTGATATCAGCGTCAAGGATCCATCGCGCAGAACGTTTCCTCGAAAGCGAGTAGAAACATTGAGCAATGGCATCCCTACATGCTCGGAAACAACGGAAGCCGTACGAATTGGGATCTGCTAGTGTCTCTGACACCGGCTCCAAAGCGAGCAAATATAAGGCTTGCATCGCCCGATCCCTGATAGTGGGTATTCCTAATGGACGTTTGCTATTCTTACCTTTCGGTATGTAAACACGTCTTAAAGGACTTGCCTTATATCCGTTCTGTTGCAGGGATATCGCACCCATCATCTTTTTCGCGGGAGTTTTCCAAATCACACCGTCAACTCCCGGCGTAGAGCTACCTTTTCCCTTTGTGACTCTCTTTGTTGCTAAGAGTTTGGCAGAGAAGGAACGCGTCAATATCCTTTGTAAGACTTTAACCCGGTTCCATCTTTCCTCTCTGACCGCCTTCGCAATACGCATTTGGAGTTTCTTCACCTCTGTCTCTGCCTGAGTCCAATCAATCAACTTCCAAGTAACCGTTCAGCCCCCCCGGTTTTCCTTTTTATTAGCGCTGTGCTCTGCTGGAGCAGCTATGCTACGGCAGCAGCGGGAATTGGGGGGGCATCGTGGCCGCGTCGTCTTTCAGAGATGACATGTGCCAGATAATTCCA
>JAJFLO010000474.1 GCA_021772675.1 Verrucomicrobiota bacterium | reverse complement strand
ACAGATTTTCACGAATAAAAATTTTATTTTATTAAAAAATTCGTGTCGATCCGTGTTATTCGTGGGCCTTTTTTTAATCGCTTTTCCATGCTTCTCCCAGTTAATCCTCGAAGACGACACCATCCCCGATACCCAAACCATTGAGTCCCTCGACTCCATCCACGTCCAGAGCTACACCATTACCTCTCCCGGCAACATCACCCTCAAAGCCCCTAACGAAATCCGTCTCAAACCCGGTTTCCACGCCCGACCCGGCTCAATCTTTCACGCTCAAATCACCACCACTGACACCGATTCCGATGGTCTTCTCGACTCATGGGAAACAACCAATTTCAATAACTTAGACGAAACAGCGATCGGAGATTACGACGGCGATGGATTGTCAAATATTGAAGAGATTCAACATTCAACTGACCCAAATAATCGTGATGCGATTCCAATTATTGTACCTGAGTTTGAAGGTTTGGACCCACAAATCAAATTAATAAATCATTCAAACGACCTAAATGGAATATTAGGTGTGGGCTGGAATTTGTATGGGTTTTCGTTTATTGAACGAAGGCCACCAACTGGATATGGACCGCACCCCGTAAATAGTTATTCATTTTTCTTAGACGGAAATGAATTGATGTCCGATACGACAGCTGGGGGGACTCATAGCTCCTCAACTCTAAATGGCGCCATAATTACTCACGACACGATTAATGACAAATGGAACGTTGTCAAACCCAATGGCAATACAAAAACTTATGTTGCGATTCACCAAGGCTGGAACGGGAATGGCACCTTTAGATGGATGTTGGAATCTATTGAGGATTTAAACGGAAACTCAGTGCACTATAATTATTGGTGTGATAGTGGTATCTTGGTCATCGAAAACTGTTATTTGGATTCAATAGAATACAATGGATTTCGAATCACCTTCTATCGAGAAATCAGAGATGATAATTTTTCGTTTCCGGCAGTGAATACAGTGGTAGATGTACAGTACAGGATAAAGGCCATTGATGTTACGTATAACTCGAATCGAATTCGAGCATATCAGCTCAGTTATGATTATAGCAGTGTTACCAACCAATCACTGTTGACCAACGTTCAATATTTCGGTTCCGATTCAGTGATAGATCTTAGTCCGGGAAATGAAGGAACTATTATCAGTGGAACCTCCTTACCACCAATAACTTTGGATTATTACAATAACAGTTTCATAATTCCTGACTATGATACGCCCACACTATCCCTGACAATAGCGGGTGGTTATTACTCCAGTCATGCTACTACAGGCTATACCCAAACAAGTGATTTTAATGGCGATGGTAAAATTGATTACATGTGGAAACCTCAAAATGGGGATGGACGCTGGCTCATTTCTTTTTCGACGGAAACTGGATTTACCACACCGGATTACAATAATCCGGCTTTACCCGCATTGATTGATAGATATTATAATTATCATACTAATAGTAATTACATACGTGTGGTCGATTTAAATGGGGATGGAAAGTCTGATTATATGTGGATACCTGGGGATGGAGATGGTCGCTGGTTAATTGCTTATGCCAATGCTGAAGGCGATGGATTTATTATTCCCAGCTATTCTTCTCCAGCACTTCCTGCTTTATTTGATGGGATACACCATTCTAGTCATATTGCACCCTATTTGCAAACTGGTGATTTCAATGGTGATGGCATGTCAGACTTAATGTGGATACCCTATGGGAGTGATGGTCGCTGGGTTATTGCTTATTCTACCGGAAGTGGATTTATGACACCAGATTATGATAATCCCGCATTGCCAGCGTTAATTGATGGCTATTGGAGCTATCACAGTGATGGCAACCGTGTTCGATTGGGAGACTTTAATGGCGATGGTAAAACGGATTATTTATGGATGCCGGCTAATAGCGATAATCGATGGTTAATTGCGTATTCTAAACCTACTGGTGATGGATTCATTATTCCCAGTTATTCGTCTCCGGCACTTCCTGCATTGTTTGATGGAGTCCATTACTCCCATCACAATACTCCCTATTTGCAAACTGGTGATTTCAATGGTGATGGGAAAATGGATATGATGTGGAGACCCTACAATGGTGATGGCCGTTGGGTCATTTCTTATTCAACAGGGACTGGATTTACCATCCCTGACTATAACAATCCCGCATTGCCCGCACTGATTGACGGTTATAACAACCACAATGGTAATGGGATTTATATAAAATTAGGGGATTTCAATGGAGATGCTAAAACAGACTATATGTGGCAACCCTCTGGTGGTGACGGTCGCTGGTTGATAGCATACGGAATAGAAAATGGTTTTACAGTTCCCAAATACAATGATCCCGTGTTGCCAGCATTAATTGATGGTTACAATAGCTATCATAGCAATGGCAATTATATGCGGGTTCAGGATTTTGATGGCGATGGAAAATCGGATTATATGTGGATACCTGCCAATGGTGATGGACGTTGGGAAGTTGCATATATTGAATCTGAAACTGCCGATCGTTTGTTGTCGATCAAAGACGGTATACAAACTGGGTATGGATCATTTACATTTTCTGAATCACTGCCTGGTGCCTCCTTAGCAACAAAATCGTATATAGACTCAAATAAAAACATTCACGTAGGTGACTGGAATGGCGATGGTAAAGATGACATGCTTCACCATCACCCCTCGGCCAATCCAAACCTTTCCTGGACGGCGCTTTCAAATGGAGATGGAACATTTGCATTTGCACAGTCGCTCCCTGGTGCGTCTACAGCATCAAATTCGTATTTAGACGCTAATAAAAACATTCACGTAGGTGACTGGAATGGCGATGGCAAGGATGATTTATTACATCTCCACCCCAGTTCAAATTCGACTCTATCCTGGACAGCACTTTCCAACGGGGATGGGACCTTTAATTTTACACAATCCCTCCCCGGTGCTGCTACCGCGACAAATTCGTATATTGATGGATATAAAGACATTCACGTTGGCGATTGGAATGGCGATGGCAAAGATGATTTATTACATCTCCATCCCAATTCAAATCCGATTTATTCCTGGGTAGCATTGTCGAATGGAGACGGAACCTTTAATTTTTCTCAATCGCTTCCTGGCGCTTCTACCACTACTGACTCCTATTTGGATACACAGTTTTTTGACATTAAGATAGGGGACTGGAATGGCGATGGCAAGGATGATTTATTACATCTACATCCCAATTCAAATCCGATTTATTCCTGGGTAGCACTGTCGAATGGGAACGGAACCTTTAATTTTTCCCAATCACTGCCTGGTGCCTCCTTAGCAACAAATTCGTATATAGACTCAAATAAAAACATTCACGTCGGAGACTGGAATGACGATGGAAAGAATGATATTCTTCACTTGCATCCTAGCCCTAACACAAATCCCGCTTACTCTTGGGTAGCGCTATCGAATGGGGATGGAACATTTGCATTTGCGCAATCACTTCCAGGTTCTTCCTTAGCAACAAATTCGTATTTAGACTCTAATAAAAACATTCACATCGGTGACTGGAATGGTGATAACAGAACAGATATGCTTCACTTGCATCCTAGCCCTAACACTAACCCAGCTTATTCCTGGGTTGCGCTGTCTAACTATGCTGCACCGGATTCAGATAGCGACGGCATGTCGGATTATTGGGAAACCGTAAATTCATTAGATCCATTAGTCTACAATGCGAATGACGATATCGATTCTGACGGATTGCAAAATATCGATGAATATTTAAGCAATTCAAACCCGAATATTGGAGATATAGATAACGATCAATTATCGGATTTTGACGAAATAATAATTCATGCAACGGATCCAACTAACTCAGATACAGATGGTGATGGCTTGAGCGATGGTTGGGAAATCACCTATGAATTTAATCCATTTGTTGATCAGGAAGTAAGTATTGATTCAGATGATGACGGTCTATCTAACTTAGAAGAATTTCAACTTGAAACTAATCCAACTTTAGCCGATACCGATAATGACGGTGTATCGGATAAAAATGAAACTATCGCCGGTAACTCTCCTGTTATTCCAAATGATCACGAAACACTTCCATTTACAGCAAACTTTTCTGAAAGTAACTCTGGAGGACCTCGTGCCAGCCCCGTCGATGGCGATATTCCCAATGAGGATCAGATCCCTGTTCACGAATCCTTTGACGAAAGCCAATCAGTATCTTCAATCATCGAACCCTTTGATTTTGTCGGTTGGACCCTAAACCCGGTGAATAGTGGCCGAAGCGCAGGTTCAAATCCCTTACCTAAACAACTGATCATCATGTCCGATGAGGTTATTGGGTTACCTATAGCGGCAATAGATGCACCCAATGTATGGGTTGATTATAAAATTCGATTCATGGATTCTCATTTATCATCATCACTACCAACCCCACTTGAACCTGATGATCGAGCTAAAGGAAATTTACAGTTTGATCTTATCGATGATCACTTGTCCTATCGATATTATGATCACAGCATATCCGCCTGGAATTGGGAAATATTAACCCAGACAGTTCCTGATGGCAATGGGTGGTTTTACGTAACCATTCACTATGATTATTCATCAAGTAACATTATCGCAGATCTGTATCATGATAGCTCCCAGATAATGGCATCTATTGCTATATATGAGAGTCCCCTAAGCTATAATGGGTTTTATGTGGATAGTTTTACAATAGTTTCAGACTTAGAAATTGATAACCTAACCATTGAGGAGACGATACCTGAAAAAATCGTCAATGCAGACAGCCTTCTTGATGTAACATCTAATTTAACGCTATATCATGGTTGGAATCTTATTTCCTTGCCGATAGACGTGTCGACATATGTTGACGATATTTTTGATCTTTCTGTAGGCAAAATATGGTTTTACAGCGCAGTAAAAGGTCAATTTCAGGTGGCGAATAATATTGATGCCTTTGTTGGCTATTGGATATATCGTTCTGGCGGTACCATCACTGTCCCAATTTCCGGTGTGACTCCAAAAAGAAATACAGTACCACTTGAAGAAGGTTGGAATCTTATAGGCAGTATTGGTGAAGATATCATCCTGAATGAACACCCGGATTTAGAAGATGGTTCATTTTGGGAATATGACGCCATCAGTCAAGATTTTCAAAATGTAATCAATAGTCCCTGGGGAGATGGGACTTGGGTGGTAGCCAAGACATCAACGAATTTGATTCTTTTTGACGATACCGATAATGATTATATGAATGATGCCTGGGAGATGTCGAGTTTCAATGCATTATCTGAAAACCCTGCGGATGATACTGACATGGATGGCTATACCAATATTCAGGAATATTATTTGAATACCAATCCTGCTGAAGAAGACACAGATAATGACGGTCTTACAGATTCTGAAGAACTTAGTGATGCCAATGGGTTTATTACGGATCCGCGTAATGAAGATACCGATAACGATGGATTAGACGATGGCGACGAAATTACCGCCATGACAAATCCATTATATCGGGATTCCGATTTTGATGGAATGCGGGATGGCTGGGAAGTATTATACAACCTTGATCCTCTCGATCCATCGGACCGGGATGCTCACGCTGACGGTGACAGTTTAACCAATTATCAGGAATATATTAATAGCTCGAACCCCTTATTAGTCGATACCGATGGTGATCAGATAAATGATGATGATGAAGTTAATATTTATCATACAAAACCGGATAAATCCGACACCGACGGCGATACCATGCCCGATAACTGGGAAATTTCATTTGTTGGCCTTAATCCCCTGAGTAATGCAGACAAATTGACAGATTTGGATGGCGATGGGCTCGATAACGTCAGCGAATACGAAAAAACGACAAACCCGACATTACCGGATACCGACGGTGATCAATTAACCGATGGCGACGAAGTTTATACTCATGAAACTAACCCCAATAAACAGGATACCGATGACGATCAGATGCCCGATGCGTGGGAGGTGTATTACTACGACAGCGGAAACGGGTTAAACCCGGATTTTGATGATTCAGAGGATGATCCCGACAGCGATAATCTTTCCAACGTAAAAGAATATGAATTTCAAACCAATCCGCTCAAAAAACAAATATTCACGTCTAATGATTCCGCTAATAACTATGATGGGTTGCTACCTGCACATGATCCCGTGTCCGGGCATGGCCCGATGTTCGGCATACAGGCAGCCATTAACTTACCGACGGTCACAGCAGGTTATGAAATAGTCGTTGCCGAGGGTACATATGCCGAAGATATTAATTTTGTCGATAAAGCCATAACGCTTTCAGGTCGAACGCCAACCGACCCGAAAAACATTGAATTAACTGTTATATCCGGGAATGTGGGTACATCAATCGTCACATTTAATTCCGGAGAGAGCAGCCAGTCAGTATTACAGGGATTAACCATTAGTTCAGGTAATTCAGGTAACAAACGGGGTATTTATTGTGAATCCAGTTCACCGACGATCACGAATTGTTTTATTTACGAAAATAATCTGTCGAGTTCAGGTTCAGGAGTTTACTGCCTGAACAGTGCCCCGTTTATCATGAATACAATCATTGTTGCCAATGCGGCTGCCGGCAGCGGAGGAGGAATTTTTTGCGATAACAGCTCACCGTCAATTTTGAATTGCACAATTGTGGACAATACCGCTGCTTCAGGGGGCGGTATCTACAGCATGAATAATAGCAGTCCGAGCATTACGAACAGCATCATTTTGAATAACAGCGCAGATGACATTGGCATAGACGGAAATTCAAATTCGATCATAGTCGGTTCACTGGTGGATTTAAATTCGATTGATTCAGCGATAAATGTCGATGCGAGTAATATTGCAAACGCACCGGATCCATCATTTGTTAATACAACCCTGAATGACTATCATATAAAACATGATTCCCCTGCAATTGATGCAGGAATAGAACATTCGCAGATTCCACGGGATATTGACGGTGAAATCAGGATTGACCATGGAAATATTACAAACATCAATGACTCGATTTTCGATATCGGCATTGACGAATTTGTCGATACTGATGGTGACGATTTATCAGATTGGGAGGAAATCGAAATAACCTTAACAAATCCAAATGATGACGATCATGATGGTGACGGCATGCCGGATGGCTGGGAAGTTTTTAATGGATTAAATCCCCGTGACGGAGCCGATGCCGGCGGGGATCCTGACCTGGACGCGTTACTGAATTTAGATGAATATAACGAAGAAACCGACCCGAATAACCCGGATTCAGATTTTGACGGCATGCCCGACGGCTGGGAGGTTGCACACGGTTTGAATCCTTTAGCTGCCGATGATCAGTCAGATGCTGATGGAGACGGATTAACAAATATTGAAGAGTTTTTTAATGGTACCAATCCCAATTCGTCCGATTCCGATTCGGATGGTATCCCGGACAGAATAGATGTATCAAATCTTAACGTAACACTGATCGGAGATATTAATTTAGACGGGAACGTGGATACCGGTGACCGGGATATCACTATGCCGTTGATTACCGCCAATATCAATGATCTTACGGCAGTGACATCACCAATTTATCATCGCCTCATGGATTTGAACGGCGACGGTGTTATTGATGACATCGATATTCAGGCAATGAACGATCTCGCAAACGGTAAACCGTTACTATTCATTTATTCACCCCAATTAAAATAGGTTAAAAGAAAATACGGATGTTTGCAACACTATATAGATTCATATTCAGAGCTGCATGTATGGCATTGGTGTACAGTTCTCAATTTAATTGGGTTCAATCACAGGAAATCCCCGCGCCGCCGGGTTTACTATGTTCACAAAACGGGTTGTTACCACCTAACCCTGGAATATCGATGAGTTACCTGCCAATTGCGGAATCAAGCTCAAACGGGGCAGTAACTGCAGCAGAAATTCTTTCATTAAGCAAAAGAGTTTTTCTCAATTTGCAATACGGAGTCACAGCAAACGATAAATTAGCGTTAATAACTGTTGATAACCTGCCTGAATCTGCCGAAGACCGTTCAGCATGGGTTATCTTTTATTCCGAAAAATTTGATGTCAATGGCAGCGAAGTTCTCGTATTCTATTATGCAGGAATTGATGGGGACAATTGGGTCATTGGTTACTTTAACGGACAATCGTTTCACCATTTGCTTACGAAAGAGATGGATTTGACCCTACCCGTACCGTCGGGCATTGAGCTTGAAGTTCGCGTAAGAACCCGAACAATTCAGCTCTCTTCACCTCAGGAGAGTCAGAGTTCTGCGTTGCCGCTGTTAGAATATACCTTTCCAAATCCGTTACTCGGAAGCGGCATGGGTTATGGTTCAACTGCGACTCTGTCAGAGACCTCACCAGTTGTTACCTTTTCAGACTACTCTGTTACAAACCTCCTTGGCAGCAGTTCGTCGTCACCATTACCTGATGAGTTGCTGGACCCCGATGGCATTATTGCAGAATTAGCTAAAGACTATGAATACGATCCGTTACGGCTCTATGAATTTGTTTTAAATGAAGTTGCGTTTGCAGAGATCCCCGAACGCCCCAAATCAAAAAAAGGCGCTTCGGGCACATTGTATGAAAAAGAGGGCGGCATTATCGATCAATGCAGTCTCTTAATTGCATTGCTGAACGAATGTGATGAGCACAGCCCAGATTCAATTACCGCACGCTATGCAATGGGAAGTGTCGTAATGAGCGGTAAGGATTGGCGTCGGTTGTACAGGTCACCGTTATCGATCATGTTATATTATAATGATTTAGATAATTCAGGATCATTTTCCCCGGGGGACGATGTTTGGCTTGACACAGGAACAGGGGCACCTGGTAAGTAT
This sequence comes from Verrucomicrobiota bacterium, assembly GCA_021772675.1. Lineage (GTDB taxonomy): Bacteria > Verrucomicrobiota > Lentisphaeria > JABSQK01 > JAJFLO01 > JAJFLO01. The sequence goes on along the minus strand of JAJFLO010000474.1, from coordinate 11,018 downwards.
GACGACAGCCACGACATCATGGAAGATGACGGTGGCGACGGCTGGCAAACTCCGGATGAATTTTCCGGTGAATTAACTGAGTACTATTTGCGCGATGAGAGAATCTATCAAAAAGGTAATATGGTGTGGGTAAGACTTGACTTAAACGGCTCAGTTTACGATCTCTTGCCCTGGGCGAAATTTTACGATGATGCGACATCGAAAAACATATCATGGCGCGATGTCATGCCGCGAATTGCCGATGGTGAAACCGATCGTGAATATACCGGTGAAGAATTTCTAAATCGTTATATAAATAATCATGAATCATTATTTGACGAAAACGGGAATTCACATTTCGGATCTGACCAGCCAGACATAATATTTCCCAAACTGCTGCGCCGGCAGCTGGAATCTAATAATATGAATTTCAGCTATGATCAGATTGGCCAACGGTTGAAAATCACGCCGCGATTCCTGCAGAGTTTCAATAATCCAATTCCTGAAATTATAACGTGTACAACGTCGCCTATTATTGGTAATACGCTGCCGGACTTAAGTAGCGAAATCGAATTTCAATTAGAATTAAGAATGAAAATCTTAAAGACTGAAGACGGTGCCGACATTGAAGTATTTAATGAACTATTTCCACTGTCAAAATTGCATAGTGCTCGTTTGACTTTGAGTTTTCAAAAAACAAGCGGCAATGACTATGGGACAAATATGGAGGCCAGGGTAAGGTTGGTAACCAGTGAATCACAGGCGGAAGACCCTGAAATAAATGTGGAGTCAAGCTACTCACTTGGAGATCCGAAGCTTAAGGTTATTTTCTCAGTACCACAGTGGAATAATGATCAGTCAATTGGTAGCAGGTCAGCCACAATCGGTAATCATGAAGCATTTTTAATCGATTTTGGCAATACATCGGCAAGAATGTTAAAAAAGCGTTCAAAAGAGCTGGACATTGCCTCGTTGATACTCCAATACGATTTTGATCCAACTGACTCGGATGATGATATTGCGAGAAAACGCGACCAGGTATTCGGAGAAGTGCTCACTGCAGTTGGCACCCAATATTACCACCGCCAACAGGTATGGGCGCACGAATGCCAGGATTTATTTGGTGTATCTTTAGTAACCGATATCCGTATTGGATCAGTGTTTATTACTTCATCGCCAGCAGGTGTAGCCCGCATTGGCCTGGATATATTCAGCGGACGCATTGGCCGTCTTAGAGCCAGTAATACCGCTGATTTATCCCGACGAAACGCATCCCGGGATCCCAATGTACTGAGCGGCAAAAACCGTCTTGAACCTCTTGCTGCAGAACGAGATGCGTGGCACATACTTAACACCGCAATGTCCGCTTATGAACATGGTGTTTTGCAGGATGTTCTTGGTCAGGACGCGGCCGGTTCTTCTATGCGGAGATTGCGTTTAGCCATGGATCAGTTTGAATACGATTACGATCAACTTCGTGATAATACAGATGTTAGCAATTTCCAACCCTATATTGACTATCGGAAAAACATGATTGACTCAATGGTCGGTGCGTTTTATCCAGCCAACGTAGATCCGCCGGATCTAACCTGGGCAGATCACAGTAGTTTGAAATATGGAGTAACAGATTCAATACCAGTTGAAAAATATGATGAAATTGTCGCCGATTTAGCACAGAAAGGGTCAGATGGAAATCAGCATCATATAAATCTAATGGACTTTTGGTTAAGACATCATCAATATAGGAAACATGGTGGTCCGGGGACAGCTCACATTAATGACCCACATAGTTGCATTGGCATTGCAAAACAGTTTAACTATACAACAAATCTTTTTTCTACACTGACTTATAATTCTCTGACATTGCGTGCAAATAGTACGCCATTAGAGGGGTTCGACCCAAATGATTCGTGGAGAAAACGTTGGGATTTGGGAAGTTTATTCTATAGAATGGAAACGCTATACGGTATGTTTATGCCAAATCCAGCATCAGTATTACAGCAACATTATGAACTGTACCGTGACTGCGATTTTTGCGGTCACGATGATTGTGAGAATCATGGTTGGACATATTCTGAAACATATTCCCGGTTTTTTGAAGATTTCTATTCTAATATAATTATTAGTGGTTATGGGTTATGGGTTGGCCAGGGATTTGAAGCACTCTTTAATGAGCCCGCTGCGGTAAGCTTAAATCCAGAATTATCAAATCAAATCAGAACAGATGCAAGTTCCCAGCCCGACCCCAATAATGAACTAGTTACCTACATTAATTATGACAAAGTGGATGCCAGCGCTGCAGTTAAAGTTCATGAATTGCTTAACGATCGGGATGATGAAATAGTTGCACCATTAGCCAGTTATCCTAACACACCTTATTGCCGATTACATTGGCTGTCCTTATCGGACAGAGATAAAGTTGCCTATGCACTTGATCGGACCGATGTAAAAAAATATGCTGGCGGACAATACAACTGGCCGGAAAATCCGGTAAATTTGGATACAAAATTTTGGGGTCACAAACAACCGGTTCATATTGAAGCAAATGATCGATCAACCACCGGATGGGGATGGATCATACAAAAAACAGGCAAAATTACTGACATATCAATTACAGGCTGGTCATCCCAATTTCTGATTAATGAATTGGAAAATGGTGGAGAAGGTGAAGAATTTGATGATAGTGTTGATGCATATTTCGATGCTTGGGTGACAGGTACTCTTGACAATAACATTGATTTACCGGAGCTTGAATATGAATATACCTCAGATATTAGTGATGTCGAGGAAGGAAGTTTAAAAATCGATTTTGGCGATGAAGATACGGTTGATGAACCGCGCGAAGTTCTTGCACCAGCCAATTCGATATATTCCGAAAACCAGTTTTTTATCATTTTGGATGATACTGAGAATATAGAAGCGAATAATGAAATCGTAAATACATTTTACTCTTCGGAAACAGACAGCGGTGTGGTGCCGGTTTTTGATCTCGATTTAAGTAATGAAATTGACCGAGAGTATTTGCGAAGAGTGCATTTATGGGGAGAAGATCATGGATATTTCATCCATCATTTGGGGATGAGGGATGCTCAAACTGAGAGCAGTGTTTCCGATCCCGTAAACATTATCAGTGGTGATTTCTATGTCGATGATATTGATTTATCCGTTATTGCACCGATGCCGATTACCATCCGCCGAACCTATTTTTCGGCAAATGACACTGTCAGTGAGCTGGGATACGGCTGGCGTATTAACCATGACTACACCATGTTTGTCAATGAAACCGCCTATTCCGAGTTATACGAGAACCGACAGCAGGATTTGCAAAACAACACCGTTTTTGTAATTTCAGCATCGGCCGAAATAAATGTCGGCAATCGCAATGGAACCGCAATTACCTATTCCGGTAGCCCGTCTCAATCCACATCAACGTATTTTACCTTTGTTCCCTTGGCAGATCGCAATAAATTGCTGACGAATGCGACAGAAAGCGGAGCATCCGGCATTTCAAATCCGTTTAATTCCAGAGTGTACTACTGTCCGCCGACGACTGATCCCGGCAGTCATCAGGGTCTGTTTTACGTCGTAGAAGGTGATAATCCCGGATTCGATCCGGAAACCCCAGCCGGCGCCTATAGCGAATTTACCTGGGATCCGGGCCATGAATCGGAGGAATACAAAGTAACCTTTGCAAAATTCCTTGCTCTACCCGAGGAACTTACCAATAATAATGTCAATTCGGAAGAGATTTTTTCGATACTGGAGACCCTCAGGTCAGTTCGCGGTCGCATATATAACGACCGTAATGAATTTGAAGATTACTTAATCGGTGAAGGAATTTCATTTCCCGCTGCTGTCATTGACTTATTTAAATTTATCGTAAAAATACCCTATCTCACCAACCATTATGACAGCAATCAGAATCGTATTGATTTTGAATATGATGACACCGCGGATCGACGCCAGCCTGTCACCATTCGTTCCTACAGTCGCTTAGGTAATTCAGAAGAACTGGTCAATTGGATTAAATTTAAATATGAAGACGGCAGATTAAGATCATTAATATGTGCCGACGGCCGTCAGATTGAATACCAATACGATACGCATGGCGATCTGACCAAGGTGATTCACCCGGACAATTCTGAATATCGCTACGAATATCATCATATGGAATATACAGCCCGTCCGGGAATCTTTTATTCGACCCATCGGTTAACCCGGATCGAAAAACCCGACGGGCGATTCTTGGTAAATAGATATTTCCATGAGGGAGATAATGCTGGATTAATGCTCAGAAAAGGTGATTTCAGAATCGGCCGGGTCGTTGAGCAGTTTTCACCGTTAGCCTATAATGTAGAAACCGATGAACCCAGCATCACGCCCGTGCTCAGTGCCCGTTATGAATTTAAACGAGATTATTGGATTGATCGTGATGACAATGATAGTGCAGATAGCAATGAGATTGTCATAAACAGTGATGACATGTTTTACGCTCCTGACCAGGATACTGCTATCGAATTTTGTTACATCGATCAAAATGCAAATGGAAAATTTGACTTCAACTTTGACGAATCGATTCCGCTGGAGCATGCGTGGATCGATATAAACAATAATAATGCCTACGACGCTGACATCGACCGGATATTTCATGGCGAACCAAGCAACGGTGACACAGGCATTAAATTTGCCAATATTCTTTTTGAAGATCTCGATAACGATACCGTTTTTGATGCAAATGAACCCATTTGGCTTGATACCGATTATGATGGCAGCTACGTCGATGCTAAAGATTATCTGATCATCGGCCTTGCACCCATTGACAGCTCAGTTGGTTTCCCTTTATTCAATTTTAAGGTGTTAACCAGCCAGACAGATTTTTACGATCCGAAACTCAATAAAACCAGTTATCATTATGATGCCAAAAACCGGATCGTCGCAAAAGAACGTTTTATTAAACAGCGCGACGGAAATGGCGATACGATCATGAATGGTGAGAATTTTCTCTATGAATTATATTCTACCATAGAGAAGAAATGGGACGGTCCAAACCTGGTAGCCGTGCTTGAGAAAGACAGTCAGGAAAATATTCTTTCGCACCAGGAATTTGTAACAGATTCATTGGGTAATATAAATGAAATGACCCGTACTGGACGATTAACAGGACATTTTTCAGGCTACCTTGCCCTGAACAATCAGGGCAATCCCGTAAATGGTGAATCCGTCAGCACCTATTATACCTACACAGATAATCTTTTAACCTCAATAACCGTGCCATTAGAAATGGATCCCTATGGCACTGTAACTCGATATCACTACGATAATAATCGTAACCTAATCAAAGAATTTATCTGTGACGCCGATGGTGATGCCAATCCTCTAAATAATCCGGTAAAGATTCGAAAGTTTTATGAATATTCAACTAATGGCAATGGGATTGTCGAACGCATTATAACGGACAACGGTGTTAATGAACATGAACTTTCGCTTACAGCGGTGACTCAGCGCACAATTTCAGAATCACTCGCGCGTGCGTCGTTCCCCGCTCATATCCTGCCCGAAACAGTGTCAAACTATTATTACGACCTGAATTCACAAACCGAAGTATTGCTGACAAAGAATGTTATTGATTACAACAATCAGGGATTACCCGTCACAACACACACCTATGATGAAAATGATCTTTTACGATATTCCACAACAACTGAATACGACGCTATGAGTCGGCCCGTATACTCCGCCGATGCACTTGGAAATACCACGTCAATTCTCTATGATGGAAATGGTAATCAGCTTGCCATTGATGGTCCGCGGCCCGATAACGACGCGCTGGATATCATCATCAATACCTACGATTTCAGTAATCGCCTGACCTCGACAACGCAATTTGACGGGAACAATAATAAACTGATTACCCAATTTGATTACGATCTGAACAGCAATAAAATTACTGAAACGGATGTGTTTGGCAATTTTACAACATTTCATTACGATGATTTAGATCGAATTATTCAAAGAATATCTCCCCGGGTAAACGTTTGGCAAGATGATCAGTTAGAATCAATCAATCCCTCCGTCTCCACTAACTATGACGATCTGGGCTTAATTCAGATCATTACGGATCCCGGGAATCAGTCGACAACAGTAACCTACAATTTGAATGGTAACATAACGAAAACAGAATTTCCCGATAATACGTCAACTCAGGTTATATACTATCTTTCGGGGTCGATCCAAACGTCAATCAACAAAAACCAATCTTATTCTGAGTATCGTTATGACTTTTTACAACGCCCCTTGGAAGAACGCTTTTTTATTGTAAATAATGCCTTTCAATGGGCAACATCGATTCAATATTTCGATCATTTCAATAAAACCTCCGAAACGGATGCCGAAGGCAATACATTCACGTTTATATACGACGAAGCTGGCCGTCCTCAGGAAACTATCGGTCCTCCTGATCCTGACGTGGCTCATCGATCACGGACAGAGTATCACTATGATTCCCTGAACAGGCAGCATCGAACCAAAACCTGGTTTGGAATTGAGAACGACGATTATTCAATTGACGAAATCGTATTCGATAATTTGAATCGTGTTAACGAACAATTCACTAAAGATCATAACGACACAATTCTGACACGTTCATCATTTGATTACGATGAGGCAGGAAATCAAACCGATGTAATTACATATCCGGAAACAGCTGGATCGACAGGTGCAACCACCATGACAACATTCGATCCTCAGGGTAATCCGTTAACCATCACAGATACGCTGGCCAACGTGACAATGTTTGACTATGATTTTGCCTATGTTGACAATAACATAAGCAAACTTAAAACAGCGCGAATTGATGCCTTAAATAATCAACAAATTACTATCAATGATGTTTTAGGTCGCCCGCATCGATTAGAAAATCGTAATGCATCCGACCAAATTCTTGCTGCATCGGAAAATACTTATGATGCGAACGGCAATTTGGCGCGAGTAGTCAATACGGTTTATGGACCGGCTCCCAGCTATGATATTCTCCGTACAATCAGCACCCAGTGGGAATATAACGACGTAAATCAGGTAACAAAACTTGTTGAAGCTGTGGGCTCCACTGAAGAAAAAGAAACCCATTATCATTACAATGAGTTTGGTCAGCTTGATATCCAGACGAATCCGAATGGGGTCAAACTGCACAGTATCTACGACGACCACGGGCGTTTAAAATCATTCTATTCCTCGGATGGCACCGTAAATTATGAATATCATTACGACAATAATAATAATCTAACGGCTGTAAATGACGCCAACGGCAACCCGATAACTCGCACCTACGACGCATATAATCGACTTGAGACAGAAACACAGACATCGGGTCAATCGATTGAATATGCCTATGATCGTAGTGGTCGCAAAAAACGCGTTCTTTTGCTTGGAAATAAGGCCATTGATTATCTCTATAATGCAGCGTTTATGACCGGCGTGTCTCGGCAATCAAATGTCGATAATATTGATGATCTCAGTGTTTTTACAGAATATACTCATCGCTATGATAATTACGATCTTACGGGGAATCTCCTACAGTCAACAACCTTATCTGGCGATCGAATAAACTATTCCCACGATAAACTGCACCGATTGACAGATATTTCTCTTGGTCCGAATGATGACTCATGGGGTTTCGGTCTGCAAGATGGAAACGCAGATATGTATGATCCCGTGGGAAACCTCTTAAATTTTAAAATCCTGGGATCGAACAATAATGATAAATCATATTTATATGATGATTTATATCAGCTAAAAAAAGAAACAGGCATCTTAAATCCAGAAGAATACGACTTACACAATTTCGAATACACCTACGATTCTCTTGGTAATCGTCTTACAAATACAGATTTTAATGTTGATGGAAATTCAGGTATTACTACCGCAAACTCGTACAATAACCTCAATCAGCTGGTATCACAAAATGTAGATGGGACTGCAACAGGCAATATTCGTATTCCCGTAAACGGAATTATCGGTCCAACACGGGATATTTCACCGGGATCACCGGTAACTTCAGTTACCGTCTGGGTAGACAACCAGACCTCATATAATGCAACTGTTACCAATCATAAGTGGGAAGTGCTGGATAATGGTCGTCTCGGTATTCTTCTAGGTGTTGGAACGTCACATACTGTCACAGTCATCGCCGAAAGTGATAATGGTGAAATCAATCAAAAGGAAATCACCGTTTATTACGATCCGAATACAGTGACGTCCCATGCTTATGACAAAAATGGTAATTTAGTCCAGAAAGTAGAACACGTTGACGTTGACGATGGATACACTGATTTTTTAACAACAACGACCTTTGACTATGATGCTCTGAACCGCCTGATCTCAATTGAAAAAAATGGTGATGATAAAAAGAAATTACTACAGTTTAGCTATGATGCTTTTAATCGTCGTATCTCAAAAGCGGTATATGAATGGGAATACAGTGCAAATTCCTGGTTTTTGGATCCTGATAAATCGGAATGGTATCTTTATGACGGCCAGAACGATATCGGAACAATTGATGTGTACGGACAGATTACTGTTCTCCGTGTCTTGGGAATTGGTTTTGGTGCCGAAATTGGTGCGGCCGTGATCATAGAAATGGGAGATAATGGACAATACTATTATCCCATACACGATCACCGTGGAAACGTTGTAAATCTGCGAATTAGTTCGAGCGGAAGTATTGTTGAAAGGTACCAATATACTGCATTTGGTCTGGAATGGATAAACGATCAACAAACTTCAGTCTCAGCCATTGGCAATCCCTGGCGATTCTCCAGCAAGCGTGTCGACGAAGAAACCGGCCTGGTATATTTCGGCCGCAGATATTATGATCCAACCACCGGTCGCTGGCTCACCGCCGATCCTTCCGGGTATTCCGACGGACCAAACCTATATGCTTATGTCAGTAATAATCCAATGATCTTTTTTGATCTATACGGGTTATTTGGAGTGGAAAGACGGGCTGCTGAATTTGCCTTATCTTTGGCTGGGTCCGCTATTTCTTTTACTGGTGATCTTACTAGGGCGGTTCTTCATATTGACAAGACTGCACCGGCAATTTATAACGGCATTCTAGATACGGTAGATGGCAATGTTGTTGCTGGTATGAATGGTTTTCAGGCTGGCGCATTTACGTTTACCAGTAATTTACCAGTTGCCAATCTCATTGTTGCAGCTTTAGAAGCCAATGATGGAGTTGATCTTACTGGACAAGATATCGGACGAACTATTACCGGAACAGAAGCTGCATCCAATTTATTCACTTCAGCTGGTGAAACGATTACACTTGGTGCAGGTTCCGCGTTGGCGCTTACATCAAAGATTGACGAAGTTGCTGACGCCGCTCAAACCGCCTCAAAAATTTCCCAAAAAGCCCCAAAGAGTGGAGCCAACCCACTAGATGTTCGATTCAGCCAACCTACAATTAGCCAGAATTTTAGCTCGAATGGCACTGTAGATAACTTGGCAAGACAGTTACGTAACGGTAAGAGTGTCGATGATATCCCGGCGATTCGCGTTGTAGAGCGCAATGGTGAGCTAATTACTTTGGACAATCGGCGATTAGCAGCATTCCAGAATGGCGGAGTAAACAATATCCCAATACAACGCGTATCACTCAGCGATCCCAGCATAAAAAAAGAGTTCCTCCAAAAATTTAATCCAGTGAATGGAGGACAGAACATAGTCGTGACTCCCAATGCAGCAGGGCGAAAAGCGGCCGAGAGCGTCCTACGTCAATCAGGAAAGATCCGCTGATATGGTCAAGAATCTAACCAAAGAGCTATTCGACAGGCATCCTGTCTGGAAATGGGATAAGACAAACGAGGGGCACTGTCCGGTAGAAAATCCCGAAACATTACCAGAGGGTGATCCCTCGTTATTCTTTCGAGCTATATTCAAGACGTCGGATGGAGAGACATTTAATGGGTATGTAATCGGTCGAGAGAGTTTCTATGCGTTTGGTCTTTTTGTCGAGGGAAAGGAGATTGTTCTGAATCTTAACCTCCCAGAGTTTATACAGGAGGAGATACAAGAGATTTGCGCTTTACTTGGTAGACAAAACTTGCAACTATTCCCGCTTCATTTTCAGACCCAATTTCGTGTTGACGAAAAGCATGAAATTCAGGGTACCTTGTCGCCATAGCGCAGATATAAAGTTGTCTTTAGTGAAATTCTTGTTTTCCGCTCCGGCTGTCCCGGTTGCAGGCTGCACGCCAGCAAAGCTGTCATTTAACCCTGCTTACCGTGCCAGCCTCCGCTCCCGTCTCGCCAATATCATTAGTTGCTTGAGAAATTCCATGCCCCTCCACTGGCGTGTTATTCGGAGTGCCAATGTGAATTCAACGTCCGCCGCCCAGTGTCCGGTGTGTCTGTCGTGCTCCGGGATCGCTGCGGGCCGACGACGATACCCCCGTCACCTATACAGAACCCTGTCGTTATGCGTTCGCTACGCACGTCAGCGGCGGCGGGCCGGGTGACTGCAGCCGTTTCATGGACCTTCCATTCCCACGTCAGCAGCCACCTTTTCGGCCCTTGTTTCCGCCGCTGTCGTCGCATAACGCGAGGTTCTGTATAGTTGCCGTGGGCCGGGTCACGCATGGCCGTGGCTCCGTCTTCGCACGCTCAGACTCCCGCCCCGTTACCATACGGCCCCTATCGTCGCCGGACCTCCGCCATCCCTCCGCACGTCAGACACACCGGCCACAGCGCGGCTCATTCGTGGTGCAAAGCGTGTCCGGCAAAAGCCCCGCGATCAATCATTTCCGGTAATTCAACGCCTCCTATCGCTCCGCAGCAAAAGCCTCTTGGCAGATATCACTCCAGCAGAGCTGATCATGATATCTGCCAAGCGTCTTATCCTGTCCTTGCATCACATTATTCTTCGGAATTGTCATGTTTCTCTGTCAGTTATCGGTTTGGCAATTCTATTTCTTTCCGGTTTGTAAATTAAAAACATTTCTTCATGATATTGTCAAAATCCGAACAGGTTTTACCTTAAG
>JAJFLO010000473.1 GCA_021772675.1 Verrucomicrobiota bacterium | reverse complement strand
TTGATTTGTTATTCAAATATGGTTAACTTGCAATCAAAACTGAGTAACGCGGTCATTCCTGGCTGCGCAAATCACAAGGCATCTCAGCCAGGAATGGCCGAGTTACTTTAACAAATCAAAAATGAAACCTAAAATGTGAGTTAGAAAAACCAAAAACGGCAGTAATCACTAGACTGTTTTTTCTGGTTATCCTCAATTGCAACATTAGATGGAATGTGAAGATCTGAAGAATTTGCCCATCCAGGAATTTTCTCTTTATCGACTGGTTCTATAACTGAGTTTTTACGCTTCTCCAACCATTCTTCCCAAATTTTCCTTGCTGTTTTTACATCCCGTGCATTCGAACTATCGTAGGTGAGGCACACATTATTATAGGAATCTACCATTCTGGAGGTTATAATTTCCCGACATAGCTCTCTTCTAAAATCTTGTCCAGAATAACGTAAATATTCTGCCATAGTCAGTGCGATATGGGTGAGGCGAGGTTGGTATATTGGGTATACTTCATTCTCGCCCATGTTTTTGTACTCAGATTTCCAGAATAAAAGGCTGCCTTTTTTATTTTCAGTGTATGCTGGACACCATTCATGGTCGTGTTTCTGGGCGATAACAAAATCATAAAGATTTTCGATCTCTTCACGATAAAAGATTGTCTTGCTTTTTTTTACGGGAATTGTCCACCATTTAACCAATGATTTTGAATAGGTTGCTCCGCATTGCACGCAAATGCCTGAATCTATTTGCAATTCTTTGACGGGAAGAAAAAACGACGTCAAGAATAAAATCGAAGGTATGGCAATTAATATGATGATCCATATTGTGTAGAATTTTATCAATACCAGTATTTTTACTAATATATCAAATGGTAATGAACTTGTTTTATCCATAATCGACAAAGCACTTTTTATTGTTTAACGGTAAATTTACTCAACTAAACCAGAATATGCAAAATGTTTTGGAGAATCTAAAAAATGAGTAAATTTAGCAAAAACCACCTTAACCCTGAGTATGTGAGATTTTTGAATGGTTTTAAATTACCACAAAACATGAATTGGGTTAAGTTTGTCCCGCCTTTAGGTGGAAGTATTAACTCGCTAACCCGGATTTCTCACGGTACTTCTGTTACAAAAGCGTATATCACCTAAATTCAAAGTCTTAATTTGTCTCGCGATTTTGCTTAGCAGAACTCGACAGACCGCTAGGTCAAACCATTGAATATAAGCAATTTAATAACTCTCATCACAAAACGTTAATTGCATAATCCAGGCTAAACGACGATACGCTCTTATATACTGCAAGCAGTAGATTTTTCGACATTCGTTTGTCATGTCAGGCGACAGTTTTACAGAAACCTGTCGAAAACCTGATGGCAGTCGGTATAATACCCTGAAAGTGCATGTTATTTTATACGACCCAATTGAGTGACAGTCGTCTGCAAAAAGAGTAAGATAGTTTATTCGAAGGTGGCGATATAAGACGATAAATCTTTCATAGAATTTTCGCCGCCAATCGCTAATGCAGCATGACGCATAATTGCACCCGTTGAATCTCCTTTTGCTGTACCTCGCAAACCGTCTTTAAAATTTTGTAATTGTTTCAGGATATACCAATCATGTTGTCCTACTAATGACGGAGAATTTAATGACTTATCTCCTTTACCATCAGTGCCGTGACAGGCAATACAGGTGGAATAAAGTTGTTTTCCCCTGGTGATGTCGGCATTTACAGTTTTTTTAGGGGATTCACTGTATGTTTGTTTTAAGCTTGAGATATAAGCAGCCACATCGTTCATATCTTGCTTATTTGATAACATTAAAGCAAATGGACGCATTTGCATATCCAGGCTGTTCTTGGGATTATTGCCGCGCAGACCAGTTTTATATTTTTCGATTTGAGCAACAATATACCAGCTGTCGAGAGAGATAAGTGACGGTGCCTTAAAATGATGAATTCCTTGAGCCATTTCTCCATGACAGGCGATACATGAGGTATATAAATTTTTACCTCGATTAATATTTTTTTTGGTAATTACATTTTCTCGATTATTGCCTTTGAGGCTTGCAGGATTACCCTTGTTTTCTTTAGTAGTTAAAACGAACTTAGTCACACACAAACTAATAATTATAAATAGTATTATTCCTCCCATGAGGTAAACTTGTTGTTTATTGTTATTCATTGAATATAAAAAAAATACAGTGATTCAAGATGAAATATCAAAACTATGAGCGAAGACAAAAATACAATTTTACCGGTAGATTTAAAGAAATCAATAGACGCTGCAGATAATGTTCTGCTTTTGGACGTTCGAAGTGCAGAAGAATATGATTTTTCTAAAATTGAAGGATCAATATTAATTCCTTTAGATGAACTTGATGGCCGTATTGATGAAATTGTTAACTTCAGGGAAAAACAGATCGTTACCATTTGTCATCATGGTATGAGAAGTCTGATGGCTGCCGATCAGTTAGCCACAGTTGGTTTTAATAACGTAAAAAGTTTGACTGGCGGTGTTGATGCATGGTCGATCGAAATCGATTCATCAATGCCGAGATATTAGCTGTCGACTTGAACTCTTGCTTGTGATAAATTCGGGCTAAATTCGTATAATTCCAGAGTTAAGGGGGATTATGCTATTCTACAGAGAAAGATGGCATTGTCTATGTTATTATTGACTTTCTGATTTATTCAAGTTAAACCATGCCACCGTTTTTTTAAGTCCTTCTATATTTGAAACGGAGGGGGTATAATTAAAATCTTGTTGCGCTTTTGCATGGCTGAAATAATGAGATAAAGCAAACTGTGCTGCAAGGAATCGTGTCATTCGGGGTTCTCCATTTAGCGGGAAAATTGAATAAAGGGATTCCATAACGGCCCCTATACCAAATGCTGCGCTATAGGGAATCGTTTTTGTAATCGATGGAATGTCAAACTGGTTCAGGAGTGAATTAACCCACTCCCACAGGTTAACTGGTTGCTGATCGCCTATAAAATACGATTGACCGGCGACAGCTGAATCTGGAGCTAATTTGTCTGCCGCGAGAATATGGGCATCCGCAGCGTTGTCAACATAGGTTATATCAACGATATTTTTCCCTTTACCTACTTGGACTAGTGATTTAGTACTAGCTTTTTTAATTAACATTGGAATGATATGCGGATCTCTTGGGCCCCATATTAAATGTGGCCTTAATGAGCTGGTGTAAAGCCCCTTAACTGAATTTGTCTCAAGCACCAATTTTTCAGCTACGGCTTTTGAATTAGGATAATGCGCACAGTAACGATTAGGGTAGGGTAACGTTTCGTTTCCATCATTGATATCTTTCATTGCAAACACAACACTAGGTGAACTTGTGTAAATGAGTTTGGGTACTTTATGCTTAAGACAGGCATTTATGACATTTAATGTGCCATTGACGTTTATTGAAAAATAGTCACTTTTTTTCCCCCAGATTCCTGCTAATGCGGCGACATGGAAAACTGTATCAACATTTTTTACAGCGTTCATAACCGATTCTTGATTACGCAAATCCCCCTGAAAACTTTCGCAACCTAATGCAGTTAACTCTGGATACTCGCTGCGGGAAAACACTCGAACGCTATCATTTCTGGCAAGTAGTTTTTCGACAATACACCTTCCTAAAAAACCACCGCCGCCTGTAACAAGTGCCAGCATAGTATCAACTTCTTTTAATTTGATTTAATTGTAATTCTGAGCCCCTTGCAAAAGTCTATTTGAACCGCATTGAGAACGTATTGGCGGCAGGGTTATCAAGTAAGCAATTACGTGTATACCTACCTTAATGTCTGTACTAACCTGCATTATGCATAAACTTTCTATCACAAGTCATCATATCACATAATATCAACGAGTTGTGAAGTTATTCGGGTTCGAAATAGTTTTCACCACGGCGGATTTTTAACACTATTTCTGCACGCGAATGAAATTCATAACTCACTGATCTCACGCAATCTGATGACTCTCACTACAAAAGTTTATGAATAATGCAGGCTAACTGTATACTTGATAAAAATGCCGTTAATCCGTCACAACCTATTGGGCATCAATTTCTTTTGGCTCACAGTCAATTTTGAGGAGTGGGTATCCGTCAGCTGACAAACAAGCAAAACCTGAAATTCACCTGTGTGCATCCCGTGAGGGGTGTTGTCCCAACGGGACTCACGTCCAAAATAGATTGATGTGCGGTCAAAGATACTTTTGCAAGTGACCCTTCTGTTTGCAGAAACGCATGAGATCAATGTTATTTTCTCAGGAAAAACTTTTAATTCTTGGACAGCTGCTGCGAGCCCTAATTTCTGCTCAAATAAGCCGATTAACTCAATTTTACATCTCAGTGAAGGAAAATTCACTTTCATTGTGAAATTTTCTCTAATCAATACTTGGGTTTTTTGCAAGTAACATACTCCCGCGCTAAAGGATTTCTGAAATATACTGCAAGTAGTAGGTTTTTCGACATTCGTTATTCATTTCAGGCAACAATTTTACAGAAACCTGATGGCTGTCGGTATACATTGCCTTGCCACACAAAGCTGAGATGTGCATCCCCGGACCAAAGTTTTTGCTGCACCCTGGCAACCTGTCGGACTTTGGAAGAATCTACTGCGAAAACCGCATTCTTGGCGCATTTTTGTCCAAATTATTGTCGATCCCACGGGGCGCAATATATTCCTCAAATTTGGACAAAAATGCTCTCAATTTGACGATTTTCTCGCAACGATTTCCAAAGTCCGACAGACTGCTAGCAGGGTATGCTGCTTTTGCACGCTTTACAAACCCAGTTTATCCATAATTTATCCCAGTATAACTGGGCAATTCCTGTTTTTTGAGTGGAATAGATAGCCGCTGGATGGGGGATAAAATGATCCCACGTGGTTATTTACTTTATGTGACTTCTCCTCCTGCCCAAATCGTCAACTTTTCCCGAAATATTTTGGCGTTATGCCTAATGTCTACCGGAAAATTTTTATGGAATAATACGGTTTTTATCGTCTGTGTCAACTCATTCTTTTTAGCCAGGTTTAATAAATCTTTCACGAATGCAGTCTGATCAGTTCGTGAATTCGGATATCTGTCTTTTTTCGGTTCAATAATGATTACGGGGGTTTGATGCCATCGATCCCGTCCCAAGCCGACAAGTGCAGAACGATACACGTTCTGGTGCTCATTGAATATGGCTTCGCAGCAAACCGTATACATGGTTTTTAATCCAGTCTCAACACGATGCGATTTTCGCCCGCAAAACCATAATTTTCCCTGTTGGTCAATATAACCAATGTCGCCTAGACGATGCCAGAAAGGGCCATTTACCTTATCCGCTGTTTCAAATATTTTGTGAACCTTATTTTGTTCCTGCATGTCTATATATTCTCGACTGACAACCGGCCCCTTAACGATAATTTCCCCTTTTTTGTTTGCGGATAATGGTTTCATGTTGGTGATATTTTCTATCGGATCATCACTGATTTTTATGATATCAATTTCGATTTCAGGATATGGGAATCCTACGCAATACCCCTGGCCTTTTTTTGTTTTTTCCATTGTTTCGGCTAAAACTGCACTGCCTTTAAAACTGGTTGTAAGCAGTGCTTCCGTGGCGCCGTAAGGAGTGTAAACTTCGGCATCGGCGGAAAGAATGTTCTGAAGCATTCGTTCGTGAAGATATCCGGGTACGGGTGCACCGGCCATCAGAACTCTTTTCAAGGTCGGAAATTTGATATTGTGCTTGATGCAATAGGCGCTTACTGTATTCCAAAGCGCCGGAGAACCGAATGAAAATGACACATTTTTGTCATTAATGATGTCAATAATATTTTTCGGATTAACATCGGCTGGTCGTGTCGGATTCATTTTCGGGAAGATTACTGTCATTCCCAATGAAATGCTGATAATAGAGAAAAATGCGAATCCTGGCATGTCAATATCATCGGGTTTAATATTATATTTTGTTTTTATCAATCGAGTTTGTGCATTAAGCATATTGTGGGTGTAGACTACGCCTTTGGGGACGCCAGTACTGCCGGTAGTAAATATTATTACCGCAGTATCTTCTGGATTATTTTCTGAGATATTGAATTCTGCCTCATCCCTATTTTGGTTTTTATACAGAGATATCGCCCCAGCAAATCCAAACTTACTGGTGGTAATATTAATTTTAATGCTTTGAAAGTTTTTCGGAAAACACTTACGAACTAAATGTGCGGCCGGAATACCGATGAGCGCGTGAGGCTTAATATGATTTAAGCAAGCAAACAAATTTTGTCGTCCCATTCCTGGGTCAATTAGTACTGGAATTGCACCTACTTTAAAGAGTGCAAAAATTATAGGTAGGAAATCTATGTTCGGTTTAACCATAAAACTAACCATCATGCCTTTGTTTATGCCTGACGATTTAAGACTGAATGCAAACCGGTCACAGCGCTGGTTGAACTCACTGAATGTCAGGGATGCGTATGATAGTTTTCGATTAAGGTAGGTAGAATTTGGGAATGATACAGCAATTTTCTGAGGGGATTTTGTTGCGATGTCGTGCAGATTATGCGTAAAATTCATCGAATGGATTAGTTTGGATTTTCATTTGGTTTTGTGCGGGCAAGGACATAGTGATTCAAATATTTATTTGCAACCTGAAATACATCGTCTGCAGTCACCTGATTAATACGATTGGAAAATGTGTTTGAGTAATCGAAACCTAATCCATATAGTTCGTCCAAATTTGCTTTCATTGCCATGGCATTATTGGTCTGCCTACTTAATTTTTCCATCGTATTACAAATGGTTTTAGCTTTTAACATTTCTTCTTCAGAAACTCGGGCTGACTTAATTGTCTCAATATTATCTAGAATTATAGATATAACTTCATCCATTTTCTCTGAAGATGATGCTGCTGTCACTCCGAAATGCCCCGGCGCTAAACCCGTAAAATTATGCGCGTGAACAACATAAACTAAATCTTTGTCCTTGCCTCTGAGCTGTTCATGCAGCCAGCCTCCGGGATAACCGTATCCGGATAAAATCGTGTCCATGACAATTAATGGATATCGATCTGGATTGGATAAATCTGTTCCGGGATATCCCAGATATACAGCAGCCAACGATTTTTCCACCATCTTTACTGCTGTCAGATTCTCTTTAATTGCTTTCATTGGCAATATTTTTGGCAGGTCAATTGTTTCTGCGTTGAATCCACCCAAAACGTCTGCAATCGTTTGTTGGGCGCTATTTTCGTCTATGTCGCCGAAAACAGATACGACGCATCGTTTGGGTATTGCAAAACGGTTGTAAAAATCACGGACGTCGGCAGTTGTGATAGATTGAATCGATTCTTTAGTTCCAAGCGAATCGTTACGGTAGGGATGATCATTGTAAAATTTTTGTTTGAAGAAATAGGAAATTTCGCTATCCCAACGGTCATTTCGTCTGGAAATTGCCGATAGTGTATTTTGTCTTATTGTTTCTAACTCATTTTCATCAAACGCTGGATTTATAAGCATATCAGCAAAAATTTCCAGTGCGTATTGGAAATCTTCTTTTAATACTTCAACATTGATCCCAAATGCGTTGTTCCCTGAAGTGTATGAAAATGAACCGCCAATACTGTCGAACGCAGTAGCAATGTCGTTGCGCGACCGTGATGTTGTACCTTTTGTAAGCAGTGCTGCGGTAATTTGCGAAATACCTGCTTTGTTTAGAGGCTCATGTAATACACCGCCGATAAACATTGCTTTTAAGTTCACCAAGGGAATGTTTGGATTTTTTTTTACAAGTACGCGAATACCGTTATCAAGTAGCAATTTTTTTGTATTTTGAATTGCAGCCATTTCAATTTTGCTTTGAGCGCTAGTTTTGATTTCTTCTGGACGCAGCCTAACAATTGATAAATTGTCATCGTAAAAGTACTGATTCGCTACCTGAATAATGTCTGCTGGCATCACCTTTTTGATACCTTCAAGGTAAAATTTGTTAAATTCAGGATTGCCGGTCATTAGAAGATTTACCCCTAGTCGACTCGCCTCGGATGATGCTGTTTGATTTCCTAAAACATCGCCAGCGATCATTTGTTTTTTTGCCTTCTCCAACTCCTTGTTCGTGACTGGTTTATGCTTGATTTGCTCTAATTCCTCCAATACGGCTTGAATTGCTCTATCGGTATACTCATTCTTGCAAACCCCTTTAATCGTAAAAGTACCGGCATTATACTGTGGCGTTTCGGAATGAGAATAAATTGAAGATACCAGTCGTTTTTCTTCAACTAGCGATTTTTTCATTCGCGAACTGCCCCCATTTGATAGTATAAAACTCAAAACATCAAGAGCGAATAAATCGTTGTGATCAATACTGACTGTGTGGTAACCCAGTGCAAAATAAGTTTCAGCAATACTTTTTTTTGTCACTGTTTTTTGCCGCTTTCCGAGTTGTTTCGGCTCGTCGACCAAAGAATATGCGGGAATAATCTTGCGTTCAAAGGGTTCAAAGGCTTTTTTTATGTGATTCATGATCTCATATTTATTAAAATCACCCGCAGCTACGATAATCATATTATTCGGAGCGTACATCATGTCATAGTAATCGAGGATGTTTTGATGCGTAATTTTGCTGACAAGTGATTCTTCCCCAATCACTGGAAATTTTACCGGATGAATCTTAAACATTGTCCTGTATAGTTGTTGACTCAGGATTCGATATGGTTCTTCTTTTCCCTTTTTCAGCTCCTCCATGACGACACCTAATTCACGTTTATATTCATTTTGTGGAAATGCGCTGTTCATCATCCAGTCAGCTAGGATATCTATCGCCTTCGTCGTCAATTCTGACGATGTCGTAATAAAATAACATGTATGATCTTTTGTTGTGTACGCGTTATTAGCACCTCCTAGGCTATCAATTGCTTCATTGATTTCTTTTTCTGTATAGTTACGAGTTGTTCCGCCATTGATCAAATGCTCAAATACATGAGAAATTCCAGTTCCCAGATATTGCTGTTCATATATACTTCCTGTTCTAACATATATTCGAATATCCGAAACAGGCGCGGTATGACTTTCTTTTACAGCGATTTGCAGTCCATTCTCCAATACTTCTACAAGTTGGTTTTCTCCTTGAGAATAAACGGGTATTCCAATAAAAAATAGCACCACTAACATTGATAGCATTGCCCTTAATGTATTACTACAGACGAAAGTTATAGTCATTCC